>SYEV01000021.1 GCA_005800655.1 Bacteroidota bacterium
GGTTAATACACCTCTGATATTCGCCCAACTAGCACTGCCACCTAGGAAGTAAAATTTTTCATGATTTTTAAAATCAGTAATGATCGTATGTTGGTCAACAGCCAATGGGTTACGACTTGAGGTTTTACCAGGTTGTACATCTGGTATGCCTGTTAACACAGCCCAAACACCACGTGCTGTTCCATAGGCCGGAGAAAATGCACGATTAAAAAATACGCCTTCTTTGCTCATTTGATTAAAGTAGGGTGTTGCATCTAATGGATTATTGATTAATGAGCTTTTATACATCGAGAATGATTCGCAAATGACCAAAACCACATTTTTTATTTGTCCACCCACGGAATCATTTTGAATTGGCGTATAAGTACGTTTGAAATTGAGTGTTTTATTATTTCTTTCTGCAATTGGTATTTGCAAGTAATCACTTATCGCATCATAATTTTCACCAAGCAGTTCCATATCTACCTTTGAATTTCTGAAATCTAGGGTACTAAAAAAGGATTGAAATGGATTTAAAGCAAGGTTCGCTTTATAATCGCTCCCTAAAGTATATGCATTACTCCATCTAAGCGGATACTGTCCTCCCGTATATACGATATTGCCTACAATGCAATAAGCAAATAGTAAAAAAAATAAAATATGGGTAAGCGGGTTTGACTTTGTGGTGGTAACTTTTTGTGCAACCTTATTATAAGTGAATTGTATAAACTTATAAAATGCAAACATGCTCAATAAAAATCCAATACTAATTTTAACGATAGGATAGGATTGCCACATCATTTGTGTGGAGATGCCCAAATTTTCTAGGTAGGTTAAAATACTTGCATTTAATCGTTGATGTAAATAGGCGAAGTGAACAAAATCAGTTGCGTATGAAATAAACAAATTAAAGCTAAAAAATAACCAGATACCTAGCACCCATTTTTTCCCTTGTATACTTGAGAATGGGTTTGTTTTTTTGAACAAGCCTAAAATAAAAACAACCATCATGATTATAGCCACATATCTTAAATCATATCTAAATCCCAAGAAAAATGCTTCCATATTTGAACCCGTTTCTGAAGCGGGTGCTTTAAAAACAATTCCAGTTGCAATTCTTGACAAGCTCATTATTATTAAAAAGCTAAAACCTAAAATTAGGTTCCAAATTAATTGGTTAGTTATTTTTAGTTTTATTCGCATGCAGGAGTTGGTTGTTTATAAAATTACTGATAAATTAAATAAGGGCTAATTTCTTTTTGCCAGTAGGTGACTCTAACTAATTTTGTGATATGCTGTAGCCAAATTTGTAGTGGCTGATCAAATAATTGTTGGGCATTAGGTATTCCCATTAATAAGGACAAGTGATTTTCGCCACTGGGATTTGCTTGGGTAGGATAGGGCTGCCATTTAAAATCTTGTGGATGCAAGTCCTTAATAAGTTTTAATAGTAATAATCCTGTCATGACTGATCTGTATTGACTAGGATCAATAATTTTAATTCTTATACCCTTGGTTTCTTGAACTTCACCATTTGATTGTGAAATAATTAATGGTGTTGTTTCAATTTTTATTTCTTCGCTAAGTAAATTTTGCCAAACCATTGCAATGGCTGGTAGATTAAGCCAGATAGCACCAATCCATTCAAATGAATGTTTGGTTCCACGTCCGACCGAAACGTTCGTAGCTTCAAAAAAACATAATCCAGGATATAGCATACAAGCTTCTACATTTTGCAAAGCAGGGGATGGTTTTACCCAAGGTAAATGCCAGTCAGTAGCCTTGGCATTTCTTTTCCAATTTTCACAATGGATCACTTCCAAATCTGCATGCCAAGATTGAGTAGCATTAAAATATTTTCCTAATTCACCAAATGTACTTTGGTGTTTGATTGGTATATCAAATCGGCCTATGAAACTTGCAACGGATTCATGAAGCATTGGGCCTTCGCTTAGTTCAAAATTGCCACCTAATGGATTAGGGCGATCTAATAAAACTATTTTTAAATTATTTTCAGCTGCAGTTTCAATAAAATAAGTCAATGACCATAAATAAGTATAAAACCGGGTACCCGCATCAGGAATATCAAATAAGAGTAAATCAACATCTTGCATATCCTGTTTGGTAGGTTTCATCTTTTCGCCGTACAAACTAATAATAGGTTTCGCAGTAACATCATCTATTCCATCCAACATTTTTGCACCATCTGCACCCGATGCAGTGATTCCATGTTCCGGTGAAAATAGTTTTACGATATTAAATCCAGCGTCAATTAATGCCTTTCTGCTTAAAACTCCTGTATTTGTTTTTGCTGCATCATTCGTAAGTAAACCAATGCGTTTGGTTTTCCAATTGGGTGCAATTGCAATTATAATATCAATTCCAAATTTGACTGGCATAACTAATTACTTTGACTTTTCAAATCCGAGTTCCTCTTTTAATGTTTCAATCACATTAAAAATAATGGGGCATCTATCGTAATGCATATAGGTGGTAAATAATCTTTTATTGAAATCAGGTACATGAAATGCTGGAAATTCT
Source organism: Bacteroidota bacterium (assembly GCA_005800655.1). Classification (GTDB taxonomy): domain Bacteria; phylum Bacteroidota; class Bacteroidia; order Chitinophagales; family Chitinophagaceae; genus Sediminibacterium. The sequence continues at coordinate 2,521 of SYEV01000021.1, forward strand.
CTACAACCTGCAAAACGATATTCATACACACTGCAAGTATTTTCCACCAAAAAGTGACAAGGGATTGAATTTATTACCATGCGTCCTGATTCCCCTTTTGAAATATAGGCTTCGTCAAAATCGGCCCTTGTTTGACCCAAATGTTCGGAAAGACGGTTTGCTTCGTTCTCGTCAATATTCACCATTAAGCTTTTGCAACAGTTGCCGCAACTGGTGCAGCTAATTTTAGGCGAAATAGCCTCGGATAGGGAAAATACAAGCTTGTCCAGCTGATTGCCATCAATTTCCCTTAAAAAGGCCTGAAATTGGTCGTTTTCCGAGACCAGCTCATCTGCCTTGGTTTTGATGTATTTTAGATCAACAATCGGGTATTTTGGGTCTGTTTTGATGGGCTAAAGATAAGCGAATAATCTTTTATCCACATAAAAGGGCCAATTGGTGAAAAGTAAAATTGGGGTAACCGCCGTGCTCATTAGATTTGCAGTTAGACATGGGCATTTTTTGCCCCTAAAGCATTGATAATTATGGCAGAATCAAAAATTCCAGTAGAATATAATGAAGATTCCATCCGGTCATTAGATTGGAAGGAACATATTCGATTAAGACCTGGTATGTATATTGGAAAATTAGGTGATGGATCAGCACCTGACGATGGTATTTATGTTTTAATGAAAGAAGTAATCGACAACTGTATTGATGAACATACCATGGGTTATGGCAAGCAGGTGGAAATTTCAATTCAAGGAAAGCAAGTGACTATTCGTGATTATGGCCGTGGTATTCCTTTGGGAAAAATTGTGGATGTAGTTAGTAAGATAAATACGGGTGCTAAATACGATAGCAAAGCGTTTCAAAAATCCGTGGGTTTGAATGGGGTTGGTACAAAAGCGGTGAATGCATTAAGTGAAGATTTTGAAGTGACTGCATTTAGAGATGGCAAACAAAGATCGGCAAGTTTTAAAAAAGGGGTGTTGGTGAATGAAACCAAAGAAACTAAAACGACCGAGCCTAATGGTACATTAGTGGTATTTACACCCGATGCAACCATGTTTAAAAACTACCATTATATTCATGAATATATTGATGGACAATTATGGAACTATTGTTATTTGAATGCTGGATTGAGTATTATATTCAATGATAAAAAATACGTTAGTAAAAACGGGTTGTTGGATTTATTGGAAAGAAAAACTAACCCAGATGAATTACGTTATCCCATTGTTCATTTAAAAGGAGATGATATTGAAGTTGCTATATCGCATAACAATGATTACGGAGAAGATATATTTTCATTTGTGAATGGTCAGTATACTACACAAGGAGGAACGCACCAACAAGCATTCAGGGAAGCCTACGTAAAAGTGATTCGTGATTATTATAAAAAGGACTATGAAGCTTCAGATATCAGAACCAGTATTGTAGCTGCCGTTTCAGTGCGTGTGCAAGAGCCGGTTTTTGAAAGTCAAACTAAAACCAAGTTGGGTTCTCAAAATGTAGCAGATGGTGGCCCCAGTATGAAAAACTTTGTCACTGAATTTTTAGCAAAGGAGTTAGATAATTTTTTGCATCGTAATCCAGCAACAGCAGATGCATTAAAAAAGCGAATTGAGCAAAATGAGCATGAGCGTAAGGAATTAGCAGGCATTAAAAAATTAGCTAATGAGCGTGCGAAAAAAGCGAATCTGCATAATAAAAAATTAAGGGATTGCCGCGTCCATTTGAGTGATGATTTGCCTGTAAAAAATAAAGAGATGTTTATTTCCTTGCAAAAAGGGAGCACTCTATTTATTACAGAAGGAGATTCAGCTAGTGGTAGTATTACTAAATCACGTAATGTGGATACACAAGCGGTGTTTAGTTTAAGAGGTAAGCCTTTGAATGCATTTGGCTTAACAAAAAAAGTGGTTTATGAGAATGAGGAATTTAATTTGCTACAACATGCTTTAAATATTGAAGAAGGGTTGGAAGGTTTGCGTTACAATCAAATTGTCATTGCTACTGATGCCGATGTGGATGGGATGCACATTCGTTTGTTAATACTGACCTTCTTTTTACAATTTTTCCCTGACCTCGTTAAAAAAGGGCATGTGTTTGTTTTAGAAACCCCATTATTCCGTGTACGTAATAAGCAAAAAACAATTTATTGCTATGATGAAAATGAAAAGCAAGCGGCAATAAAAGAATTAGGATCCAAGCCTGAGATTACCAGGTTTAAGGGATTGGGAGAGATTAGCCCTGAGGAGTTTGGCAAGTTCATCAATGCAGATATTAAATTAGATCCAGTGATTTTAGAACAAGGCGATCATATTCAACATTTGCTTGAATATTACATGGGAAAAAATACGCAAGAAAGGCAGGAGTTTATCATCGAAAATTTACGTGCCGATTTAGATATCATTGAAACCAACTAAACCATTTTTAGTAAATAGCATGTTTGAGTTCCATAAAAATAGAAAACAATATTTCAATATGCAGGTGAATAACGCTGCTCAATTTGTTATTCCTTTTATTGAACAAAAAATAAAAATCACACCGGGAATGCAAGTGCTTGAAATAGGATGTGGCGAAGGCGGGGTACTTAAGGCATTCATAAACAAAGGTTGTTTGGGTGTGGGCGTTGAATTAGATGAATCAAGATTAGTGAATGCGCGTGAATGGTTAAAAGAAGATATTGATTCGAATAAAATTCAATTTATTTCAAAAGATATTTATCAAGTAAATCCAGCTGTTGAGTTTCCTTCCTTGTTTGATATCATTGTGCTAAAGGATGTAATTGAACATATACATGATCAAAAAAAGTTGATGGGTTGGATGCAGCAATTTTTAAAACCAAGTGGTGCGATATATTTTGGTTTCCCGCCTTGGCAAATGCCATTTGGTGGACACCAGCAATTATGTACCAATTCCTTATTGAGCAAATTGCCTTATTATCATTTGTTACCCACTTTTTTATACAAGTTTATTTTATCAACTGCAAAACAACCAGTGGCGGATTTATTAGAAATAAAAGAAACGGGTATTTCTATTGAAAAGTTTGAAAAATTCGCGCAGCAAACAAATTATAAAATTTTACATAACATACATTATTTAATTAATCCGATTTACGAATATAAATTTAATTTAAAACCAAAAATTCAGTTTGGCTTCATTAAAGCAATGCCATGGGTTAGAAATTTTTTTACTACCTGTGTTTATTATTTAATAACGCCCAATACACACTAATATATTATGATACATTTAGTTTTCGAAACAGCCAATGTGGCAATTTTGCAATCAGCTATTGAAATGGATGAATCCCTGGCAGGTAAAGTAATTGAAATAAAAGACGATTATGCGGTAGGCCCTATTGCAGATATTTATGAAACAGAAGGCTTTCAAGCTAGACGTGATTGGTGGATGGAATTATTAAAACATTCTCCCTATGAGGATCAGATGGATATTGTTGACGATAAATTAGTGGTGCACCAACTCATCCAGGATTTACAGGAAGATGAAAACGAACAAGTTTGGATTTGGATGGGTCAAAACGTACACGATGTTTGTGGTTATTATTGGTTAATGAGTCAATTGAAAGAATTGCAAGGAAAGGTGCAGGTGTTGTATTTGAACAACCTTCCATTTTTAAATGAAAAAGGGCAATTGTTTTACCCATCTAATTTAAGTCAAATACAACCGAGTGAGTTTTTAAAAGCTAAGAAGTTAGCAAGGCCGATAACTTTAAGCGAATTTGAATTGGATCCAGATGAATGGAAAAAATTATGTATTGATAATGGGTTTGTTCGTTTTTTAGAAGGCGGTAAAAAATTGGCGAGTATGGATATTAGTTATTATGATAAAGAAATATTATCCTTATTGACTAAAAATGCGCAAAAATTACCGAGTGCATTGGCGCATATTTTAAGTAAAATGAAAATTAAAACAGGAGATGTTTTTATCGTTTCAAGATTAAAGGCATTGTCTGAACTAGGCAAATTGACATTTACTGGCAATTGGGAAAAGGGATGGAAGGACATTGTTGTTCAAATGCCCGGTGGTAGTTCAGTGTTAGTGGAGGATTAAGTTGGAGGCGGTTTTTATTAGCTTTAGAATAAGGGTTTAAATTAACTTGGTTGTAATGAAAATAGAAATAACTAAAATTGATGTGAAGGCGGTTGATGAGCGTGGTGCCTTGCATTATTTTAGTACGGATAGATCAGGTGAGTTTTTGTTGGTGTATCGCAATAAAGGTGCTGTTAGTGGACAACATTATCATAAAGGGGGTTCGGCAAATAAAAACCCGGAGGATATGTTGCTCGTTCAGGGGTCGCTTATATTGCAGTGGAAGGAAATGGAAGAGTTTAGAAATGACGGAGTTGAAGATGCGGAATTAGAAAGTGGAGAAGTGGAAGTAATTGCGCCTGCGCGTGTATTAATTCCAGCAGGAATTTGGCATCAAACAACTGCGCAAACGGATATTGTATTTATTGAACTAAATAGTTTAGCGGATGGTAGTGAAGATACTTACCGTCTCTAAAATCAAATCATATGGCAAAAGAGAAAAATTTAAGTAGGGTTACAGAAAACGAATCGGGTGTTCAAGGCCAATATAAAAATTGGTTTTTGGATTATGCTTCGTATGTTATTTTAGAACGTGCTGTCCCTGCAATTGAAGACGGATTAAAACCTGTACAACGACGCATTTTACATGCAATGAAGGAAATGGATGATGGTCGTTTTAACAAAGTGGCCAACATCATTGGTCAAAGTATGCAATACCATCCTCATGGTGATGCAAGTATTGGTGATGCACTCGTAAATTTGGGACAAAAGGATTTGTTAATAGATACCCAGGGTAACTGGGGTGATGTTCGCACTGGTGATGATGCGGCTGCGGCTAGATATATTGAAGCAAGATTAAGCAAATTCGCATTAGAGGTGGCCTTCAATCCTAAGACTACATCCTGGACTTTAAGTTACGATGGTCGTAAGCAAGAGCCCATTACTTTACCTATGAAGTTCCCTTTGTTATTAGCACAGGGCGCTGATGGTATTGCGGTTGGGTTGTCTACTAAAATATTACCGCATAATTTTTGTGAAATTATTGAAGCTTCCATTAAGCATTTGCGTGGCAAAAAGTTTGAATTATTACCCGATTTCCAAACCAAGGGTAAAATGGATGCGTCAAATTATAATGACGGAAAACGTGGAGGAAAAATTAGAGTACGTGCAACAATTGAGGAATTAGATAAAAAAACTTTACTCATCAAGGATGTCCCTTACAGCGTAACTACCACGCAATTAATGGAGAGTATCACCAAGGCCAATGACCAAGGAAAAATTAAAATAAAAAAAGTAACCGATGTTACTGCTGCTGATGTTGAAATTCAAATTGATTTGGCGACTGGAATATCTCCTGATATAACCATTGATGCGTTGTATGCGTTTACCGATTGTGAAATTAGTATTTCACCCAATGTGTGTGTGATCGTAAATAATCGACCACAATTTATTGGCGCTTCTGATTTGTTAAGGCATTCTGTAGATCATACGAAAGGGTTGTTGCAAGCAGAATTGCAAATATTATTAAAGGAATTAGAAGATAAATGGCATTTCACTAGTTTGGAGAAAATATTTTTTGAAGAAAAAATATACAAAGAATTAGAGAAAAAACATATGACCTGGGATAAGGTGATTGATGCGATTGATGATGCGTTCACTCCTTTTAAAAAGAAATTTAAAAAACCCATTGAACGCACTGATTTATTAAAACTGACTGACAAACCCGTTCGTCGTATTTATAAATTAGATATAGATGATTTAATTGCACAAATCAAAGCAATTGAGGATGAAATTAAAGTGGTAAAAAATAACTTGGCTAATTTGACCGATTATGCGGTTAATTATTATGAAGGGTTATTGAAAAAATATGGTAAGGGTAAGGAGCGTAAAACAGAAATAAAAGAATTTGATACTATACAAGTGAAGCATGTTGCTATTGCTAATACCAAATTATATATTAATCGTGCTGAAGGTTTTGTGGGAACTAGTTTGAAAAAAGATGAATTCTTATGTGATTGTACCGATTATGATGATATCATTGCATTTGCGAAGTCTGGTATTATGAAAGTGGTTAAAGTATCCGATAAGGTTTTTATAGGTAAGGATATTTTACATGCAGCCGTATTCCAGAAAAACGATGAGCGAACTACTTATAATATGATGTATGTGGATGGTGCTACTGGTATTAGTTATGCCAAAAGATTTAACGTAACTGGTATTACCAGAGACAAAGAATATCCTTTAACCAAAACTACAGATAAATCTAGGGTGCATTATTTATCTGTCAATGCAAATGGGGAAGCGGAATCGGTAAAAATTATATTAAGTCCAAATTGTACCGCGCGTATCAAAGAGCTTGAATTTTATTTTGATGAATTGGAAGTGAAGGGTCGAAGTAGTGTGGGTAATCAAATAACCAAATACCCCATCAAGTCGGTAAAATTGAAGGAAGCGGGGAAAAGCACGCTAATGGGTCGCAAATTATGGTTTGATGACAAGTTTGGTCGTTTTAATACTGAGGAAAAGGGCATTTATTTAGGTACCTTTGAGGAGGAAAAGGTATTGGTGGTAACAAGTGATGGTAATTACGAGGTGACGGATACAGAGCCAACCCAGCGTTTTGATCCTGAAAAAGTAGTGTTCATTGAAAAGTTTAATCCTGAAAAAATTATTACTGCAGTATATCTTGATAAAGAAAAATTGCAGTTCAATATCAAAAGGTTTAAAATAGAAACCACCACTTTAAAAACACCATTTACTTTTATCAAAGAAGGAAACGGGAATTATTTGGAAACAATTACTACTGCAGAAGATCCAATATTAGTAGTGCATACTGGTAGGGGCGCGCAAGTAAGAAAAGCCAAATTTAAGGTGAACAAAATGGTGGACATTATGGGATGGAAAGCCATTGGAACTAAATTGGTTGATTTTTCGAAGTCAGTAGAAATGGAATGGGAGAAAAAAGCTGGTAGTAAAACGGATGAGCAACAACCTGAATTATTTTAATATTTTAAATATAAACTTATGTCAACTGTTAATGTAGGTCAATTTAATCTCCTACGCGTGGACCGAAAGGTTGACTTTGGATTTTATATGGATGATGGCGAAGAGGGTATCCTACTTCCCAAAAGATTTGTGCCTTCGGGGTTACAAATTGGAGATACCATTAGTGTTTTTATCTACCATGATTCTGATAATCGCTTAGTAGCGACAACACAGGAACCTTTTGCAGTGGTAGGCGAAATTGCAGCTTTAAAAGTAGTGGATGTGACCAAGCAAGGGGTATTCATGGATTGGGGGTTAATGAAGGATTTATTTGTACCCGTTTCACAGCAACTATCTAGTATGCGTTTGGGTGGTAAGTATTTAGTAAAATTGTATATAGACAAACAAACAGGTCGTGTTGCTGCTACTGAAAAAATTGACAATCAATTAAGCAATGACAATTTAACCGTTAAAGAAGGGGAAAAAGTGAGTGTGCAAGTATATCGTGAATCTGATTTGGGTTATGTGGTGATTGTGAATCAAGTGCACCAAGGGTTGGTTTATAAAAATGAAGTTTTTACACATTTGCATATTGGACAATTTATCCAAGAAGCATTTGTTAAAAAAATAAGAGAAGGGAATAAGCTAGATATTGGCATTGGTAAGCAAGGCGTTGAAAAATTAGATGATGATAAATCAACGATTGTTAGATTGTTAAAATCACATGGTAATTTTTTACCTTATCATGATAAATCAAATCCTGATGAGATTTATGCTTTTTTTGGTATGAGTAAAAAGGCATTTAAAATGAATGTGGGCATTTTGTACAAAAGCAAAAGAATCACAATCGAAGCGGAAGGAATCCGATTATTACCAGAAGTGGAAAATGCACCGGATGCGACAGTGGTAGATGAGATTGCAGAATAGATTTTTAATTATTAATAAATTCTTTCAAGCATGCTTAACGAAGTTTATATCATATCAGCTGTGAGAACGCCCATTGGTTCCTTTGGTGGCATTTTGCGTAGTATAAGTGCTACTGAGTTAGGTGCTATTGCAATTAAAGGGGCATTAGATAAGTCGGGGGTAAATCCGCAAATAATTGACGAAGTGATCATGGGTTGTGTAATTCAAGCAGGGTTGGGTCAAGCGCCAGCAAGACAAGCTGCTATTAAAGCAGGGCTTTCTAATAATGTTATTTGTACTACAATTAATAAGGTTTGTGCAAGTGGAATGAAATCAGTAGCTATTGCTGCACAAAATATTATACTAGGTGATGCGGATGTGATTATTGCAGGTGGCATGGAAAGTATGAGCAATGTTCCTTTTTATAATATGCAACAAAGGTGGGGCAACAAATATGGGGATGTAAGTTTGCTGGATGGCTTAGCGAAAGATGGATTAACTGATGTGTATGATAATATAGCCATGGGTAATTTTGCAGATAGTTGTGCGAAAGAAAATAATATATCAAGACAGGAGCAAGATA
>SYEV01000022.1 GCA_005800655.1 Bacteroidota bacterium
CGGTTATTACCCCTTTTAAGGGGTGGCAAATTTAGTTAAAAAATTTGATAATTAAGGGTTCACTTTAATGCTAAATACTTGATTTGCTTCAAAATAGCCCTCAAAAACATCTCCCTTTAAGGTGGGGCCCACCCCAACTGGTGTGCCTGTATATATTAAGTCACCTGGGTATATAGTAAAGTATTCTGTAATGCTTTCTAATATGGTGGCTAATGAAAATATCATTAATGTGGAATCGCCATCTTGAACAACAGTAGCATTTTTATGTAATGAAAAGTGGATGGGCTGATCTAAAATTGCTGCAGTTAATGGTGTCCATTTACCCAATACAGCTGAATCATCAAACGCTTTGGCTTTTTCCCAAGGCAATCCTTTTTCTTTTAGTTTGGCTTGCAAATCTCTTGCAGTAAAATCAATACCTACTGTAATAGCATCACAATAGTCAATTACATTTACTGCCTTTAAATTTTTTCCTTGTTTACTTACACGCAAAACCAATTCACCTTCATAATGTAAGTCCTTAGTGAAGGAAGGAATATCGAAATTTTTTCCTTCAGCTAATAAGGAAGCAGAGGGCTTCATAAAAATAACAGGTGACGTAGGTACTTCATTTCCTAACTCCTGCGCATGCGCTACATAATTTCGTCCAATACAAAATATACTCATACAAATATTTTTTATTACCCTACAATCTCAAGTGCGTTTGCCATGGTCATAGTCCTTGATAATCCTATGCTAGCAAATGACTCAATCACTTCGACACTTTTTTCTATTTTTAGTTCCACGATTTTTTTTTCGCCGGTATTCCATTTGCCTAAAACAAAATCAATCTGTTGGCCTTTTTTAAAATCATTACCTATGCCAAATCTTAGTTTTGGATACGCATCTGTACCCAATGTTAATTGAATATCCTTTAATCCATTATGCCCAGCATCAGATCCTGATGCACGTAATCGAATTTTTGAAATAGGTAATGCCAAGTCATCAACAATCGTTAAAGTATTTTCGATCTCGATTTTTTCTTTGTCCATCCAATATTTAAAAGCCTTGCCACTTAAATTCATAAAGGTGGTGGGCTTTACACAAATAAAGGTTTTACCCTTCCACTTTACTTCTGCAACATCCGCCAATCGATCTGATTTAAAAAAGCCACCTTGCTTTATTACAAAAGCATCAAGTACATCAAAGCCTATATTATGCCTAGTGTGCGCGTATTCGGGACCGATATTCCCTAAGCCTATGATTAAAAATTTTGACATTTACTTTTATCGTTCAAATTCAAATTTAAGCAAAAATTGTCCTTTATTTAAAACTAAAATCCCCTCCCGAAACACGGGAAGGGATTTTGTATATTCTTAATTTGTAAGAAACTATTTTTTCGCAGCGGCAGCAGCGGCTGGTGCAGCAGCACCTGCAGCAGGAGCAGCAGATTCTTCTTGCTTTAACTGACGTGTTAAAACAACAGAAGCAACAGGTATACGTGGTGGATTTAAAATTTCCATATTTGGAGCATTTACATCCTGAACACGAATATTTCCATTCAATTCAAGGTTAGTAATATCGCACTCAATGAATTCTCTCAAATCCTTTGGTAATGCTTTTACTTTTAATGACTTCATTTTAACGATTAGTTTACCACCAGCTTTAACACCGACAGATACACCTACCATTTTTAATGGTAAAGTGGCAATCACTTTTTTGTCATTTACTAATTCTAATAAGTCAACGTGAATTAACGCATCAGTCACCTTATCAAATTGCAAATCCTTCAAAATGCATTTGTAAGTTTTTCCTTCTACAGTAACTTCTGCTAATTGGAATTCACTTGTGTACACTAAAGACTTGAAAGCCTTTGCTGGAGCATAAAAATTTACTTCAGTAGCACCCCCGTAAATTACAGCTAGCACATTGTCCTGAGAGCGAAGCTGGCGGGCGACTTTTTTGCCATTTTCGGTCCTCAAGTGGCCATCGATTGTAATTGTTTTCATTTTATAATTTTTTCTATTGTAAGATGATAGATAGTTTTCACTATCTACACCCATTATTCTTTCTCAATAATGGAGGGCGAAGGTAGGAAATAAAAAAGGAGAAACCAAAGTCTCTCCTTACTATTTACCTTTATTTGATAAGTAATTGATTATTAGCCTCTTGCCTTTAATTGGGAGTGTACAAATAAGCTAGTAATGCTCTTATTTTCATAGGCATTACGAATAGCTATTGCAAATAAATCAGCAACCGTTACAACTTTTATTTTAGTCGACGGATGGGCTAATGGAATGGTATCGCAAACCACCAATTCCTCGAGCACGCTATTTTCAATGTTTTCGTAGGCTTTGCCGCTTAATACAGGATGGGTAATCATGGCTCTAACTGATCTGGCCCCTTTTTCCTTTAATAAAGCTGCTGCCTTTACTAAAGTGCCTCCTGTATCGCAAATGTCATCTACTATAACAATGTCTTTTCCAGTTACATCCCCAATGACCACCATGCTCGCAATTTCATTGGCACGTTTTCGATGCTTGTCGCAAATAACCATTTCCGCATTAAAATAATTTGCTACCTCACGCGCGCGATTGGTACTTCCTACATCCGGTGCTGCAAAGGTTAAATTCTCCAACTTTAATTGCTCTATATAAGGTATGAAAATTGCTGAACTATCTAAGTGATCCACTGGAACATCAAAAAATCCTTGTATTTGTGCCGCATGTAAATCCATCGTAATCACACGGTGGGCACCAGCCGCTTCTAATAATGTTGCAATTAATTTTGCCCCTATCGCAACCCTTGGTTTGTCCTTACGATCCTGTCTTGCAAAACCATAATAAGGGACTACTGCAATTATTTTATAAGCACTTGCTCTTTTCGCTGCATCAATCATCATTAATAATTCCATGATGTTTTCAGTAGGCGCATAAGTGCTTTGCACTAAAAAAACATAATCACCACGGATACTTTCTAAAAAAATAGGCTGAAACTCACCATCACTAAATTTTTGGATATTGATTTTACCAATGGGTGCGCCAAAGCGTTGTGCTATTTTTTCAGCAAGGGCTTGTGAGCCAGTTCCGGCAAATATTTTAACAGAAGGATTCATGTGTTTGGGATATGCTCCAAAGTTATAATTATCGTTTACAAATTATAAATAAATACCGGGGTACTTTTCAACAAATCAACGACTTATGCACATAATGGCTATTCTTTTTAAGTATTTATACCATTTTTTTATGTTGTTCCAAGCGCTAGATTTAAAAAAAATTAGTATGCAAGTCATGAACAATATTAAGTCCTGGGCCAACGAGGACCAACCCATTTACAAAATGTACAAAAAAGGCGCTAAAAATTTAAGCGATGTGGAACTGCTCGCCATTATACTTCAGCATGGCACCATACATCAAAACGCAGTTGAATTAGCAAGGTCATTATTGAATGCGGCGCAAAATAATTTGCAAAAATTTTCAAAATTATCTGTAGCAGATATTTTAGGTTTGAAGATTAAAGGGATTGGAAAAATAAAAGCCATTCGCATACTTGCCGCGATTGAACTTGGTTCACGTCGTATGTATAATAGCATTGACAAAAAAAATATTCGACAAAGTAAGGATGTTGCTGATCATTTAAAATATTTGCTTCAATTTGAAAGCAGGGAATTATTTATGGTGCTATTATTAAACCAAGCCAACAAAGTAATCCATGAGGAAATTTTAAGTGAAGGCGGCATCACAGGAACGGTGGCCGATCCCAGAATAATATTCAAGCTAGCCCTAAGCCATGAAGCCACTGGATTCATCATTTGCCACAACCATCCCAGTGGTCAATTAAAACCAAGTAATATGGACGATCTTCTAACAGAAAAAATTAAAAAAGGCGCAGCCTATTTTGACATCAAATTAATTGATCACCTCATTGTGAGTACCGAAGGATATTATAGTTATGCCGAACAAAGCTTGAATTGGTAAATCAATTATGCTTGTGCTGTAGGGCCTCCAAAATTCATAGGTATTTCAACAGGTAACATATCTCCAATTGCACCATTGGCCTCCTCATATCTTTCTACATTTTCAACCAATGCCTTCATGAATCTTTTGGCATGCATGGGCGTTAAAATTACTCTCGACTTTACTTTGCTTTTAGGGGTTCCTGGCATCACATTTACAAAGTCAATCACAAATTCAGCATTGCTGTGTGTAATTATTGCCAAATTTGCATAACTGCCCTCTGCAATTTCCTCGGTAATTTCAATGTTTAACGGCTGGTTGGGATTTTGTTCCATAGTTATATTTATGAGTGCAAAGATACAGGGGATGGAATGTTAAAAAAAAATTACACTGCTCTAATTCAAATAACTAAATTTGTGGCATGTTAATACTAGACGGGAAAATAGCTTCGGCAGCAGTAAAAGCAACTTTATTGGCTCAAACACAAGCACTTACCAATGAAGGTAAAAGAGCACCTCATTTGGCAGCCATTTTAGTGGGTAATAATGGTGCGAGTGAAACCTATGTTGCAAGCAAAGTGAAAAATTGCGAAGAAACAGGTTTTGAATCCACTTTGGTTCGTTTGGATGTTGCTGTTAGTGAAAAAATATTATTAGATAAAATCATTGAATTAAATAACAATCCTGCTATCGATGGAATTTTAGTTCAGTTGCCTCTGCCGAAACATATTGATGAAGCAAAAGTAATTGAGACCATTAACCCTGCGAAGGATGTGGATGGATTCCATCCAGCCAATGTGGGAAGATTAGTACAAGGATTACCTACGTTTATTCCAGCAACACCTTATGGTATTTTATTAATGCTTGCACATTTTGATATTCCAACCAAAGGAAAAAATGCGGTGGTAATTGGTCGTAGTAATATTGTTGGAAGACCGATGAGTATTTTATTAAGTAGTAATATTCCTCAAGGCAATTGCACTGTTACACTTTGCCATAGTCATACAAAAAACTTGAAAGAAATTTGTTTGGAAGCTGATATCATTGTTGCTGCACTAGGCGTTCCTAATTTTTTAACTGGCGATATGATTAAGTCAGGCGCGGTGATTGTAGATGTTGGTATTACCAGAGTGGAAGATGCGACTGCAAAAAAAGGTTTTAGAATTAAAGGAGATGTAAACTATGATGAGGCTTGTACAAAAGCATCTGCTATTACCCCTGTTCCAGGTGGTGTTGGTTTAATGACCATTGCAGGATTATTAAAAAATACAATGAAGGCTTACGAGGCTTCTCAAAATAAATAAGCTTGCCTACTACAACCACCTATCCAGTAATGGAAATGTTTTACTCCTTACAAGGAGAAGGTTACCATCAAGGTAAAGCCGCATTTTTTATTCGACTTGCAGGATGCGATGTGGGTTGTGTATGGTGTGATGTTAAAGATAGTTGGGATGCAAGTAAACATCCACAATTAAGCATTGATGAAATTGTAAATGCCGCATTATCCCACCCTAGTAAAATTGCTATTGTTACCGGAGGCGAACCCTTATTACATGCATTAGATCGATTAACCACCGCATTAAAAGCGGCCGGTTTTCAAACACATATTGAAACTTCAGGGTCAAGTCCATTATCAGGACAATGGGATTGGATTTGTTTGTCGCCTAAAAAGTTCAAATTTCCTTTGGAGGAAAGTGTGGCAGCTGCATCAGAATTAAAAGTGGTGGTATTTAATAAATCCGATATTGAATGGGCGGAAAGCTTTGAAAAAAAGGTGTCTCCCAATTGTAAGCTTTACTTACAACCAGAATGGGATAAGGCCGATACGATGACCTCTTTGTCCATTGATTATATTAAAGCGCACCCGCAATGGGAATTAAGCGCACAGTTGCATAAATACATACAAGTTCCTTAAGTAGATTATATTTACATACCCAATTTGATGGATTATGAATCATAGAAAAACGCATTTTGTGTTTTACTTACTAATATTGTTTTCATGTTTGAATTACAGTCCATCGCACGCGCAAAATAATCGTTCAGCTGCTGAAAAACTATATCAAAAAGCACTAGTAGCTTTTGATGAACAACAATATGACAAATGTATTCCCTTGTTGGAAAAGAGCATGCAAACGGATCCAAATTTTATTGATCCAATTTTAACGTTGTTTCAAATAAACTTAGACTTGAAAAAATATACTGCAGCGATACCCTTATTCAATAAGGCGCTGCAACTTGATGCTATTGTGAGCTTTCCTTACTTTATAAAACAAGCGGCTGCTTTTGCAAGTATTGGTGATTATGCGAAAGCAAAAGAATTGATCCTAGGGAATTTAAATAATGAAAAAATGACTGCTGATTTGAAAGGGAAGGCGCTTAATTTTTTAACGATTTGTAATTATGCAATTGCGTATCCTTCCAATCAAGAAATTAGCATACATAATTTAGGAGATAGTATTAATACTGCCGCTCCTGAATATTTCCCTTATTTTTCAATGAAGGATAGTGTATTATTTTTTATGCGGAAATTAAATATTCGCAGGGAAGATTTTTATACAAGCACTTTAACAAACAATGGTTTTACCAAAGCCAAATTATTGGAGGACTCCATCAATTTTGCCGACAAAAAAGGAAGTGTGAGCTTTTTACCTGATATGCAAACTTTGTATTTTGCAGCTGATTATCCAGAGCAAGGTTATGGTAGGTATGACATTTATAAATCAACAAAGGCGGGCATTCATTGGACTACTGCAAAAAATTTAGGGCGTAATGTGAACACTGATTATTGGGATAGTGCCCCCAGTATTTCACCTGATGGTAAAGCATTATATTTCAGTAGCAATCGTCCTGGCGGATTGGGAGGTATTGACTTATATGTAGCGTTCAAAAATGAAAAAGGGGGTTGGGAAGAAGCCATGAATTTGGGCCCTCAAATAAACACTTCTGGTGATGAGCAAACGCCCTTCATTCATGCCGACAACAATAGTTTGTATTTTTCATCAACGGGCTGGCCTGGTTATGGTGGTGCTGATTTTTTTGTTGCACACCAAAAAATAGATGGCAATTGGACCACGCCTTTAAACTTGGGCTACCCAATTAATACTTTTGACAACGAGGGCAGTATTGCTGTGGCAAGCAATGGCATTGATGCATATATAGCAAGTGACAGATCAGATAGCCGAGGTGGATTGGATATTTATAAAGTCACTTTATCAAAAGCCACCAGGGCGAATAAAAAGTTTTTCTTAAAGGGCGTAATTAAAGATGCAAATTCAAAAAAGGCAATTTCGGCAATGGTAAATTTAGTTGATCCTGCCGATCAATCTAGTTTAACAAAAATTGAAGTAGAAAGCAATGGGCAATTTATTTTTGCACTTCCTTTTATAGATAGCGTTGGCATATCAATAACTAGCTCATTTTACGAAGAAGCTAATAGAATAATCACAAGCACTTCATTTGACAATGACAATACCAGCAATCAGGAATTTTATTTAAACGCGATCAAAAAACAATTTACACAAACATTCACAAATGTTTTGTTTGCAACAAATGCTGCAACTTTATTAGCAGGATCTGAAAAAGAATTAAATGAATTAGTCTCTTACTTAATAGCGCAAACAACTGCAACTATTTTAATTGAAGGACATACTGACAATACGGGTGATGCGAATAAAAACAAAATATTATCCCTGAATCGTGCTAATTCAATCACCCAATTTTTGATGAATCATAAGATTCAAGCGCAACGTATTACCACTATTGGCTATGGCGATACCAAACCCATTGCTAGCAATGATTCAGAACAGGGGCGCCAACAAAACAGACGCACCACTTTTACCATTTCCATTCCAAAATAGCGTATTTATACGCAAAGTTTGCTTTAGTAGCATAGGAATATTCGCCCTATGTCAACTCATTTATTGTATAGCATTGCATTTAGTAAAATTATTGGCCTTAACGATAAACAACGAAAATTACTGTTAGCCCATTATAGTTCAGCTGAATTTATTTATAAGGAACGCTTCAATTTACAAATCCCCTTTGAAGATGTAAATGATGATATTAAAAAAATATTACTAAATGATTGGCCCTGGGAGGAAACAGAAAGTGAATTGGCATTTATCAAAAAACATGATATACATGCTACCTGCATTTTTGATGCAGATTATCCCAACCGATTAGTGCATTGTGACGATGCACCAACAGTTATCTATGTCAAAGGCAAAATGGATTTCAATAAAAAACATTTGGTAAGCATAGTTGGCACCAGGCAACATACGGTGCAAGTTAATAACGTTATTCATGAAATAACGGAAGGCCTTGCACATTTAAACATCGGCATCATCAGTGGTATGGCATTGGGTATCGATGGAATTGCACATAAAAATGCATTGAATAAAAAAATTCCTACCTGGGGCGTGCTCGCACATGGATTGGATCAAATTTATCCAAAACAACATCGTCGTCTTGCCATTGAAATGCTTGAGCAAGGTGGACTAATTACGGAAAATAAAAAAGGCGTCATTCCACTACCCTATTTTTTTCCAAAACGAAATAGAATTGTAGCAGGCATGAGTGATGTAACGATTGTTGTGGAATCTGATATACAAGGCGGTAGTATGATTACTGCAAAGCTTGCTTTTGATTACAACCGAAATGTTTTTGCGATACCTGGTAAAATACAGGATACTAAAAGTAAGGGCTGCTTGTTGTTGATTAAATCCAATAATGCACAAATGTATTATGACAGTATTGACTTTTTAGAAGCCATGAAATGGGCACTGCCCGAAATGAACCCCAACAGGATTGACCCCAAAAATCCACAACTAACCCTAGTACTGGAACCTGATGCTTTGTCCATTTTAGAAATTGTTGAACGTCAAGGACCTATTCATCCGGACGACATTATCCGGCAATTAAGGATCTCACCAGGTGCTTTCGCCACCCACTTATTTATGTTAGAAATGCAGGATTTTGTATTTAAGCAAGCAGGCAACCTTTATATTCGACTGTAAATCAGGCAAAAAAAAGGATTTTGTCTAAATACCTCAAGGTCCTATCTTTGCCTATGGCAACAAGAAATTCTACAAACAACTCCCGTATTTTTGGTAAAGGCTTAACTTTTGACGACGTATTGTTAATGCCCGCGTATTCTGAAATTTTACCTTCAGAGGTAATCATTCACGCACATCTTACTAAAAACATTCAATTACATGTTCCAATTTTGTCATCGGCAATGGATACCGTTACCGAAGCTAATTTAGCCATTGCACTTGCACGTGAAGGTGGTATTGGCATTTTGCACAAAAACATGAGTATTGAACGACAAGCTGAACAGGTACGTAAAGTAAAACGTAGTGAAAGCGGCATGATTGTAGATCCTATTACACTTGAAGTAACTGCAACCATTGGAGATGCATTAAAATTGATGAAGGAAAATAAAATTGGGGGCATTCCTATTGTTGACAAAACAAATAAGTTGGTCGGTATTTTAACCAATCGTGATTTAAGATTCGAGACCGATCGCAAGCGTAAAGTAAGCGAAGTAATGACCAAAGAAAATTTAGTCATTGCTCCTGAAGGAACTGATTTAAAAAAAGCAGAGAAAATTTTACGTCAATATAAAATTGAAAAATTACCTGTTGTAAATAAACAAGGAAAATTAATAGGTTTAATTACTTACCGTGATATTTTACAACTAAGTGCATTCCCAAATGCTGTGAAAGATAAAATTGGCCGTTTATTAGTGGGCGCTGCATTAGGTATCACCAAAGATTTATTAGATCGCGCTGCAGCACTTCAAAGTGTGGGCGTTGATATTGTTTCATTAGATAGCGCACATGGTCATAGTAAAGGTGTTATAGAAGCACTTAAATTATTGAAAAAAACATATAAGAATTTACCAGTCATTGCTGGTAATGTAGCTACTGCTAGTGGCGCATTGGCCTTGGCCAATGCGGGAGCCGACGCTGTTAAAGTGGGTATCGGTCCAGGATCTATTTGCACTACACGTATTGTAGCAGGTGCAGGTGTTCCGCAATTAACTGCCATCATGGAAGCAGCAAGGGCATTGAAAGGTAAAAACATTCCAATTATTGCAGACGGTGGTATTCGTTATACGGGTGATATGGTTAAAGCTTTAGCCGCTGGCGCGAACTGTGTAATGATGGGTAGCATTTTCGCAGGCACGGAAGAAAGCCCTGGTGAAACTATTATTTACGAAGGAAGAAAGTTCAAAGGTTACAGAGGCATGGGAAGTATTGGTGCCATGAGTCAAGGAAGTGGAGATCGATATTTTCAAGAAAATGAATCCGACAGCAAAAAGTTTGTCCCAGAAGGAATTGAAGGTCGCGTTGCTTACAAAGGAAACTTACATGAAATAGTATATCAATTTGTTGGTGGCCTAAAAGCGGGTATGGGCTACTGTGGTGCTAAAACAGTGAAGGATTTACAAAATGCCACTTTTGTTCAAATCACCAACGCGGGTATGAGAGAAAGCCATGCACATGATGTTGAAGTAACAAGAGAAGCGCCTAATTATAGCCGCAAATAATTATTGAAAATCATTTTTGTGTAAACGCTATAAGCAAATACGCAAAACATTACAAAAGCAATATTCAATGTTGAAGAAATATTTATTTATTTGTTTTTTTATTGGATCAAGTTTTTTATTCGCCAATAATTTAAAAGCACAAGCAAACGACACACCTCGTTTACAAATTAGTATCCTTACCTGTGATGCAGGTGAGGATATTTATACCGCATGGGGACACACCGCCATTCGTGTGATTGACAGTGTTCAAGGAAGCGACTATGTTTTCAACTACGGCACATTTGATTTTGAAACACCCTTCTTTATATCAAAATTTGTAAAAGGAAGTTTGGAATATTTTATATCCGCAAATTACTATGCCGATTTTTTTGCGCAGTACCAATATGAAAAAAGAAATATAAAAGAGCAGGTCCTTAATTTATCTGCAACTGAAAAAATAAGATGGTATCAGGGATTGAAAAAAAATATGATTGGAAAAAATAAATACTATTTATATAATTTCATCACAGACAATTGTACCACACGCGTAAAAGATGGGCTGTTTAATTTTTCACATTACGTTCCCAATCGAAGTCAGGAAAAATCATTTAGGGAGAAAGTTGTTTTAGCGCCTTATCAAAAAGGTATTCCTTGGATTGGCCTAGGCATTGATTTATTACTCGGTTCTTTTTCGGATCAAAAACCAACCGATCAACAAGCAGCATTTTTACCTGATTTACTTTTTGATCAAATAGCAGGTATTAAAAAATTAGTGCAATCAACCAATGTCTCTAATTTTAACAATGAAACTGCTGCAACTAAACCAAATACAAAAGATAATAGCCCGTTATTTATCTTAATCGGATTTTTAGCTTTGTATGCACTTAGCTTAATCTTTAAAAATAAGTCTGTGCGTGTGATTGCTAGTGTCACGGATGTTATTTTGTTACTTGCATTTACATTGGGTGGTAGTTTAATTTTTTACATGAGTTTTTTATCCAACCATACCGCATGCTTTAATAACTTTAATATCATGTGGATGCACCCCTTATATATTATAGGTTTAATTGCTTACTTTATAAAAAATGAATGGATTAGTCATATTGGTAAAGTATTTTTAGGTGCAGTTGTAGGATTAGTTATTGCTAGCTACTGGCTACCGCAACATTTTTCAATTGAAGTATTTACATTAATCGCAATAGCATTAATTTTAAACTATCGCCTTATTCAAAGAGGGCAAAATAACATACAACATAAAAATTAACAATTTCAACCGTATACCATGTCAAAAATTATATTAATTACAGGCGCTAGTTCAGGATTTGGCAAAGCTATTGCTGAAAAATTTGCAGCTGGTGGTTGGAATTTAATTTTAACTGCACGTCGCAAGGAAAAATTAGCAGAAGTGGCTACGGCTATTGAAAAAAAATACGGTGTAAAAACCTTAAGCCTGGTATTTGATGTGCAAGATAAGGAAGCGGTTTTTGCGCAATTAAATAATTTGCCTGCAGCATGGCAAGCAGTTGATATTTTAGTCAATAACGCTGGCCTTGCATTAGGACGCGACTCATTCCTAGATGCGA
>SYEV01000023.1 GCA_005800655.1 Bacteroidota bacterium
AAATTTAGGTGGCTACTACACTTTTCTATTGATTTCACTCACTAATCATGAAAGAAATTGGAAGGATTTAGCTTAATTAGCTTAGAAATTGTGAAAAAGACATATTTGTAAAACTAGCAAAAGTTTGGATGAAAGCCTATGGTGGGTGGCATGGAAATGCTTTAAAATCAATGGATTTGGTTGTATTTAAGTTAATCTAGTTTAACCTAATTATCATAGGCTCAAGTACCTTCCTCTCTGCAAAATATAAACTGCAACCCATCCTGGGACACGGGATGGGTTTTTAATTTAGTCACGAGAGCCGAAACTTGTTTCGAGCTCGAAGTGAATGAATTAAAAACACGAGGGCGCGAAGCGCCCGATGGGTTGCTGTTTTATTTTCATAACTCTAAGGATGCCGACGAACAAAGTGAAGTCGGCCATCCTGATTTGAAAAGAATTTTTCTTGATGCCGACGAACAAAGTGAAGTCGGCCATCCTGATTTGAAAAGAATTTTTCTTGATGCCGACGAACAAAGTGAAGTCGGCCATCCGAGTTTGAAAAAATTTAAAAGCTAATTGACCAAATAAGGAGCTATAATACCTTGCCATATTTTATAGCCTTCTGCATTCATGTGCAATTTGTCGGATAAAAATATATGGGTAAGAATGTTGCCATTATCATCTAACATGCTGTTGTAAACATCTATATAGTTAGACTTCTTTTGCTGCTCCATAAAGGTTTTAATAAGTCTGTTGGCTTTTTGCATGGTTTCTAAATACTTTTCTCTGCTAGGACTTGGCTTCATAGAAATATATGAAATAGTTACTTTTTTATATCTAGAACGTATAAGTTGGTGTAGTTTTTTTACGCGCTCAAAAACGGTATCCGCCGTAATAGATGGACCACCAGTTAAATCGTTTTCACCGCAGTAAATAATTATTTGTTTGGGATTATACTTGAAAATAATATCTTCTGCATACAAGGTCATATGCGGCAGCGAAGAACCTCCAAAACCTCTATTAATAATGGTATGATTTGGAAAATAAGTAGCAACGTTTTTCCAGTTGGTAAAGCTAGAGCTTCCGATAAGTAAAATAGCATCTTTAGCTGGTGCTGTAATGGAATCTGCTCTTCTAAACGCCGTTATTTCGTTGATAAATGGTTGACTAAATACACTACCATTTAATGCTACAAGTGTTACAAAAACTAAACATCTAAATAATAATTTCATACAGTTTATTTTAAATAAACACAAGGTTTATATTAGTATACGCTTACCTAAATGCTTCGGGTGAGGGTATAATTACTTTTATTAGGTCTTATTAATAAATTTAATGAAATAATATCATACCAATAATAAGAAGATATTCTATTAAATTGACTTTATTGACTAATAAAATACAATAATGGGATAAAATAGTACCACCATTTATAATAATAATTATATATATTTGATAAAATGATTGCTATATGAAAAAAATGTTCTTTTTTTTTCTTTTACTTACTGCTTTATTTTCGCAACAAGGTCAAGCACAAACTAAGAAAATTACTGGTAAAGTCTTTGACGAGACAGGAGCTCCTATTAATGGAGCAACCGTTGCTGTAAAAAATTCAAAGGTTGTTACGCTAAGTAACGATAAGGGAAGTTTTACAGTAGATCTTCCTTCAAGTGCTACAAGAATAGTTGTCACTTTTGTAGGTATGGAAACAACCGAATTGAACGTATCCAATAGAACTAATGTAACTGTTTCTTTAAGATCTATTGCTTCAGCATTAGCCGACGTGGTAGTAATTGGTTATGGCACAGTGAAGAAATCTGATTTAACAGGTTCTGCCCAAAGATTAAATAGAGAGGATATTATGCGTGACAATCCAGGTAATATTTTGCAAGCGATGCAAGGTAAATTAGCGGGTGTAAATGTTACGCAAAATGATGGTGCTCCTGGCGCTGGACTAAGCATTAGGGTTCGTGGATCTAACTCATTTTTGGGTGGTACAGAACCTTTGTATGTGATAGATGGAGTGCCTTTTAATAATAGCAGTAGTGGAACAACGCCTGAGTCTCTGGGTGGGGATGAAAAGCAAACACTTAATGCATTGGCTTTTTTAAATCCAAATGATATTGAGTCTATAGACGTATTAAAAGACGCATCCGCTACTGCCATTTATGGTTCTCGTGGCGCCAATGGTGTTGTATTAATTACTACTAGAAAAGGCAAAGTAGGCAAAGACAAAGTAGAGTTAAATATAACAGTTGGCATGGCAGAGGTTTCTAAAAGAATTCGTATGCTATCGCCATTAGAATATGCGAATTTTCAAAATATTTCTTACCAGAATTCCAATAAATATGATGGTACAAATTATTCTTTGTTGTATCCGACGCTTTCTTTGTATGAATCGGATAACAACAATTGGCAGGATAAAATATTTACAAAGGCATTAACGCAACAATATAGCCTAAATGTATCTGGCGCCTCTGAAGCAGGTAGCCATAACTTAACATTTGGCTATGTAGACCAGGAAGGCGTAATTCGTACTTCGGGCTATAAAAAAATGAATATTAGTTTTAACCTAAACAGAAACCTAGGTAAGATTTTTAAAATTGGTACCAGTACGTCAATTTCTAATTCAACAACCAAGGGTGTTAAAACCGGTACCGATAAATCAGATGCTGCAAGTGCAGGTGTGGTTCGCTCTGCGCTCACCTATCCTGCAACCATTAGTATTTTAGATGAGTATGATGGCTTAGGTGATGACTTTATCACCAACCCCTATATTTATGTAAATGATGTTTTAAACAGAGTCACTGCAACTAATATTTTTTCTTCAAACTATTTGGAAGCGACGCTGCATAAAGATTTAAAATTCAGACAAAATATTGGATTTAATTACGGCGCAAATACCCGTGATCAATACTACCCAAGAACGGTTTATGAAGGTTTTGCTTCCAAGGGTTGGGGATTAAAATCTGATAACAATTGGTCAAGTATTGTTTCTGAAAGTATCTTAACTTATAATAAGAAAATTAACAATCATAGTATTACGGCTACTGCCGCTTCTACCTTTGAACAAAATATGGGCAACTCAAAAAGAGCAGAGGCTAAAACTTTCCCAAATGATTTGTTGCAAAATGAAAACCTGCAATCTGGAGAACAAATCTTACCCATTATTACTAATAAGTACCAATCTAACTTATTGTCTGTATTAGGGCGTGTTAATTATACCTATGCTGATAAGTATGTAATTTCTATTTCACACAGAAATGACGGGTCAAGTAAATTTGGTAAAGACAATAAGTGGGCTGCTTTTTCTTCTGCAGGATTAGCATGGAAGATGCATAAAGAATCTTTTATCAATAAAATAGATCCCATTAATGAATTAACAATTAGGGCAAGTTACGGTCAAACTGGTAATCAGGGTATAGGATCGTATGCTTCGCTTTCTAAATTGGCCATCTATAATTATACATTTAATGGAGTCGTGCAAACTGGATTAGCGGATGACGTATACTCAGGTCCAGCTAATGCCGGATTAAAATGGGAAACGACCAATGCTTACAATGCTGGATTAGACCTAGGCTTATTTAAAGGAAAAATAAATACACATGTAGATGTGTATTTAAAACAAACCAATGATTTATTGCAATATATTACTACACCTTCTTCTACTGGTTTTCAACGTCAATTGAGAAATTCTGGTTCTGTAGAAAATAAGGGTTTAGAAATTGCTTTAGATGCAATGGTGTTAAGTAATAAAGATTTTCAATGGAAAACAAATTTCAATATCTCCTTTAATAGAAATAAAATTATTTCTTTAGGTGGTGATGTAAAAGAGCAATTTGCAAGTAACATTTCTACCCGTGACGCACCATTTATTCAACGTGCTGGACTGCCAATTGGTTCATTATACGGCTACGTAGAAGACGGCTATTTTGACAATGAAGCGGAAGTAAGAAATTCATTAGTTTATAATGGCCAACCTTCAAATATCATTGGGCGCATGATTGGCGAGATCAAGTATAGGAATTTTGATAATGATCCAACTTCTATCTCTGTTAATGATCGCGTGGTAATTGGAGATGTGAATCCAGATTATACTTTCGGATTCACCAATAATTTTAAATACAAAAATTTTGATTTAAGTATTTTTATTAATGGGGTGCAGGGAAATGATATTGTAAATATGAACAGTGTTTGGAATGCCAATATTGGTACTTCAAAAAATGTAACCTTAGCCATGTTTAATGGTGCATGGAAAGAAGGGGCAGATAATTCAAATGCCTTAGCGCCAAAGCCTATTAGACAGTTCTGGAGAACCTTGCCATTTACTAGAAGATTTATTGAAGATGGTTCCTTTGTAAGAATTAAAAATGCAACCCTTGGCTACACTTTGCCTGCAAAATTAGTTAAGGGCATTAATGCAATTAGGGTATCTGCAGGTGTAAATAATTTATACACGTTTACTAAGTATACAGGCTTTGATCCTGAAATTAATAGCTATGGAGATAATCCGGCTTTATTTGGTGTAGACTTAGGCGGTTTCCCTAATTCAAAAACGTACAACATTGCAATTAAATGCAACTTTTAAATTATTCTAAAACTAATTATATGAAAATAAATAAATCAATTAGCTGGAAAGTTATACTGCCGGTATTGTTATTTTCGACCTTCTCTTGTCAGAAGGTATTGGAAGAAAAGCCTTTGTCTTTTTTATCTCCAGAAAATTTTTATAAAAACGAGGCGGATGCTAAAGCAGCTATCAATGCAGTATATAGTACATTGTATACCTATGATTTGTATTTACAGCCTATGTGGAATTTAACCATGCTTGATGACGATCATGTATCTGGCGCCGATTGGTTTTTAGGGACGTCTGGTGCAGGAAACCCTCAAGGATATTGGGGCGTAGATGGTCCTTGGGTGGGTTGTTATTCTGTTATTTCTAGAGCCAATACCGTACTTGAAAATGTGGCTACAATTAATACCAACATTGATGCTACTATAAAAAATAGGATTTTGGGCGAAGCTTATTTCTTTAGAGGTTGGGCCTATTTTCAATTGGTTCAATTGTATGGTGGTGTGCCTATTCGTTTAAAATCATTATCATTAGATCCTAAAGCTAGTATGGCAAGGTCATCGGTGGCAGATGTTTACAAGCAAGTAATTGCAGATTTTAAAAGTGCTGAAGCAAATTTATTACCTACTTCAGATACTAAATCAGGTGAACCTGGTAGAGTAACAAGAAGTGTTGCAAAAGGATTCTTGGCAAAAACCTATTTAACAATTGCTTCAGGTGCTGCAACAGGAAATGTAAGTGTTAGGGGTGGTAAAGATAATGGAATGTATACTTACCCTAAAACTGTTGTTGCAGGACTCGAAAATATATCTTCTAAAGATTATTATATACTTGCAAGAGACAAGGCATTAGAAGTGATTGCAAGTAATGAATATTCAATGTTTGCCAATTGGACGGATATGTGGAGTAAAGCAGGAAGAAATAAGACAGAGCATATGTGGGAGTTACAAGCATTGGGTGGCAGTAGTTTTGTAAATGAACTACATAATTACATGTCTTCATTTTCTACTTTTGGAAGAGGCGCTATGTGGTTTACAAACAATCATTATAATGATTATGATACCACAGACATTCGTGTATTAAAAGGGGTTGTACATAATTATGAAATGAATAATGCAGCTAGAACCAAATACTTCTATCCATCTTGGCAGTCTTATAATTACAAATTTATCAATGGGGCTACTTATGCAAACACCCCAGCCACTGATGATCGCGCCTACACCATTAAGTATAGTGATGTGGCTGATCCTACCGTATCAAGAAGCGATGCGCATTTTCCAATGATACGTTACACGGAAATGTTTTTGATTGTTGCGGAAGCAGATAATGAAATTAACAATGGCCCTACACCCCAGGCATATACTAACTTAAATACCATTCGTACAAGAGCTAAAACACAAACAGCACCTGCTAATTTAACCCGCGATGAATTTAGAAGTTTTGTACTAGCCGAAAGAGCAAGAGAATTTGTTTTTGAGGGTATAAGAAGGTATGACTTAATGCGTTGGGGCGTTTATTTACAAGTCATGAATAAAATTGGTATTGGACAAAATAATATTACTAAAGTAAGAAACACACGTAATTTATTATTGCCTATTCCTCAAAGTGAAATTAATTCAAACACCTTAATTCCTGCCAATAACCCTGGTTGGTAAAATCTTTAAAATAAACTTTATGTATACAAATACTTTTAATCAAATAGCTAAGCGCATTTCAAATGGAGGCCTTTTAGTTGTTATGATGCTTGTGTTTTTTTCTTGTAAAAAAGAAAATTATACAGATTATACGCCTAAATTTAATACACTACCTCCTATCATTAATGCTGTAACCAATTTAAACAACAGAGGATTAGCATTGTCTTCTGTTGTATACGGAGACTGGATCATTATTAAGGGTCAAAACCTAGGCACTACTTTAAAAGTAGAATTTAGTACTGTTGCTGCAGCAGATTCTTTATTTAGTTCAGATGACACAACCGTAACCGTTAAAATACCCTCTAATTTACCAGACCCGGCTAATAACCCAATTACAATAACAACTAAATACGGCAAAGCGGTATATAGTATTAAAATTTTACAGCCAGCCCCTGTTATCGCTTCCTTTACGCCAGGTGCTGGTGGTGCCGGAACTGAAGTTACACTTACTGGAGATTATTTTTTAGGGGTGACAAGTGTTAAATTAAATACTACAGACTTGGCCATTGTATCTAGTTCTAAAACTCAAATAAAGGTAACCATCCCCTCCACCATTACAGGAGGCTACTTTTTTATAACAACGCCTTCTGGTACAACCAAAGCGGCTATTTCTTATGGATTAGGCTATGTGATTTTTGCCGATGCGCTTACTACTGGCTGGTCTAATACATCGTATAGCACTACCGCAACACTTACCAATACGAACAACGTGCTTCGTGGCACCAATTCAATAAAAACCAATTACAACGTTGGTTTTGGTGGTTTTAGGTTAACGAAAGCAACCCCTGCTGTTAGCACAACAGGGTATACCGCCGTTAAATTTTCTGTTTATGGTAGTACCAATTCTGGCGGCTTTAAAATTAGAGTCATTATAAATGGAAGCTCAACAGCAACTTATACTTTAACCCTTCCTACTACCCTAGGGGTTTGGACACAGGTAGAAGTGCCTTTGTCTAGCCTGGGAAATCCGGCAACTATTTCTTCAATTGAATTAAAAGAATATAGCGGAAAGATTTTTGAAGTATTTTTTGACGATATTGGACTCTTTTAAATAAAAGTCTAAAGATTCATTCATACTGGGATGCCGACGAGCAAAGTGAAGTCGGCCATCCCAAATATTTGTAAAAGTTTCCTCTACCACTCCCCAAACACCTTCACCGCATTCTTCGAAGTGATCTCCGCCACTTCATGCAAAGGCATATTTTTAATCTCTGCTAATTTCTTTGCCACTTCGACAATAAAAGCAGGTTCGTTTTTTTTGCCACGATACGGTACAGGCGACAAGTAAGGCGCATCCGTTTCCAATACCAACCACTCCATAGGAATATCTTTGATTGCTTCTGCAACTCCTGCATTTTTATAGGTAAGCACGCCACCCAAACCTAAATGAAATCCCATACTAATAATTTGTTCCGCCGATTCCTTACTTCCACTAAAGCAATGAAAAATACCACGCAAACCTTTTTTAGCAAAAGGCTTTACTGCTTCAATAGTTTCACCCATGGCATTGCGCGTATGAATAACAATAGGTAAATTAAAATCTAAGGCCCATTGCATTTGTGTATTAAAAGCGAGCTGTTGTTGCGATACAAAAGTTTTATCCCAATAAAAATCCAAGCCAATCTCACCAATCGCAGGAAATATTTTTTTTGATAATTGATCTGCAACAATCGCTAATTCTGCTTGTACATTTTCTTTTACATAACAAGGGTGTAAACCCGCCATGGAAAAACAATTTTTCGGAAACGCATTCTCCACCGAAATCATTGCTTTCAAGCTATGACTATCAATGGCAGGCATAAAAATTTTAGTAACCCCTGAACTAATCGCATTTTGCATTAACTGGTTCAAATCAGGTAATAATTCCTCCGAATATACATGTGCATGGGTGTCAATAAATTGCATAAACAAGCTGAATTTGATGCAAAGCAATGCTTTTTTTTAATCTCTGCATACTAAAATAGGAATTTATATCGTTATTGTTTTTAGTTAGCCGTAGCTAACACCATCTAAATACAAAAAAGGTTTTTTATAGGGTACGGATTATACGGCCGAGGTTTCTACCTTGGCTTTTTTTTGCACCTAATTAATTTGAAGTAATTGCCTCAAATCGATAACCTAATGTGCTAAAATAATTTAGCACCAAAGGCAATGCAATTTGTAAACGATTCCAAGCTTTTGTGCTATCGTGAAAAACAATAATGGATCCAGGCCCTGCATTTTTAATTACATTTTTTGCGCATTGCTCTCCTGTAATTTTTGTATCAAAATCGGCACTCAACACATCCCACATAATTATTTGCTTTGGCAAATTGGCATCTGATTTTATACTTTTAATTTGACAACGCTTAATGCGACCATAGGGCGGCCTAAATAAGTCGGAAGCAATTAAACTGGCTGCACTTTTAATATTATTTATATAATCATCTGTTCCCACCTTCCAACCATTTAAATGATCGTAGGTATGATTTCCAATCGCATGCCCATGATTCAAAACAGACTCGTAAATATTAGGAGAAGAAAGCACATTTTTACCAATGCAGAAAAAAGTTGCCTTGGCATTATATTTATTTAATTGCTCTAACACAAAAGGCGTTGCACAAGGATGCGGCCCATCATCAAAACTGAGATAAATCACCTTTTCATTGGCAGGTTTTCGCCAAATGCAATTTGGATAAATTGCCCTAAGCCAAAAAGGTGTTTTAATCAAATACATACCCAAAGATAAATAGTTCTTTTGCCCAATTGAATATTATCTTTGTGTAAATAATTTATAGCATGGATTCAAAGGTCAGAGTTAGGTTTGCACCCTCTCCTACAGGCGGGTTACATATAGGCGGAGTAAGAACCGTTTTATTTAATTATTTATTTGCAAAACACCATGGTGGGGAGTTTATATTAAGAATTGAGGATACCGACCAATCTCGTTTCGTGCCTGGTGCAGAGCAATATATTATGGACACACTAGCCTGGTGCGGCTTATCCCCGGATGAAAGCCCTGCAGTGGGTGGTGCCTATGCGCCCTATCGCCAAAGCGAACGCAAACAATTATATAAAAAATACGCAGACCAACTCATTGCAGATGGCTATGCTTATTATGCATTTGATACCCCTAGTGATTTGGAAAACAAAAGAAACCAAATCCCCAATTTCCAATACAATAAGGCACATCGCAAGGAAATGAAAAATTCAATTTCATTAAGCGAAAATGAGGTGAATGATTTATTAAAAAATAATACACCCTATGTGGTTAGAATTATCATGCCGGAACAAGAAACATTATCCTTTAATGATTTAATTCGCGGTGAAGTTTCCTTTGATACAAGTACAGTTGATGATAAAGTTTTATTAAAAGCGGATGGTATGCCAACTTATCACTTAGCCGTGGTAGTGGATGATCATTTAATGAAAATTACACATGCTTTTCGTGGAGAAGAATGGCTCCCAAATGCACCCGTGCATATTTTACTTTGGAAATATTTATTTGGCATAAATCATATGCCACAATGGGCACATTTGCCCTTGATATTAAAACCAGAAGGACATGGAAAATTAAGCAAGCGTGATGGAGAAAGATTAGGCTTCCCCGTATTTGCTATGGATTGGATGGATCCCAATACAAAAGAACAAACCATTGGATTTAAAGAAAGAGGATTCCTTCCTGAGGCTTTAATTAACTTATTAGCTTTATTAGGATGGAATGATGGAACAGATAAAGAAATTTTTAGCATCGACGAATTAATTGCGCAATTTTCACTAGAGCGTGTGCATAAAGGTGGTGCGAAATTTGATTACGAAAAAGCTAAATGGTTCAACCAAGAATGGATAAAGAAAACAAGCAATGATCAACTTGCTACATTAGTAAAACCATTTTATGATGATGCACAAATTGAAGTTCACGAGCCCGCCTATTTGGTCAAAGTAATTGGACTTATTAAAGACAGATGCCATTTACTAACCGATTTCATTACCCAAGGCAGTTTCTTTTTCAAAGCACCAACTGAGATTGACACAGCGTCCATACTAACCAAGTGGGAGGAAAAAAAACATACCTTCTTTACAGCATTGACTGCGGCATATGCTGAAATGATCAGTAAGGGCGATACCCATTCAATAGCGGCTGATCTTGAAATACATTTTAAAGCCCTGGCCGCAACCCATGAAATAAAACCAGGTGACCTTATGTTACCTTTTAGAATCATGTTAGTGGGTGGTAAATTTGGACCAGGTGTTTTTGAAATCATTCAGGCTATTGAATTAAAAGATGCGAAAGAAAGAATCGAGTACAGTTTGAAATTACTTTCCAATAAATAATGTAAATTGTAGTAACACTTAACATGAGTAATGTGAAACCCATAAGAGTATTAGTTGCGAAAGTTGGATTAGACGGACATGACCGTGGCGCTAAAATTATTGCAACCGCTTTAAGAGACGCTGGGATGGAAGTTATATATACGGGCCTACGCCAAAGTCCTGAAATGGTGGTACAAGCCGCCTTACAAGAAGATGTGGACGCGATAGGCATTAGCATTTTATCAGGCGCACACATGACCGTTTTCCCTAAAGTTTATAAGTTAATGCAGGAAAAAGGATTGACAAGTGTATTACTAACAGGTGGCGGAATTATACCTGAACAAGATAGTATTGTTTTAAGAGAGATGGGTATTGGTACCTTATTTGCACCTGGCACTAATACCACCGATATCGCAACCTATATTCGAGAGTGGGTGGCGAAACACAAAAAATAAGGTGCAATAAAAAATTAAATTTTTTATTATGTCGTTCCAAACTTTGTTCACAAAATTAGAAGACCACACCTTAATCATTACCATTAACCGTCCAGACGTTTTAAATGCATTGAACAAACAAGTCATCGATGATTTGGATGCAGTTATAGATCGCGTATACAAATTTCCAGAAATAAAAAGTGTGGTTATCACCGGCGCAGGACTTAAAAGCTTTGTAGCTGGTGCAGATATAAAAGAATTTGAATCCTTAACAAAAGAGCAAGCAATAGCTGTTGCAAAAAGAGGACAAGCTGTATTCTCAAAAATTGAGCATTGTCCGAAACCAGTGGTTGCTTGTGTGAACGGATTTGCATTAGGTGGAGGGTGCGAATTAGCCATGAGTTGCCATTTTGTGATTGCATCTGAAAGCGCCACTTTTGGCCAGCCTGAAGTAAACCTAGGGATTATGGTTGGCTATGGTGGCTCGCAAAGGTTAACGCAAAGAGTAGGCAAAGGCCGGGCCATGGAATTAATCATTACAGGTAAAACCATTAATGCAACACAGGCCATGAATTATGGCTTAGCCAACTATGTGGTTCCGCAAAGCGAATTACTAGATAAGGCCTTTTCTATATTAAGGGTATGTCATCAAAAATCTCCGATCGCTGTGGGCAACTCCATTAAAGCCATCAATGCAGTATGGGATGAACAAGTAAACGGCTATGATGTGGAAGCCAACTTATTTGGAGAATGTTTTGTCACCGATGATTGCAAAGAAGGAATACAAGCATTTATTGATAAAAGGAAGCCTATTTTCAAAGGGCATTAACCCTTTTTTACCCGAATTTAATAAGCCCAACTGACGCAATTTTATAATTGCTGTAGTACCTTTGTGTTATCAAAATTTTAGGATATGGAATACAGAATCGAGAAAGATACCATGGGCGAAGTAAAAGTACCTGCACATGTTTATTGGGGTGCACAGACACAAAGAAGTATTGAAAATTTCAAAATAGCGCAAGACATTAATAGAATGCCGAAAGAAATTATTCGCGCATTTGCTTACTTAAAAAAAGCAGCAGCTTTAACCAATTGTGATGCGGGTGTTTTACCAAAAGAAAAATGTGATTTAATTGGACAAGTATGTGATGAAATATTAGCAGGTAAATTAGATGACCAATTTCCATTAGTCGTATGGCAAACAGGTAGTGGTACCCAAAGCAATATGAACATGAACGAAGTAATTGCTTATCGTGCGCATGTTATCAATGGAGGAAGCTTATTAGATCATGATAAATTTATACACCCGAATGATGATGTAAATAAATCACAATCCTCTAACGATACTTTTCCAACAGCCATGCATATTGCGGCTTACCAAATTTTAAAAGAAATAACCATTCCTGGTATTACTACTTTAAAAAATACATTGGATGCGAAGAGTGCCGAATTCATGCATATCGTAAAAATTGGTCGTACCCATTTTATGGATGCAACCCCACTCACATTGGGGCAAGAAATTAGCGGATACGCAAGCCAATTAAAGCATGGTTTAAGAGCCATTGAAAATACATTAGCACACTTAAGCGAATTAGCATTAGGTGGCACTGCAGTGGGTACGGGTATTAATACACCCAAAGGTTATTCAGAAAATGTAGCAAAACATATTGCTAACTTAACAGGCCTTCCATTTATTACTGCTGAAAATAAATTTGAAGCACTCGCGGCACATGATGCAATTGTTGAATCACATGGCGCATTAAAAACAGTAGCCGTAAGCTTAATGAAAATCGCCAACGATGTTCGTATGCTTTCATCCGGACCAAGAAGTGGTATTGGTGAAATTTTTATTCCTGATAATGAACCAGGATCTTCTATCATGCCTGGCAAAGTGAATCCTACCCAATCTGAAGCATTAACCATGATAGCGGCACAGGTAATGGGCAATGATGTTGCAATTAACATAGGTGGTTCCATGGGTCACTTTGAATTGAACGTATTTAAACCAGTCATGATTTATAATTTCTTACATAGTGCAAGATTAATTGGAGATGGCTGTATGAGCTTCAATGAAAAATGCGCGATAGGGTTAGCACCGATCGAAGCTAATATCAATAAGCACGTGAACAATAGCTTAATGTTAGTGACTTCTTTAAATACCAAGATTGGTTATTACAAATCAGCAGAGATCGCACAAAAAGCACATAAGGAAGGAACCACATTAAAAGAAATGGCGGTGAAATTAGGCTATGTTACCCCTGAAGAATTTGATGCTTGGGTCATCCCTAAAGATATGGTCGGGTTGTAATCATTAAGTTTTAGAGTTGAATATTGTATTTCACTCCTGAACTTTGAGCCATAGCGTAAAGAAATTTATAAATTCGAAAGTTAAAAAAGTCTGCATGTCTGAGCACGAAGTGCGAGTTCAGACTTTTAGTTAGAATTTATAAATTTTAGCGTTAAATGGCGAGCAGAGAAGGATGAAATATAATATTCAAACCAAACTATTAATGAACGCGCTCTCCATTCAAATAAGTACGCTTCACTTTTATTTGCAAAATACTATCCGCCGGCACAATCATTAAGTTTTTATCGAGGATAATAAAATCAGCTTTCTTCCCTACTTCTAAGGAACCCACTTGTTTTTCCATGCGGTTTGCTTTTGCGGCCCAAATGGTCATACCTCGAATGGTTTGTTCTCTTGTCAAAGCATTTTCCATTTGAAAACCGCCCGCAGGAAAACCTTTACTATCCTGTCTTGCCACTGCCGCTAAAAATGTTTTAAATGGATTAATTTCTTCTACAGGAAAATCTGTTCCCAAAGGAAGCCATCCATTCTCATCTAACAATTGTTTGAAAGCATACCCGCCCTTTAATCTTTCCGCACCTAATCTATCCCCTGCCCAATACATATCACTAGTCGCATGCGTTGGCTGCACCGAAGGCACAATACTATTCTCGCCAAACAAATGAAAATCGGCAGGATGAATAATTTGTGCATGTTCTATTCTCCAACGTTTGTCATTCTCCCCTTTTAAATATTTCGCATATACATTTAATATGGTACGATTCGCGCTATCCCCAATCGCATGGGTACACATTTGAAAATCGGTATTAATTAATTGTGCAGCCAATGAATCAAAATGCGCTTGACTACTTAACAAAAAGCCCGACCAGCCAGCTTTATCCGTATAGTGTTGCAATAAGCAAGCACCCCTACTTCCAAGTGCCCCATCACTATATACTTTTATTCCTTTCACTAATAAACGATCAGTGACATACCCGCCATCGGTAAAATATTTTGAACTGTAGGATTCCGGTTTGTCACTTAACATCACATACAAACGCATTTTTAAATCATTGCTTTTTTGCAACGCATCCACTTGATCAATATCAGCTGGACTTAACCCACAATCTGTAATCGTTGTTAATCCTGTTGCAAAACAATTTTGCTGGGCGCTGATTAACCAATTTTTATACTCCTCCTTGGTAACAGGGGGCATCATTTTATCAACCACACTTACTGCATTATCTACAAGCAATCCAGTTAATTTTCCATCTAGGGTTAAAAACTGCCCGCCTACCATAGTTTGACCTGGCTTTACTCCTGCTAACTTTAATGCAAAGTCATTAGCAATACTTGCATGCCCATCTACTCTTTCTAATATTACAGGTCGATCCGGAAATAATTCATTTAACAACGCATTGGTCGGAAATTGTTTACCCGGAAAACGGTTCTGATCCCAGCCCCTTCCTTTAATCCAACCCGTTCCAGGATGCTTCGCTGCAAAGTCTTTCACGCGAGCAATGGCTTCGTCCCAAGTAGGTACAAACATTAAATCTACT
The DNA here is from genome assembly GCA_005800655.1 of Bacteroidota bacterium. Taxonomy (GTDB): domain Bacteria; phylum Bacteroidota; class Bacteroidia; order Chitinophagales; family Chitinophagaceae; genus Sediminibacterium. Next base: position 14,826 of record SYEV01000023.1, read on the forward strand.
GTGTATAGGGATTGTCCATATCCTAAAAAATGCGCATGCGCGTCAATAAAACCTGGGTAAACACTTGCGCCATTTGCATTAACAACGCTATCCGACTTATACTCTTTTAAGATATCATCATTATTACCAATCGCAACAATTTTACCATCCTGAATGGCCATGGCTTCTGCGACACTAAATTCATTATTGACTGTAAAAATTTGTGCATGATGCACAATTAAATCTACTTTTTGATTAATACATGAGCTCAATAAAAATAAAATGGCAATGGCTAATAAATGTCGCATAGAATAGTTTGAGAAATAAAAATAACTAAAATAAAAGGAAGAAACTACAAAATTGGATAAACGTAATCCTAATTAATTCAGCAACTCACAAGGTTTTAAGCCGGTATGTTTTTTAAAGGCGGCAGAAAAGTGAGAGATAGAAGAATAGCCCAATAATGCGGACACGTCCGTGACACTTAATGCTTTTTCATACAACAAATATTTCGCGTGCTCCATTCTTTGTTGTTGGTAAAAATCAAATATCGTGGTGCCAAAAACCTCTTTAAAACCCTTCTTTAAATAACACTCATTCATGGCCACCTTACGGCTTAATTCCTTAATGGTAATAGGATCTCCAATATGTTGTAATAAAAATTCACGTGCTTGATATATGCTTTCAGTGCCACGCTCATCTGCTAAAAATTTACAAGAAAATACAGCGTCTTTTTCTTCCACGACATGCTCCAAGCTATACACCAATAATTCATGCACTTTTGCATTTACAAATATATTTTCAAGCGAACCTGAATAACTATGATTTAACAAGGCATCCAAAGTGGCGCGCTTTTTTAAACTCAATTGAAATATTTTGGAAAAATTATCTAGGTGCTTAAATGCCAATAAATCATCTTTTTTATTATTCAATTTTACATGATGCACAAACTGATGTAAAAAAGTGGAAGTAAAATGAAATGAAAAAACGTCAATCGTACGCAAAGGGCCTGAACAATCAGTGGTCGGTATTTGATTACAGGTTCCACATAATTTATTTTCACAATATCTGTTGCCCGATATGCAAAATCGTAATTCTAAATAGTTCTCCTTGGGTGTGGTAGCATTATAGTGATATACAAACATGCCGGTATCCTCGGCCGCCCAACTATCCTGTGCTGCATAGCGACGAATATGGTATTGGGTGGAGCCAGGTATGCGTTGCTCCTTGGAATACAACAAGGCCATCCCATCAAATCCATGGGGTGCATTTACCTGTTTTAATATTTCCTGGGCTACTGTCATAAAAGCAAAATTAAGGCATTAAAAGTAAAGCAACTATGGAAGGCCAAAATCTGACGCAAAAATGACTAAAAAAAGGGGGCATTTTTAGGCTAAAAAGCTATGCACAAAATGGCCAAAATGGGGATAACTAAATTGAGGCTAAAACAGGCTTTAAACCCTTAATTTTCTTAAGTTTGTATGCATTCGGAATGCCTATAAAAACAAAATAATTTTAACCATTTTATGTCAGAAGATTTACAGTCAAGCGAATCAGCAGAAAACAAGAATTACGGTGCCGATAGTATCCAGGTTTTAGAGGGATTGGAAGCCGTTCGAAAAAGACCCGCTATGTATATTGGCGATGTGGGCTCAAAAGGCTTACACCACCTTGTATATGAGGTAGTTGACAACTCCATTGATGAAGCGTTGGCAGGCTATTGCTCTCATATCGAGGTAGCCATTCATGAAGATAATTCCATCAGCGTTCAAGATAATGGTCGTGGTATTCCTACAGCAATGCACACCAAGGAGAAAAAATCCGCTTTGGAAGTGGTAATGACCGTGTTACATGCTGGAGGTAAATTTGATAAAAATACCTACAAGGTATCCGGCGGCTTACATGGTGTGGGAGTGAGTTGCGTAAACGCGCTTAGTACCAAATTGTTGGTAACCGTTGAAAGAGAAGGTAAAATATTTGAACAAGAATATAGCATTGGTATCCCAAAATATGCGGTAAGAGAATCAGGAACAAGTGACAAAACTGGTACACGCGTTCATTTCTGGCCTGACTTAAGCATCTTTCAAGAATCAGTTTATAAAAGAGAAATTTTAGAAGGTCGTTTACGTGAGCTTTCCTATTTGAATAAAAGAATCAACATTACATTAACAGACCACAGAGAATTAGATGATACAGGCGTTGCTTATAAAAATAATTTTTATAGCGAAGGTGGTATTGTTGAGTTTGTACAAATGTTAGATAAGAATGGTAATCGTAATCCGATTATTGCACAACCTTTGTATGTAGAAGGTTTAGATGAAGCTTCAAATGTAATGGTTGAAGTGGCATTGACCTACAATGACGATTTTAAAGAGAATATATTTTCTTATGTAAATAATATTAATACGATTGAAGGTGGAACGCACGTAACAGGATTTAGAACTGCACTCACCCGCGTATTTAAAAGTTACGGCGATAAGGAAGGTTTGTTTGAAAGAGCAAAAGTAACGGTGGAAGGAGATGATTTCAGAGAAGGCTTAAGTGCTATTATTTCTGTGAAAGTGCCTGAACCTCAATTTGAAGGTCAAACAAAAACCAAATTAGGAAATAGCGAGGTGAGTGGTGTGGTTCAAACTACCGTTTCTAGGGTATTAGAAGCTTATTTAGAAGAAAATCCGAAAGAAGCGAAGTATGTAATCTCAAAAATAATTTTAGCGGCCCAAGCCCGTGTTGCAGCAAAAAAAGCGCGTGACATGGTCCAACGCAAAACGGTACTTACGGGTGGCGGTCTTCCAGGAAAATTGGCGGATTGTTCAGATAGGGATCCAGAAAGATGTGAGCTTTACTTAGTCGAAGGAGATTCGGCGGGAGGTACTGCAAAACAAGGTCGTGATCGTGGCTATCAAGCCATTTTACCTTTACGTGGTAAAATTTTGAATGTTGAAAAAGCAATGGAGCACAAAATTTATGAGAATGAGGAGATTCGCAATATGTATACTGCACTTGGCGTAACCGTTGGTACGGATGAAGATCCAAAGGCTTTGAATATTGCAAAACTTCGTTATCATAAATTAATTATCATGACCGATGCCGATGTGGATGGTTCTCACATCGCCACATTAATTTTAACTTTCATCTTTAGATATATGAAAGAGTTAGTGCAAAATGGCTATGTATACATTGCACAACCTCCTTTATATTTAGTAAAAAAAGGGAAGGACCAGGAATATGCCTATAGCGAAGAACAAAGAAAGGCATTGGTTACAAAAATTGGTGGTGGAAAAGATGATTCAGTAACTATCCAACGATATAAAGGTTTGGGAGAAATGAACGCAGATCAATTATGGGAAACGACCATGGATCCATCCAGAAGAACCTTGAAACAAGTGACCATCGAAAGTGTTGCTGAAGCGGATCGTATTTTTAGTATGCTAATGGGTGATGAAGTGGCTCCAAGAAGGGAATTCATTGAATCACACGCGAAATATGCTAAAATTGATGCCTAAAAGTTAGTATTAATACAATTTTTGGCCATTTTAACAAAAAACAGCCCTTGAACTTAAATGAATCACAATAAATAACCTACTTTCAATTAGAAAATTTCACTTTAAAATTTATACAAAATGGACACTACAAAAATGATTAAAGCGTATTGCTTAAAAACAAAAGAAAAAAATGTACCAATGCATGATGCTGTCATCACTAAAACTGCAAAAGGCGGTTATATGGCAGGTGGCAATGATGGTAAAGGAAATAAAATGGCAGCAATCATGAGCGAAACAAACGCGCTTAAAGCTATTGCTGACGGAGTGGCTACAAAAGGATTCTAGTTTAACTGGATCTTTTTTACATAATTCCAATCTTATTTAAAAGCCGCACTCGATTCATCGAGTGCGGCTTTTAACATTTTATACCTTTAACGCATTAACTTATTTGACGCCTAAAACGCCAGTATGTATTTTATTCAAAAGGCGGTAACATTCACTCATCCCTTTGATGTCTTTAATAATTAAAATGAAATTTTTTCCCGCTTGTTTAAAATGAGCAGTATTCATCGAGGTTTGCGCAAACAATAATAATTGCTTGAATGTAACACTTTCAAAATAAGGCGCATCCGGACGATTTATAAAAAAGCACCTTACTGTTTCGTCTTTCAAAGTCATTTTTTCAAAACCCAATGCGATAGCGATCTTTCTACACTTTACTGTTGTAAATAAATCTTCGACTGACTTAGGCATCGGACCAAATCGATCAATCATTTCCGCATGGAGCAAATCTAATTCTTCGTCATTTTCAGATTGATCCAATCTTGTATATAAGGAGAGTCGCTCTCCAATACTTTCCACATAAATATCTGGAATCATAATTTCCAAGTCAGTATCAATCGTACAGTCTTGCACATAATCATCCTGCTTACTAATTTCTTCCTGGAATAATTCTTTAAAATCAGATCTTTTTAATTCTCTTACCGCTTCTGCTAAAATTTTCTGGTACATTTCAAAGCCTATCTCCACCATAAACCCACTTTGCTCTCCGCCTAATAAATTACCCGCACCGCGAATGTCTAGATCGCGCATCGCAATTTGAAATCCACTACCAAGCTCACTAAACTGTTCTAAGGTTTGCAATCTTTTTCGGGAGTCGTCAGGTAAAGTGCTAATGGGTGGCGCTAATAAATAGCAAAATGCTTTTTTATTGCTTCGGCCTACCCTTCCCCTTAATTGATGCAAATCACTTAAGCCAAATTGATGTGCATTATTAATGATGATGGTATTCACATTGGCAATATCCACGCCACTTTCCACAATATTCGTACACACCAACACATCATATCTTTTCTCAATAAAATCCAATATTTTTTCTTCCAATTGATGCCCTTCTAACTGACCGTGTGCGAATCCAATACTTAAGTCAGGGCATAAACGCTGAATTATTGCACACATTTCCGACAAGCCTTGTACACGATTATGAATAAAAAATACCTGCCCTCCCCTTTCTGCTTCGTAATAAATGGCTTCGCGAATCGTATCCTCATTAAACACCTGCACTTCCGTATGAATAGGTTGCCTATTGGCAGGTGGGGTATTTATTATACTTAAATCACGCGCGCCCATTAAACTAAAATGCAAGGTTCGTGGAATAGGTGTTGCTGTTAATGTTAAACAATCAACCGTCGCTCTTAATGTTTTTAATTTTTCTTTATGCCCTACCCCAAACTTTTGTTCTTCATCAATAATCATTAAACCCAAATCCTTAAATACCACATCCTTCCCTAAAATACCATGAGTGCCCACCAAAATATCCACCTTCCCTTGTTTTACTTTTTCAATGGTTTCCTTTTTTTGTGCGGCAGATTTAAATCGATTCAAATAATCAACCGTAATAGGAAAATCCTTTAATCGATCCACAAAGGTTTTATAATGTTGAAATGCTAAAATGGTGGTGGGCACCAAAAGTGCTACTTGCTTTCCATCAATGGCCGCTTTAAAAGCAGCCCTAACTGCTACTTCTGTTTTACCAAAACCCACATCACCACAAACCAATCTATCCATGGGCGAAGGCGTTTCCATATCCTTTTTTACATCGGCTATTGCCTTTGCTTGATCCAAAGTTTCTTCATAAATAAACGAAGCTTCCAATTCATATTGCATGTAATTATCCGGCGTAAATGCAAAGCCAGCTTGTGCCTTACGTTGCGCATACAACTTTATCAAATCGAAGGCAATCTCCTTGACCTTTGCTTTTGTTTTGTCTTTTAACTTAACCCAAGCATCGGAACCTAACTTATTTATTTTTGGAGGCGCCCCTTCCTTCCCAGTGTATTTTGAAATTTTATGTAGTGAATTAATATTCACATATAATATATCACTGTCCTTATATATAATTCTTACCGCTTCCTGCATCAAACCATTCACGTCAATTTTTTGCAGCCCACTATAAACACCCACGCCATGGTCAATATGCGTAACATAATCGCCAGGCTGCATATCACGTAAGGTTCTGAGCGTTATGGCCTTACTTTTACTATAGGCCTGCTTTACTTTGTATTTATGATAGCGTTGAAATATTTGATGATCCGTATAACAAACAATTTTATGATCATGATCAATAAACCCTTCGTGAATATTTTTTACTATAGGCGTAAATTGTATTTCCGTTTTCAAGTCTGTGAAAATAGCATGCAAACGCTCCAACTGCTTGGCTTGCTCTGCAAAAATAAATAAGGCATAGCCCTTTTTTTCAAGCTCCTGCAGGTTGGCAATCAACAATTGAAATTGTCTATTAAAACTAGGCTGAACTTGGGTGTTAAATGAAATAACCTCCTTTGAAATATTTGCTTGAAACCCCCATTCAATGATGGTGCTATTCAATATAGAAGTTTTCGCGTTCTCCACCGTATCAAAATCATCTAATTGGGTATGTTTGATATGCGCATCGCCCAATTCAATGGGTTTGTTATTGGCCGTATGGGTTAAAAAGTCATTCAAGGATTCCCATTGATCCATGCCACGTTGCTTAATTATATTCCAATCCTTTACCCAAAGAATGGTATTATTATTCATAAACTCAATGAGTGGAATTTTTTCAGTATCCTCAAATTGTGTCGTTACATTTGGAATTATATTTACTTGCAATAATTTACGTTCACTCAATTGTGTTGCAGGATCAAACAAGCGAATGCTATCCACCTCCTCTCCAAACAACTCAATCCGATAGGGCTTTTCATTTCCAAAAGAATAAATATCAAAAATACCGCCTCGTAAAGCAAATTGACCTGGCTCATAAACAAAATCGGTGCGTTCAAAACCATAATCAATAAATTGCTGCATCATTGCGTTTAAATCAATACTATCATTGGTTTTAATTTGTATAATATTATTTTGTAGCGTTTTTGGAAGTATCACTTTTTCAAAAAGCGCTTCAGGATAAGTCACAATAATTTTTTTATTGCCGCCCATTGATATTTTAGTCAATGCTTCGGTTCGGAGCATTACATGTGAGGGATTTAAAAAATTAAAATTGTGAGGTGTTTTGAAAGAGGAGGGAAAATAAAACAAATCCATCGCCTCAGTCACGCTTTCAATGGAATTAAAAAAATAAGCTGCTTCTTCTGCATCATTCAATACGACAATATGATTCCAATGATTCGTTTTTTCATGCGTAAAAATAGTTTGTAAAACAAAAGCAGGTGCCGATCCATTGAGGTGCTGCAGAAAAATTTGAAAAGGAATTTTTTGTGTCTCGGACATTGCTATCCTGTCCGCCAAAGAATTTAGGAGGGGGGATACATTAAACCGTTCAAACAAGGATTGCTCATTCATACATCACCCTACAAAGATACTATTTCAATACTAATAACTTGCTTTGGCGCTAATAATTACTTCCATAGGCACAAAGGTTCCCGCTACAACTTGCACTATTCCTAGTTCATTTAGTTGGTTAAAACTAGTTGCATAATACCCTTTTTCATACCCGACAAAAATGCTATACCTGCCTGGAGCTAAATTTACCTTAAAATGGCCCAATGAATCAGTTGTAAAACTCCCAATTAATTGAGTGGTTGGCTGGTTAAATAAATTACCATTAATTTGACCTGCAGATTGAATGTTCGTTGGTTCAAAAACATAGAGCTGTGTTGCATATCCAACACCCTTTGAAAAAGGCTTTCCTTTTTGTGGCATTTGATTGCCTTTTTGTTCAAAAACCTGACCTTGAATACCTTGCGCTACTTGCGCTTTTGATTGCTTATTGACCGCCAAACATCCCAAAAATAATCCAGACATTAGCATTAGACCAAAAGTAGTTGCGTAAACACTTTTCATTGCATGTGCATTTGTTTAAAGTTACAACAAAATTTAAACAGATTTACAAACAACTATTAGCAAAAAGCAACTACGAATAAGGCCTTATAAATCAGGCAAATTGCCAAAAAATAGATAATATATTGTAATTTCGAAGACTCCTATTTAAAGGTTTTATAAATACATGCGAATGAAAAAATGGCAAATTTGTTTATTGGTTTCATTTATTTTTTTTCAACAAATAAATGCACAGGTTCAAACCAGAAAATTAATATTATTAAGTACGGCAAAATCTTTAGATATTGAATCCCGCGCTTCCTATTCAGAAGCTTTAATCAAAGCCAAGGAAAAAAGATGGCCCTTATTTTATCAAGCCGGCAATAACCGTCGTTCCTTAATAGGTATTGATGCAGCTGGCCTGCCCATTTATTATACAAGTTTTGCAGATCCTATTCCCGCAATCACAGTCAATACGAATAAACTTTGGCCAACCGCAGCTAACGGATTTAATTTAACTGGTGAAAGCGATAGCTTGACAAATACTTTCGGCGTTTGGGATCAAGGTGCGGTGCTTACTACACATATTGAACTTAGAAATAGAATTGTACAAAAAGACAATGCCACAAAAGCCTATGAACATGGCACGCATGTGATTGGCACCGTTATGAGCAAGGGATTGAACCCATTAGCAAAAGGAATGTCCTATAATTTAAAAGGAGCTTATTCCTATGACTGGAATAATGACAATAGTGAAATGTCTGCAGCGGCAGCCAATGGAATGCTTATTTCCAATCACTCTTATGGAATAGTAAGTGGCTGGGATCAAAATAGTGATTCTTCTGATCGTTGGGAATTCAATGGTAAGTTCGATGAAAAGGAAGATTTTAAATTTGGTCTTTACAATTATGAAGCACAATTACACGATTCCATTATGTACAATGCACCTTTTTATTTAATTGCGAAAGCTGCAGGAAATAATCATGGAAGTACTGGCCCCAAAGTGGGTGATACCTATTGGAGAAGAGATGCCAATGGGAAAATGTATAATGCAGGCGGAAGGCCTGATAGCTTAAGCAGTAATGATGCTTATGAAACTTTATCTGCAGATATTAATGCAAAAAATATATTGGTGGTGGGTGCCGTTTCTGGCTTATCCAGTCCGTATACCAAAAAGGAAGATGTGGTCATGTCCTCGTTTAGTAGTTGGGGGCCAACGGATGATGGAAGAATTAAGCCCGATATTGTAGCGGATGGCGTGTCTGTATTTTCAACCACTGCTACCCATGATTCTAGTTACGGTTATAAGAATGGAACTTCGATGGCAACCCCAAATGCTGCTGGGTCATTATTATTATTACAAGAACTAAGCCAACAATTAAGTCCTAAAAAGTTTTTGCGATCGACCACAGTGAAAGCTTTAGCGATACATACAGCAAATGAATCAGGACCCAACCCTGGACCAGATTACAAATTTGGATGGGGGTTACTTAATATGTTTGAGGCTGCCACCGTTTTAAAAAATGCTTTGACCACTAAAAACAGTAATGCAAGTTCGGACTTAGTGTATGAAAACACTTTAAATAATTTGGACTCCACCACCTATACCATTATTGCTTCCGGGAAAAACCCAGTAAAAGCAAGTATTGTTTGGAACGATGTTAAAGGGACTGTCAGAACTACATTAAATGACACAACACCCCAATTAGTGAACGACTTGGACTTGACAATAAGTCAAGGCACCAAAATCACTAATTCATGGAAACTAAATCCGAAAACTCCTGCCAGTGCTGCTTTTAAAGGTGACAATATTTTAGACAATGTTGAAAAAGTAGAAATCGATACCACATTAGTTGGTAAAAGCTATTTGATTAAAGTTAAGCATAAGCGTAATTTAGATCGAGGACAACAACCTTATTCATTAGTCATCAGCGGTGCAGGTGGTGCAGCTTATTGCGCATCCACTGCAAGCTCAAGCACTGGTAGTAAAATTGACAGTGTAAGCCTTAATAACATTCAATTTGTACCAGCGACTAATAAGGATTATGTAGATAATACCAATTTATTCATCAACGGCGAACCCAACAGTGCGCTCAATTTATTTTTAAAACTAGGAAGTGCAGATGCGACCAATAATACGCGCTTTGTAAAAACCTTTATTGACTATAATAGCAATGGCACATTTGAAACAAATGAATTAGTCAATACAAGTACTGGAATCACGAATAGTAATTATACTGCAAACATCAGCTTGCCCGATACATTACAACTTGGTCGCTTAATAAAGTTACGAATTGTGGTGATGGAAACAAGTAATAGCACCAACGTATTGGCATGTGGCACTTATACAAATGGAGAAACACAGGATTATACTTTAAGAATCATCAACCCGTCTAGCGATTTGCAAATGTCAGATTTGGTAAGTCCACAGAATGCAGCTTGTAAAAGATCGGTTCAATATGTCACCGTCAAAGTGACCAATAATGGCACAACACAACAAAAAAACTTCCCGCTTAGCTTAACAGTAACAAAGGGCACGAATACCATTTTAGATATCAATGAAACTTTTAATGGCCGACTGGAAGCGGGAGAGTCCATGAATTATACTTTCCAAAAACCCATCAATTTAGAAGCAGCTACTAAATATTCATTCACTGCAACCGTTACCTCAACCATTGACCAACTAAAAGAAAATAATACTTTAGCTACGGTTATCACAACTGCCGATAATAGTATAGCACCTACAGGTACCGCAATCAATTGTAACAATAGTTTAAAACTTACTGTAAATTCACCATCAGCAAGTAAAAGTTACATTTGGTATGACAGTGCAAACTTAGAAACACCCATCGCAGCAGGATCTAATATCACCGCGACATCCACAAAAAGTAATTTATATTTAACACATGGGTTCCAAGGATTTGTTGGACCCGCCCACAATACCACATTGGGTGCAGGAGGTTACAATAATTTTAGAGGTAATTACATGAAGGTAACCACAGGTACCCCAATGACTATTAATACCGTAAAATTATATACTGCAAATGCTGGAAAAATTAAATTTGAATTAATGTATATGGCCACCGACACCACCTATTATCCAGGCTTATCTCAATTTGTCACTGTAAATGCTTCAGCAAGTTCCCCAAGTCCAACAGCTGGCGCATCCAACTATGTTGCTGGGGATTCAGGTAGAATTTACGAGCTTAACTTTAAACTCAATGTGGCAGGTAATTACTATATTGTTGCTACTTGTGATAGTACTGCTAGCTTATACCGAAATAATGCAGTTACCACAAGTCCATACCCCATTGGACCAAATAAATTATTCAGCTACACAGGCAATAGCGTCACTCCTTCCACTGGAAATTTTCAAAACTATTTTTACTTTTTTTATAATACCCAAATTAGTACGAATGATTGCGATAGCCCACCAACCACAGTACCTGTAAACATAATAAGTGCTCCTACTTTTAAATTACAGGGGGATAGTTTAACAGCTACAGCAGCTAGTTCCTATCAATGGTATATGAATGATGAATTTTTAAATGGCGCTACTAACCAAGTTTATAAACCAACAAAAAATGCTATTTACAAAGTAATGGCGAACACCAATGGATGCCAAATACTTTCTGAAAACAAACTTGTTTTGGTAAGAGACAATAGTGGCAATATCATCACTAATATTGTAGAAGGTTCTGCTAAGGACATTAATTTAAGGATAACTTCCACCGATTATATTGAAAATTTAATCAAAGGAAATGCCTTTTATGTTCAATTTAGCAACTTGCAAACCAACGATATTTCATTAGATGTATTGAACTCGATGGGCAACCGTGTTGCGTTTAAAAACAAACTTGTTAACCAAAGAACTCCTCAAAAAATTGATATTGAAAACTTAGTTACTGGTGTTTATTATATTAAAATATATGCCAACAACAAAGTTTATGTTCAGCGAGTTTTTATTACTAATTAATTAAAAAAGAATAATATGGCACTAGAATGGGTGGAAGGCGTAATCACAAAAATTATTGATGAAACCCCAAATACGAAAAGATTTTACTTTGAAATATCAAGTTTAGAGAAATTTGATTTTATACCAGGTCAATTTGTTACGCTTGATTTACCAATTCATGAACAAAAAAATAAGCGTTGGAGAAGTTACTCGATTGCTTCAGAACCCAATGGTACCAATACTTTTGAGTTAGTTATTGTTCACTTGGAAGGCGGACTTGGCACAACCTACTTATTCAATGAAGGCAAAATAGGCACTAAAGTTACATTGAGAGGCCCGCAAGGTGTTTTCACTTTGCCTAAGAACTTTGAAAACGATGTTTACTTTATTTGTACTGGAACAGGTATCGCTCCTTTCCGTTCAATGATTCGCTATATCCACGAACACAAAATTCCGCACAATAATATTCATTTAATTTTTGGCTGTAGAAAATTTGAAGATGGTTTATATATTGACGAATTAAAAGAATTAAAAAGCAAAGAACCAGGATTTCATTTTCACCCTTGCTATTCTAGAGAAACAGAAGTGCCTGTTGGTTCACATAAAGGATATGTACATCCCGTGTACAAAGAATTATTAAAAGAGAATAAAGAAACAGCGCATGTTTGGTTATGTGGTTGGAAAGCAATGATTGATGATGCACGCAAGAATATGACTGATCTCGGGCTAGATAAAAAACAAGTGCACTTTGAATCTTTCGGTTAATTGATTCTCACGCGTTTACTTCATAAATAAGGCCCCGAGTTTTTGCTTGGGGCCTTATTTTATAATTACCAAAATACTTCTACATTCAAAATACGAATTTTTCGACTCGCTAAAAACGCTCGCTCAAAATTGTATTTCTGCATTCCGAAGCAAAGCGAAATAATTATTTAAGCAGTCTAGCTGATATGCGCTAGTACCAATTCTTTTACTTTATTCATTGCAATACGCTCTTGCAACATACTATCGCGGTAACGAATAGTCACGGTGCCATCTTCCTTGGTTTGATGATCAATGGTTACGCAGAAAGGCGTTCCAATGGCATCCTGACGACGATATCTTTTACCAATCGCATCTTTCTCTTCATAAAAGCAATGGAATGATTTTTTACATTCATCCATCAATTCTTTGGCTAATTCAGGTAAGCCGTCTTTCTTAGTTAAAGGAAGTATGGCTAATTTATTAGGCGTCACTTTCGCTGGCAAATGCAATACCACACGTGAATCAGTAGTGCCATCTTCCTTAGTAATCGTTTCCTCCTCATAGGAATTAGCTAACAATAATAAAAACATTCTATCTAAACCAATAGACGTCTCAATTACGTATGGCACATAATGTTGGTTGATCTCCGTATCAAAATACTGCATCTTCTTTTTACTAAACTCTTGATGACGCGTTAAATCAAAATCGGTACGAGAGTGAATCCCTTCCACTTCCTTAAAGCCAAACGGAAATTCATATTCAATATCCAAAGCCGCATCGGCATAGTGTGCTAATTTAACATGGTCATGAAAACGATATTTTTCAGGCGCAATACCCAAACTTAAATGCCATTGCATTCTTTCATTTTTCCAATGTTCATACCACTCTTTTTGCGTTCCTGGCTTAATGAAAAATTGCATTTCCATTTGCTCAAACTCCCGCATTCTAAATATAAACTGACGGGCTACAATTTCATTTCTAAAAGCCTTCCCCGTTTGTGCAATACCAAAAGGAATTTTCATCCTTGCCGTTTTTTGCACATTTAAAAAGTTTACAAAAATACCTTGTGCTGTCTCTGGTCTTAAATAAATAGTGCTTGCTTCTTCAGCTACAGCACCAATCTCCGTAGAGAACATTAAATTAAATTGTCTTATCTCCGTCCAATTACTCGTGCCACTTACACTACAAGTAATTTTATTTTCTTCAATTAATTTTTTTAGCCCCTCAAAATCTTCCTTTGCCAACAAGGCATCCATATCGGCCAATAGCTTTTCAGCAGCTTCATTATTTCCTTTCGCTATTAAAGTATCCGCATGCCCTTCAATCAAATGATCAACACGGTATCTTTTTTTACTTTCTTTGTTGTCAATTAATGGATCGCTAAAACTATCCACATGTCCACTCGCTTTCCAAGTGGTGGGATGCATAAAAATAGCCGCATCAATACCCACAATATTCTCATGCATTTGCGTCATGCTATTCCACCAATAGTCACGAATATTTTTTTTCAATTGCGCACCGTAGGGGCCGTAATCATAAACTGCGCTCAACCCATCATAGATTTCACTACTTGGGAAAACAAAACCATATTCTTTGGCGTGCGAAATAATCGCTTGTAATGTATTGTCTGGTTGTACCTTACTCATAGGTTGCAAATATACTACGAGATTGTATTATCGATGTAATTTTTCGTTGTTTTGATGGCGAGACCCGTCCCTTTGTGTTTTCTTTTGTATGTTTTTCTCCAAAGCAGTGGCCAAATCGATGCCCGTTTGATTGGCTAAACAAATCAACACAAATAAAACGTCTGCCATTTCATCGGCCAATAATACTTCATCTTCTTTATTTTTAAAGGACTGATCACCAAATTTACGCACCATAATTCTAGACAACTCACCTACCTCTTCCATTAAAATTCCCAAATTAGTGAGTTCACTAAAATACTTTACGCCGACTGTTTTTATCCATTGATCCACTTGCTCCTGTGCTTGTTGAATGGTGGTTGTATTTGACATAGTATAATTTACTTTTTTATTAATTAAAACCCAACTCGTTTATATTTATTCTTTGTTTTTTGAATCAATGGTGATGGTGACTGGGCCATCATTAATGAGCGCCACTTTCATATCTGCTCCAAACTTGCCTGTTTGGATGGAGGCACCTAAATCCTTTTCCAGCTGATGTATCATGGCCTCGTATATTGGAATGGAAACCTCCGGTTTCGCTGCTGCAATATAGGAAGGGCGATTGCCTTTTTTGGTGGAGGCATGTAAAGTAAATTGGCTTACCAATAAAATTTCACCACCCACTTCAAGTAGGCTTTTATTCATGACCCCATTTTCGTCATCAAAAATGCGCATTTGAATAATTTTATTGGAAAGCCATTCAATATCAGCGTTGTCAACTTCGTTTACAATTCCCACCAAAACCATTAAACCCCGGTGAATTTGGCCAATTATTGTGCCCTCCACTGTGACGCTCGCTTGGGAAACCCTTTGAATTACCGCTCTCATGTATGACTGTTTTGCACCATGAAGATAAACAAAACTATTTTCACTAATTTAGCTGTAATTTCAAGCCCTTGAGTAGTATTAAAAAATTAGTAAGTCAAACCGCATGGTATGGACTTAGCTCTATTGTAGCTAGGTTTATCAGTTATTTGCTAGTACCTTATCTTACTTATAAGTTTACTGAATCGGCTTATGGTGAAATGTCGATTGTTTATTCATTTATCCCCTTTCTAAATGTCATCGTGACGCATGGCATGGAAACAGCGTATTTTAGATTTGGCACTAAGGAAAATGAAGAAAAAATTTACCACACCAGTAGTTTTTCTATGTTGATGGTGACTGCAGTGGTATTAATGGGATTTATTTACTGGAGCGCACCAATTGCACAACTTTTGCAAATCACTGCACATCCGGAATATATCACTTTAATGGCTTGGGTCGTTGGATTAGATGCACTTACCACCATTCCTTTTTCAAGATTACGCTTACAAGAAAAACCTATAAAGTTTGCTTTTGTTAAAATAGGCGGAATTGTTTTGAATATAGCTGCTACTTATTTTTTAATCAGTGTTTTGCCGCAATATGTTCAAACGCATGCGACCAGTTTTATTGCCAGCTTTTACAAACCGGAATGGTCCGTGGGTTATATTTTAGTTGCAGGGATTATTCAAAATGTTTTTGTTTTATTATTGTTAAGAAAAGAAATTAGTGCATTACGCTTTTCATTTGATTTTGATTTATGGAAGCAAATGATGATTTACGCACTTCCGCTAATTTTAGTGGGGTTAGGCGGTATGGTCAATGAAACTTTAGACAGAATTATGTTGGGTTGGTGGGCTCCAGGCGGCTCCCCGGAGGCAAACAAAGCGATAGTTGGCATTTACAGTGCCTGTTATAAACTATCTATATTAATTACTATTTCAGTGCAAGCATTTAGAATGGGCGCTGAGCCTTTTTTCTTTAAACAAGTGGATACGGACAATGCACCAAAAACCTATGCAAGGGTGATGAAATTTTTTGTCATCACTTTATGTGTTATGTTTTTAATGGTCGCGCTTTATTTAGATATTTGGAAAGCGTTTATTCGTAATCCGGCCATGTATGTGGGATTAAAAGTGGTGCCTATTTTACTTTTAGCAAATATATTTTTAGGCATTTACTACAACCTAAGTATTTGGTATAAATTAAGCAATAAAACAATGGCAGGTGCTTGGATAACCATTATTGGCGCAATTATCACCATTACAATCAATTATTTAGCCATTCCATATTTTGGATTTATGGCAAGTGCTTGGGCCACTTTTTTCTGTTATGGTACCATGATGGTGATTAGTTACAAGTGGGGTCAAAAAGTGTACCCAATCCCTTACGCTACAAAAAAGTTAATTGCTTATTTTGTGATTACCCTTCTACTATATGCAATAAATACTGGCGTACATCAAATTTCAACCAACGCCCCTTTTAATTATTTATTCGCAAGTGTTTTACTTGTGGCTTTTATTTTATTTGTAGCAAGAATCGAAAAGAAGGAATTAAAATCTATTTTCAACAACAAGTCCAATTAGTTTTTAAAATTTGAATTTATTATGGCCGAAGATTTAAACATACAAACAGGAACAAAACAAGAACAATACGAAGCATTAATTCCACAAATAGCAGGTTTGCTTCAAGGTGAAACTAATTTAATTGCTAACCTCGCCAATATTAGTGCTGCATTAAAAGAACAATTCAATTGGTGGTGGGTTGGATTTTATTGGATACATGATGATGAGTTAGTATTGGGGCCATTTCAAGGACCCGTTGCTTGTACGCGCATTAAAAAAGGAAGAGGTGTTTGTGGCGGTGCTTGGGAAAAAGGAGCAACTATTATTGTAGCCGATGTAGAAAAGTTTCCTGGACATATTGCTTGCAGTAGCGCTTCCAAATCAGAAATCGTTGTGCCTGTATTTCATCAAGGAAAAATAGTGGGTGTTTTAGATCTAGACAGCGCGCATTTATCCGATTTTGACGAAATTGATCAATTATACCTGGAGAAAATTGTAGGTTTAATCCCAGGCCTGTAACAAGACTTTAAAAAGTCCCCGAAAAATTAAAAAAATCAATTAAGTTTGCAACCCCTAAGCGGATGTGGCGAAATTGGCAGACGCACT
>SYEV01000024.1 GCA_005800655.1 Bacteroidota bacterium
CAAAACATTTAATATACCTGGATTAGGGGCATTTCAGTTTTTGACTTTCAGGATAGCCATGGCAATTTTATTGTCCCTATTCATTGCAACTGTTTATGGTAAAAAAATGATTTTGTTTTTACAAAAAAAGCAAATAGGTGAAAGTGTACGTGAATTAGGTTTGGTGGGTGAGCAACAAAAAAAGGGAACGCCCACAATGGGAGGTATCATCATTTTGTTAAGCATCTTAATCCCAACTTTGTTATTTGCCAATTTAGATAAGGTATATATCCGTTTAATGATTTTGTGTACGGTTTGGTTGGGCTTAATTGGTTTTTTAGATGATTATTTTAAAATTAAAGCAAGAAAAGAATCTCAAAGCAAAGGAGAATCATATAAAAAGAAGAATAGTGATGGATTGGCGGGAATCTCTAAAATCATAGGGCAGGTTGGATTGGGTATTATTATTGGCGTAACCTTATACTTTAGCAATGCGGTCACGGTAGAAAGAGAAATAGTATCAACGAATGTTTCTGAAAGTTTGGCTAAAGGGGAGAAGGTAGCTAAAGGTGCTGATATAGTTATTAGAAAAATTAATGGAGAGGAAAGAAGGTTCGTTAAAGTTAAAACACCTATTACAACTATTCCATTTGTAAAAAATCACGAATTTAATTATAGCAGATTGGTGAGTTGGATAGGGCCAGGTGCTGAAAAATATACATGGATCATTTATATATTAATTGTCACATTTATTATCACTGCAGTTTCTAATGGTGCTAATTTAACAGACGGTCTTGACGGATTAGCAGCAGGAGTAAGTGCTATTATAGGAGCTGCATTAGGTGTATTTATTTATGTAAGTGGTAACTATGTTTTCGCTGACTATTTAAATGTAATGTACATACCCAATTTAGGGGAGTTGTCCATATTTGTGGGTGCATTCGTAGGTGCTTGTATTGGCTTTTTATGGTACAATGCTTATCCAGCGCAGGTATTTATGGGAGATACTGGAAGTTTGGCATTGGGCGGTATTATTGCATCATTAGCCATTATCGTTAGAAAGGAATTACTGATCCCTATTTTTTGCGGTGTGTTTTTAATTGAAAACTTAAGTGTCATTATTCAAGTAAGTTATTTCAAATACACGAAAAAGAAGTTTGGGGAAGGTCGAAGGGTGTTTTTGATGAGTCCACTGCACCATCATTACCAAAAGAAGGGTTTTCATGAAAGTAAGATTGCAGTTCGTTTCTGGATCATTACTATTTTATTAGTGATTGCTTCCATCTTAACATTAAAAACAAGATAATACATTGTCTAAAAGATTAGTCATATTAGGTGCAGGGGAAAGCGGGATAGGCACTGCTTTATTAGCCAAACAAAAAGGCTATGAAGTATTTGTATCTGATGGAAGCGCCATTAAACCTAATTTCCAAAAAGAGTTGGAGGACCATGGTATTGCTTTTGAATCAGGAAAGCACAGTGTTGATCAAATTTTAAATGCGGACGAGGTTATGAAAAGTCCGGGTATTCCTGAAAAAAATGAAATGGTGAAGGCGATCAGAGCCAAAGGTATTCCCGTGATTAGTGAAATTGAATTTGGATATAGATATAAAGGCTTTAGTAAGATTGCCGCAATCACCGGTAGCAATGGAAAGAGCACTGCCACTTCATTATTATATCACATTTGCCAATTGGTGAATGATGATGTAGCCATGGTAGGTAATATTGGATTTTCATTTGCAAGACAAATCGCTGTTGCGCCTAAATCCTTATACATTATTGAGGTAAGCTCATTTCAATTAGATGATATCATACATTTCAAACCTGATATTGCTATTTTATTAAATATCACAGAAGATCATTTAGACAGATACGAGTACAAATTTGAAAATTACATAAAAAGTAAATTTCGAATTATTGAAAATCAAACAGCACAGGATTATTTTATTTACTGCATTGACGACGAAGTCATTGTCAAACATTTAGAACTACTAACTACTAATACTAACCCATTACCATTTTCTATGAAACAAGAAGTAAAAAAAGGAGGCTACATCAAAAACGACCAAATGATGTTGAAAATCCAAGAAGAACGCGTGTCGATGAGTATTTATGATTTTGCATTAAAAGGCAAACATAATGCTTATAATACAATGGCAGCAAGCATTGCTGCAACTACTTTGGGAATTCGCAAAGAAAAAATCCGCGAAGCCGTAAGTAATTTTCATAGCCTTGAACACCGCATGGAATTTGTGGCAACTGTTCGTGGTGTTGACTTTGTAAATGACAGTAAGGCAACCAATGTAAACAGTACTTGGTATGCATTAGAGAGTATGCAAAAATCAACTGTACTAATTTTGGGCGGTGTAGATAAAGGGAACGACTATGAATTAATTGCTGAATTAGTGAAAGAAAAAGTAAAGGCAATTATTTGTATGGGTACGGACAACAAAAAAATCATTGACTTTTTTGGAGATAAAGTAGCTTCGATTGTAGAAGCGGATTCTGCAAAAAAAGCAGTGACTGCAGCTTTTAAGTTAGCGGAAAAAGGAGATGTTGTTTTGTTGAGCCCAGCATGTGCAAGTTTTGACTTATTTAAAAACTATGAGGATAGAGGCGTTCAATTTAAAGAGTCAGTAAAAGAATTATAAGCATGTTCAACGAGACCACGGATAAATTATTTTCACAAATGCCTTCGATTGGAGGCATGAAGGAGCATTTGGACCAAAGAACGAGGGGTGATAAATACATATGGGGGTTAGTCATTGTATTATCATTGATATCTATACTGGTCGTATATAGTGCAACAGGTTCTTTGGCCTATAAAATGTACCGTGGTAACACAAGCGTTTATTTATTTAAGCAAGTGATATTTACTTTGGTGGGTTTGCTGGTCATTTTTGGTTTGCACCGGATCAATTATACGGTATTTTCAAAAATTGCAACCATATTGTTTATGTTGTCGATTCCATTATTAATTTATACTTTATTTTTTGGTGCAAAAATAAATGATGGAAGTAGATGGATTAAATTACCCATTATCAATTTGACCATACAAAGTAGTGATGTGGCAAAGCTTGCTTTGTTTATGTATATATCAAAGGTGTTAAGTAAAAAGCAGGAAGTGATAAAGGATTTCAAGAAAGGATTTTTACCTATCATTATTCCTGTTTTTATTATTTGTGGATTAATCATGCCTGCAAATTTATCCAATGCCTTATTAACAGGGGCTACTTCATTGTTGCTTATGTTTATTGGTCGCGTAAGCTTTAAGCATATCTTATTGACCATTTTGGTTGCGATGATTCCTGTAGCAATTATTGTGGGTGTAGCCATTGCAACACACTCCAGTAAATCGGTAGAAGGTCAGCCAGTAGTTGCTGAAAAAATGAAAAGCTTTGGTCGTGTCGGCACCTGGGTAAATCGGGTGCAGGATTTTATGTATGCTAATGAAAAGGAAGTGCCTTATCAAGTACAACAAGCAAAAATAGCGATCGCTAATGGCGGTATCTTTTTTGGTCTTGGTCCTGGCAATAGTCGTCAAAGAAATTTTTTACCGCAAGCGTATAATGATTTCATATATGCCGTAATTATTGAAGAATATGGATTGATTGGAGGCGCATTTATCATCTTTATTTATTTGGTTTTTTTATTTAGATGTATTCGAATTTTTAGAAGATGTCCTTATGCTTTTGGTGCTTTTTTAGCACTTGGTTTAAGTTTTACATTAATCATTCAAGCCATTGCAAATATGGCAGTGAATGTAAATATTGTTCCAGTGACAGGGGTAACATTGCCATTGGTAAGTATGGGCGGAAGCTCGTTTATATTTACTTGTTGCGCTATTGGATTGATATTAAGTGTCGCACGAAATGTAGAACAAATGGAAGGGAAGGCGCCAGTAGAAACTGAAATTGAATTACCTGACGAAAACACGGAGATAAGCAATGGTGTTAAGTCCGCAATATAAAAATATACGCATCATCATCGCTGGTGGTGGTACCGGAGGGCATATTTTCCCTGCGATAGCCGTAGCGCAGGCGATTCAGAAAATACAACCTGATGCGGCTATATTATTTGTGGGCGCCCTAGGTAAAATGGAAATGGAGAAAATACCACAAGCAGGGTATGAGATTATTGGCATCACTATAGCAGGATTTAACAGAACTAATTTATTAAAAAATGTATTCTTACCTTGGAAATTATTGAAAAGTTATTTTCAAGTGAAGGCGATTATAAAAAAATTCAAACCCAATGCTGTTTTTGGTGTGGGTGGCTATTCAAGTTTTCCTGTTTTAAAACAAGCACAGACTAAATCAATACCTACATTTATTCATGAGTCAAATGCATTTGCAGGTAAAGCAAATCAATGGCTGGGTGCTGATGCCACTCAAATATTCACAGGAACAAAAGGGATGGAGTCATTTTTCCCCGCTCATAAAATATTGGTGACTGGAAATCCAGTGAGACAAAATATTATAAATACTTCCTATAGTAAAAATAATGCAGTGTTGCATTTTGGTTTAATGCCCAATAAAAAAACGGTATTAATCGTAGGCGGAAGTTTGGGTGCAAGCTCCATTAATAAAGCCATCCAAAGTAATTTGGCCACATTTTTAGAAGCTAATATACAGTTGATTTGGCAAACAGGAAAACCGAATGCTTCGGCTTATGTCACTGCAGCAAATGAGTATGCCAATGTTTTTGTGAGTTCCTTTATTGATGATATGAGTGCAGCTTATACTGCAGCAGATATTGTGGTAAGCAGATCGGGTGCGATGGCGGTGGCTGAAATTTCAATCACAGGCAAGGCGGCAATTTTTGTACCCTATCCACATGCAGCTGAGGATCACCAAACCTATAATGCTTTGGCACTCGTGGATAATGGTGCTGCGAAAATGGTCAGCGATAATGAAGTGAATCAAAAATTGATTTCTTTATTACAAAGTTTGATGGATGATGATCAGAGTAGGCATTTGATGGAAGAAAAAATAAAAGTACATGCATTTACAAATGCAGATCAAGTGATTGCTGAGCAAATACTACAACATATTTAAAAATCAGTATAGAAATAGTAATAATTAATTGATCTAATAATGAATACGCAAATAATAAATCCACTAACGAATATAAAAAACATCTATTTTATTGGAATTGGTGGTATTGGCATGAGTGCTTTGGCTAGGTATTTTAACACACAGGGTGTGCATGTTTCAGGTTATGATAAAACGCCCACGGTATTAACCGACGATTTGGTGAAAGAAGGGATTCAAATACACTTTGAAGACGATTTAAATCAAATGGACAAGGACGCTACTGTAATTGTATATACACCAGCAATACCTGCGGATCATGGGGAATTAAATTATTACAGAGATCATGGTTATAATGTTGTAAAGCGTAGTGATGTATTACAATGGGTGACTGAAAATGCATTCACTATTGGTATTGCTGGTACCCATGGAAAAACTACGACCACTTCAATGACAGCGCATATTTTAAGACATACTGAATATGGCAGTAATGCATTTTTAGGGGGAATTGCTTCTAATTATAATACCAATTTTTGGAGCCATGAAAAAAATGTAGTGGTTGTGGAAGCGGATGAATATGATCGTAGTTTTTTAAAATTATCGCCAAATATTGCGGTCATTACTGCAGTGGATCCGGATCATTTAGATATTTATGGCACAGCGGAAGAGGTATTGAAAGCATTTGGGCAATATGCGGATAAGATTAAGCCAGGGGGTATATTGATTCAAAAAATGGGAACAACGGTGGTGACCAATTCGGATAATAAATCGATTCAAACTTATGGGTATGATAAAAACGATGCATCTTATCACACACAAAATTTAAAAGTGGTGGATGGTTCTTATATTTTTGATTTAGTGCATCCAGGGGGTGTTTTGAAGGAAGTGGTTTTGAACATGGGTGGCTTGCACAATGTTGAAAATGCAACTGCCGCAATTGCAATTGCATTAACCTTAGGTATTGATGAAAATAAAATCAAATTGGCGGTTGCAGATTTCAAAGGTGTTAAGCGTCGCTTTGAGTATAAGGTTAAAACAGCGAATAAGGTTTTGATTGACGACTATGCGCATCATCCTGAAGAATTAAATGCATTAATAGCTGGGGTAAGAAGTATATATCCTGGCGAGAAAATGGTTTTGGTTTTTCAACCCCATTTATACAGTCGTACGCAGGACCAATGTGATGGCTTTGTTGAAACATTGGATAAGGCAGATGAAGTTATTTTATTACCTATTTATCCAGCAAGGGAATTACCCATCCCAGGAGTTACAAGTGAAATGTTGATTGAAAAAATGAGCGTGTCTAAAAAACAAGTAATGTCAAAAGAGGCATTGTTGGCATGGGCAGCAACCACACCTGATAAGTTGATAGTGATGGCAGGTGCAGGAGATATAGATGTTTGTATCAATACTATTAAAGACCTACTTATACCAACTAAATGAAGCAATGGCAAAACATATTGATTAAAACTTTGTGGAGCATTGCAGGTGCAGCATTGATATTTTTATTTGTAATTGCATGGAAAGCCAAAGTAGCTAAAAAATTATCGCAAATACAAGTAGAATTGGTAGGCGAAACAACTAAGGCCTTATTTATGGATGAAAATGAAATCACCCAAATTTTAAAGGACCAAGGGATTGTCAAAGGAACCATTGTCGAAAACATTAATTTAACATCGATTGAACAGGAGTTAGAAAAAATAAGGTGGATAAAAAATGCTGAACTGTTTATCAATAACCAACAATTATTAGAAGTTAAAATACAACAAAGAATTCCGATAGCACGTGTTTTTACTGTATCAGGAAGTTCCTTTTATATTGACGATCAAGGTTGGCGCTTACCTTTAAAACAGCTTACCGTGCTGCGTTTACCTGTTTTTACAGGTTTCCCAACCGATCAAGATAATTTATCTGCGCCAGATAGTTTACTGCTAAAGGAGGTGCTCTTTTTTTCAAATACAATTAAATCAGATAGCTTTTTTACTGCGCAAATTGCACAAGTAAATATCGGGTCCAATGGTGATTTTCAAATGGTGCCTAGTTTAGGGGATCATACCGTTTTAATAGGGTCGGTGGATAATTTGGCAGATAAATTAAACCGTTTATATACTTTCTATCAAAAAGTATGGGTGCAAAGTGGGATCAATGCCTATCAAGTATTGGATTGCAGATTTGACGGACAAATTGTTGCCCTAAAAAAAGGGATGGAGCCTATTCAATATGCCCCAGGCATGATGCCATTTCAAAATTCGGTATTAGCTACAATGGATAACGGGTTAACGAACGCTGATACTGCAACAGCGCCGGTTATCAAAGATACCTTGAATAAAGTAACGCCCATGGCTATAAAAAAAGAAGTCAAATTAGTTGAAAATAAACTGGCTAATAAGCCCGCAGTTAAAGTGGCTGCAAATAAAAAAAGCACCCCAATAAAAATCAACAAACAAATCAAGAAAAAAGACAATAAACAAAACAATAAATCGTTCATTAATAAGAAGAAATCAGCGAAGGCTTTAATGCCAACAAAGACCACTTCTAAGAACAACAACAACTAACAACTAAAATACATAAAAATGAGTCAAAACGATTCGCCCATCATTGTGGGGCTAGATATTGGTACCACAAAGATTGCGGCTATAGCTGGTAGAAAAAATGAGTTTGGCAAATTAGAGATTTTGGGCTTTGGTCGTGCCAATAGTAATGGGGTGCAACATGGTCAAGTGTTAAACATTGATCAAACCATTAAAGCAATTCAACAAGCACTTCAAAATTGTCAATTAAGCAATCCTGATTTAGAAATCAATGAAGTATTTGTAGGTATTGCAGGTCATCATATTAAAAGTTTACAAACAAGGGGTGATATGGTTCGCCAGGATGCGGAGAACGAAATTCAACCTTGGGAAATTGAGCAACTAATCAACAACCAACGCAAAACATTTATACCAGCAGGGGATCAAATTATTGACGTGATACCACAAGAGTTTCATGTTGACAATAACCCAAATGTGAAAGAGCCAGTTGGCGTGAACGGGGTAAAAGTGGGTGCAAATTTTTTAATCCTAACTGGGGACAGAAATGCAATTCGCAATATCAATCGTTCGGTGGAGCGTAGTGGTTTAGTGACGAAGGATTTAGTATTACAACCCCTAGCATCTGCAAGTGCGGTTATGAGTGATATCGATTTAGAAGCGGGTGTGGCAATCTTAGATATTGGTGGTGGCACCAGTGATTTGGCCGTATTTTATGATGGCATCTTGAAGCATACTGCAGTAATACCATTCGGTGGCGAAAACATAACCAATGATATTCGACTTGGTTTAGGTGTTTTGAAAAGTCAAGCAGAGGCAATGAAAGTACAGTTTGGAAGCGCTTTGGCAGATGAGGCAAAAGCTAATGCTTATGTCACAATTCCAGGTTTAAAAGGAATGCCAGCAAAAGAAATCAGTGTGAAAAGTTTGGCAGGAATTATCCAAGCTAGAATGAGTGAAATATTGGATTTTGTCACTTATCATTTAAAGCAAGTAGGTTTGGATAGTCGTCAATTAAATGGCGGTGTGATATTGACTGGTGGCGGATCTCAATTAAAGCACCTGATTCAATTAACCGAGTATATTACTGGTTTAAATGCAAGAATTGGATTACCTAATGAACATTTAGCGCCTAATCATATAGATGAGTTGAAAAAGCCAATGTATTCAACATGTATTGGATTAATCTTGAAAGGCTATAACGATTTTGAACAAAATTATAAGGTATTCGCTGAAAACTTTAAAAGAGTGGAAGTGCCTAAATCATTGACTGTAAACAACACCAATGGTGCCAATACTTTAACGAGTCAAAAAGTGGAAAAACCTGCACCCGCAACTACTTTATCAGTAGAACAAATTGAAAGAAGAAAGAGCAAATTTTGGGATCGCTTTAAGAATAACTTGATTGAAATATTTAATGAGGAACCAGACAAACCTTTGTAATATTATTTACCCACATTGTGGTTATAAATATCAAGTAGAATAAATTCTAAAATTGCTAATTTCGACATAACTAACTAAAAACTAACCATCTAACTAACCCATTTAAAAACAAAAAAATGATTCAATTTGACTTGCCTAAACAAAAATCATCTATCATCAAGGTCCTCGGCGTAGGTGGTGGCGGTAGTAATGCTGTAAACTTTATGTTTAAGCAGGATATAGAAGGCGTTGATTTTATTATTTGTAATACAGATTCTAAGGCCATTGAACAAAGCGATGTGCCCAACAAAATTCAATTAGGCCCACATTTAACACAAGGACTTGGGGCTGGAGCGGATCCTTCTGTAGGAAAGTTAGCAACAGAGGAATCATTAGAAGAAATCAGAAAAATTTTAGAAGTTAATACGCGCATGGCCTTTATCACTGTGGGTATGGGTGGTGGTACAGGAACTGGTGGTGCGCCAATTATTGCAAAAATTTGTAAGGACTTAGGCATATTAACGGTGGGTATTGTTACCACACCATTTGGATTTGAAGGGCCTCGTCGTCAAAAACAAGCAGAGGAAGGAATCAATCAATTAAAACCATTAGTAGATACCTTGTTGG
Source organism: Bacteroidota bacterium (assembly GCA_005800655.1). GTDB lineage: Bacteria > Bacteroidota > Bacteroidia > Chitinophagales > Chitinophagaceae > Sediminibacterium. The sequence goes on from SYEV01000024.1 coordinate 9,590, forward strand.
TGATTTCAAATGATAAATTACGTGTTCAATATGGTAATTTAAAAATGAAAGAGGCGTTTACGAAAGCGGATAATGTTTTAGCAACTGCAGCTAAATGTATTACTGATGTTATTAATAGCCGCGGTCACATTATTGTTGACTTTGCGGATGTTTGCACTGTAATGAAAAATGGCGGTGTTGCTATTTTAGGTAAGGCCGAAGTGGAAGGGGAAAATAGAGCAGAAAGAGCTATTGAAGAAGCCTTGAATTCACCATTGTTAAATGACAATGATATTAAAGGTGCAAAATGGATTTTATTAAATATTAATAGTGCGGAAGGGGAACATGAGTGCACGATGGATGAATTAGAAACCATCAATAATTTCTTACGAGAAAGAACTGGTGAACATTCTGATGTAATTATGGGTATGGGCTATGATGCTACCCTTGATAAAAAATTAGGGATCACATTAATCGCTACAGGTTTTGAAGGTAAAGATCCTTTTAAAACTGAAACACCAAAAAAAGCGGAGGCTCCTATTGAGGAAAAAATAGTAATGACCTTGGTCACAGATGCAGTTGCAGCTGAACAAATCAAGCAGGAGCCAGTAATTAATGAAGTCAATGAAAAAGCGGAAGATCATTTTATTTTAGATCAAACAGAAGAAACGCCGATTCATTTTTCATTTGACCAAGCACCTGCAATTGAAGCCCCGTTATTAGTAGCGGAAGAAGAATTGGCCGAAGAAGAAGTGAAGGAAGTAGTATTGGATAAATATGATACCATTTGGGAGTTAAATGCAGAAGCATCTATTGCAGCTGCAAATAGCTTTGAAGCCGAAATGGAAGAGGAAGAATTAGAAGAGATGGAGGAAGATGAAATGTTAGCATCAGAGGAAGTGGTTGAAGAAGAAATGGAAGTGATGGCTTTTGAGAATAATGATTTAATGCCAACCTTAGTATTAGAGGAGGAGCCTGCATTTGAAGAAGAAGTGGCTATGGAAGAAGAAGTAGATGAATTGGTTGAATTGCATTTGGAAGAGGAAGTGGAAGAAGAAATGTTCACTTTAAATATGGAAACAGAGAAAGAAGCTTCTATTGTTTCTGACTTTATTTTAAGTAAGCCTACAAATATTTATGTGGAGGAAGCGGACGAAGTTGAAGAAGAATTTTCAACACTAGTAGTTGCCTCCAATGAAGTGATTTTTGAAATTAATGAGACGGATCCAAGTGTAGAAATGGAAGAAGACTTTATGTTAGAAGAAATCACGATCGAGGAAGAAGTTGAAGAAACGCTGATAGAAGAAGAATTGATGGAGGAAGAATTGATGGAAGTGGAAATGACCACCGATGAAAATATTGCGGAAGAAGAAGTAGCAACTGTTGAAATGTATACTACTCCTGTGATTGAAACGCCTGCACCAGCTGAAGTTGTATTTGAATCTTCTTTCAGATATGAGGAAGAGCCTTCGATGCAATTGGTGATGAGAGAGGAATCCAATACACCAGTGGCGCATGTGAATCAACAAGCTAATTATGATATGCCATTAGATAATGCCGAGGAGCAAAGAAGAAAAGTGGCAGAGCGTATTCAAAAATTAAGAAATTTATCTTTTAATATTAACAATGTGAATGATTCTAACAATGATTTTGAATCAGTGCCTGCATATGTTAGAAGAAATATGGAAATGTTTGGTAACACGTTGGC
>SYEV01000025.1 GCA_005800655.1 Bacteroidota bacterium
ATGAACCCAATGATATTCTTCAATGGTGATCGCCTTTATAAAAGTTGATTAAATAAATCTTTTATCTCATGATGAATGGGAATCGTTGGTAGTTCTTCAATGCAATACCTGTTCCACGCACTACACTTTTAAGTGGATCTTCTGCAATGTGTACAGGTAATTTAATTTTTGAACTCAAGCGCTTATCCAAACCTCGTAATAATGCACCACCGCCGGTTAAATACAAGCCGCGACGATAAATATCTGCTGCTAATTCAGGAGGTGTAGTTTCCAACGCCTTCAAAATTGCTTCTTCTATTTTGAAAATACTTTTATCTAATGCCTCTGCCACTTCCTGGTAGCTGACCATAATTTGTTTTGGGATACCTGTTACTAAATCACGTCCATTTACTGGCATATCATCTGGAGGATTATCTAAATCTTTTAATGCAGCACCTACATGAATTTTAATTTGTTCCGCAGTACGCTCACCAATTAATAAACTATGATATCTTCTTAATGCTTCCATAATATCTGCAGTAAATTCATCACCTGCAATACGAATACTTTGATCACAAACAATACCTGCTAATGCAATAACTGTTATACCAGTTGTACCACCTCCAATATCAATAATCATATTTCCAACTGGTTCTTCCACATCAATACCAATTCCTAAAGCTGCAGCCATAGGTTCATGAATCATATATACTTCCTTAGCACCTGCTTGTTCTGCACTATCACGCACCGCTCTTTTTTCAACCTCGGTAATGGAAGATGGAATACAAATAACCATTCTCCAACTTGGAGGAAATAATGGCTTCTTTGGATAAATCATTTTCATCAACTCGCGAATCATTAATTCAGCAGCGTTGAAGTCGGCAATAACACCATCTTTTAATGGACGCACTGTTTTTATACTTTCATGCGTTTTTTCATGCATCAGCAATGCTTTTTTGCCGACGCCTAAAACCTCCTTCATATTATTTCTATTCAAAGCAATAATAGAGGGTTCATTCACTACAACTTCATCATTGTGAATGATAAGGGTGTTAGCAGTACCTAAGTCCATTGCTATTTCCTGTGTAAAAAAGTTAAATATGCCCATTGTAAATCGTTATTTGAATAATACTAGTTGAATGTAGCAAAATTCAACTAAAATTACCGAAATACAAAGCTTTTTACAAATGAATCAAAAAAGAATTTTCAAGTAAAAATTTATGGAAATTCAAACCCAATATCTTTCCTGAAATACATACCATCAAAATGGATCTTAGACAAACCATTTTTTGCTTTTGAAACAGCATCTTGTAAGTTAGCGCCTTGTGCTGTGACTGCTAAAACACGACCACCATTTGTAACTATACTGTTTTCATGAAAGGCAGTACCAGCTTGAAATACATGGATATCAGGCAATACTTTTGCTTCTTCAATACCCGTAATGATAAAATTATTTTTGTAAGCACCAGGATAACCGCCACTCACTGCCATAACGGTCGCAAAACTTGCATTATGGTATTCAATATTGACATCTTCTAAAGTGCCATTATCGGCCGCTGCTAATAAGCTCACTAAATCGGTTTGTAAACGGGGTAGAATTACTTCCGTTTCTGGGTCTCCTAATCGGCAATTATATTCTATCACATAGGGGTCGCCTCCTTGATTCATCAGCCCAAAGAATACGAAACCCTTATAAGTCATATTTTCTTGATGAATACCTTGAATGGTAGGTTTAATAATTCGATCCTCCACTTTTTGCATAAAGGCATTATCCATAAACGGGACAGGGCTTACACAACCCATACCACCCGTATTAAGTCCTGTATCGCCTTCCCCTATTCGTTTGTAGTCCTTGGCATGCCCTATAATCTTATAATTTTTACCATCAGTTAACGCAAAAACACTGACTTCAATCCCTGTTAAAAATTCCTCAATGACTACTTTAGCGCTAGCCTCCCCAAATTGTTTATTAAGGATCATTTCTTCGAAACTTTCAATGGCTTCTTGGTGAGTAAACGCAATAATAACGCCCTTTCCAGCGGCCAAGCCATCGGCTTTGAGTACCACGGGTAAGGTATGTTTAGCGATGTATTCCTTGCCTTGTTCAAAGTTGTCAAGCGTAAATTCAGCATAGCCTGCCGTCGGAATTTGGTGCCTTTGCATAAAGTGTTTGCTAAAAGCCTTACTTCCCTCTAATTGGGCAGCATGTGCACTTGGCCCAATCACATTCATATGTTGGGTTGCGGCATCTTCCCCAAAAAAATCATAAATCCCTTTCACCAAAGGGTCTTCTGGACCCACAATGAGCATTTCAATATTATTGGCGAGTGCTGCTTTTTTTAAAGCATCAAAATCTCCTACTTTAATAGGCAAATTGGTACCAAACAAAGCAGTGCCAGGGTTTCCGGGGGCGATGAATAGTTGGTCACATTGGTGACTACTTGCTATTTTCCAAGCCAATGCATGTTCTCTACCGCCTGCGCCAATTAATAAAATATTCATAATTCGTTTGATTGCAACACGAAAGTAAAATTTATTGAAGGGATTTTATTAATTTGAGTCAATTAAATAACAAATTGATTATGTCAACAGCTTCGCTAAAACATCCAAAAGGCTTGTATGTCTTATTCGCTACTGAAATGTGGGAACGATTTAACTATTATGGCATGCGTGCTATTTTGGTATTGTTTTTAACCAAAGCATTGCTTTTTGACAAAGTATTTGCTTCCCAAGTGTATGGTAGTTATACAGGCTTGGTTTATTTGACGCCTTTGTTAGGGGGTTATATCGCTGATAGATACTGGGGAAACAACCGTTCTATAATCGCAGGAGGCTTGGTCATGGCGATTGGCGAATTTATACTTTTTGGTTGCGGCAGTTTTTATGAAAATGCGGATTTATCTGCGATTTTATTTTATTCAGGCTTGGGTTGTATGATTGCGGGGAATGGTTTTTTTAAACCTAATATTTCAAGTTTGGTTGGACAATTGTATCCAAAAGGAGATAAAAGAATTGATTCTGCCTATACTATATTTTATATGGGGATTAACACCGGCGGTGCTTTAGGCCCCTTTGTATGTGGTTTTTTTGGAGATACGGGTAATCCGGCTGATTTCAAATGGGCTTTTTTCGCAGGCGGCGTAGCTATGTTAATTAGTGTTATTACACAATTGTTATTTCAGAAAAAATATTTAAAAGATCCAGAAGGTAATGCACTTGGGGAAGCCCCTGCAGATGCCCCTAAATGGTTTCAAAAAATTCCAGTGATGGTGGGCTTTTTATTTTTGTTATCGTTGTTGACTATAACATTGGTATATATTGATGTTAAGGTAGTGAGTTATTTATTTTATTTATTATTGGGTTGTATTACTTTAATTGCATTTATTGTTTTTTCAGACAAAACTTTAAGCGGTATTGAAAAACAAAAAGTATTGGTGATTTTTGTGGTTTCCTTTTTTGTTATTTTCTTTTGGAGTGCGTTTGAACAAGCGGGTGCTAGTTTAACTTTTTTTGCAGAAGAGCAAACCAATCGTGACTTAGGTTTCTTTACTGTTCCTTCTAGTTTCTTTCAATCATTGAATTCAATTTTCGTTGTAAGTTTTGCACCCGTATTTGCATGGTTATGGGTGAAATTGGGCAAGCATGAACCTTCCTCTCCTTATAAAATGGCAGCTGGTTTAATGTTATTGGCATTGGGTTATTTTTGGATTGCCACTGGTGTGAATGGAGTGGGTACGGGTATCAAAGTAAGTATGATCTGGTTGATAGGTATGTATATGCTACACACTTTTGGGGAGCTTTGTTTATCACCCATTGGCTTGTCATTGGTCAATAAATTAGCACCATTAAAATTCGGCTCTTTATTAATGGCAGTATGGCTTACAGCAAATGCATTTGCTAATAAATTAGCAGGGGTATTTAGTGCGTTGTATCCAGAAAATGGAAAAACAACTTCCTTTATTGGTTATCAAATCACCAACCTGCACGATTTCTTTATGTTTTTTGTTGGAATGGCTGGTGTTGCCTCCATCATATTATTCTTCCTGTCAAAAAAGTTAAAAAACTTAATGGAGCAATAGCTTCATTACAATATATAATTAAAAAAGCCACGAAATTCTCGTGGCTTTTTTGTGCAACCCATCTTGATGAGCAACATTCTATCGCTCTCCGCTGTTTCATTGGCAACATAAATCATATTTCTTCTCAGCTCGCCATGACGCTAAAAAATAATAAAATCAAACTAAAACTTAGAACTCGCACTTCGTGCTCAAACAGCTAAGTTTTGCACGTTCGATTTTACAATTTTTATTAACGCTATGGCTCAATGTTCAGATAATATGATTTTTATTGCCAAATAAATTAATTAGTGCTAAACCAATTACATCTAGTCTAAAAGATTTCTTTTCTACTAGTCAGTTATCACAGTTTATGGACCATACTAATCCGTTGTCCGAAATCACACACAAACGCCGTATTTCAGCATTAGGCCCTGGTGGTTTAACTCGTGATAGAGCAGGCTATGAAG
>SYEV01000002.1 GCA_005800655.1 Bacteroidota bacterium
AACTTATTTGTAAATACCTTAATTGAATGACTGATGAAATTAAATAAATTTATTTAATTATTAATTTAGTTACTTTGAAAAACTCCCCATTATGATCAGGTGCATTTTTTAAAGCTGTAGTTCTATCTATAGATCCTTTTACTTCATCCAAACGCAATACATTGAAACTATCACCCATATGCATTAACGGCTCGGTGCCAGTGGTATCTAATTCATTGAGCTTTTCAACAAAACCCACCAAATCCTGCATGTCTGCAACTAATTTGTCCATTTTTTCTGGGGTCACATTTAACCTAGATAAATGTGCCAAATGGCATACTAATTTGTTGTCTACTTGCATAATACAAATGTAATCCAAAGGTGGCAACCCCCAAGCCGCATTTGTTAAATGGTCAAAAGAAACAACCAGTGGCAAAAAAAATAGGGGAATTTGGAAGATTTTTTTGAAAATAGTTGCATAACTAACTAATTTTACAAAAATGTGCTTTTATGCAAAGATCAATTAAAAAAGTAGCGGTATTAGGAAGTGGCGTAATGGGTTCTCGTATTGCATGTCACTTTGCAGGGATTGGTGTGGAAGTATTATTATTAGATATGCTTGCACCAGGGTCAAATGAAAGCACAAAAGCAAAAGAAAGAAACCAATTAGTAGATAGTTCCTTGCAAGCAGCGATTAAATCAAACCCTTCCCCTTTATATCTGCAAAAATTTGCACAAAATATAAGTACCGGAAATTTCACGGACGATATTGCAAAAATTAGTGCGGCAGATTGGATCATTGAAGTGGTAGTAGAAAGATTAGACATTAAAAAATTAATTTACGACGAGGTTGAAAAATTTAGAAAGCCCGGCACATTAGTGAGTTCAAACACTTCAGGTATTCCCATTCATTTAATGGCGGAAGGACGTAGTGAAGATTTTCAAAAACATTTTTGTGGTACCCACTTTTTTAATCCGCCGCGGTATTTGCGTTTGCTTGAAATTATTCCTACTGCAAAAACAGATCCCAGCATCGTTGATTTTCACATGCATTATGGGGATGTATTTTTAGGTAAAACAACCGTGCTTTGCAAGGATACTCCTGCCTTTATAGCGAACAGAGTTGGGGTTTTTAGCATGATGAGTGTATTACATATCATGGAAAAAATGGAGTTAAGTATTGATGAAATTGAATCCATCACTGGGCCAATTATGGGTCGCCCTAAATCAGCTACTTTTCGCACAGCTGATGTGGTAGGGATTGATACTTTAGTAAAAGTAGCCAATGGGGTTGCTGCAAGCTGTCCAAATGATGAGGCTAAAAATATTTTCACTTTGCCTGCGTGGCTTGAAAAAATGGTCGAACAAAATTGGTTAGGCGATAAAACTGGCCAAGGATTTTTTAAGAAAATAAAAACAGCTAGCTCCAAAGAAATTTTAACACTGAATTTAAAAACTTTCGAATACGAACCCCGCGTCAAAATAAAATTTGCTTCCATTGGTGTTGCAAAAGCAATGGAAAGTTTACCCGAACGTTTAAAAAGTTTATACACAGCCAAAGACAAAGCGGGTGAATTTGTACGTCAATTTCATTTTGCATTGTTCTCCTATATCAGCCATCGTATCCCCGAAATTAGTGATGAACTTTACCGTGTTGATGATGCTTTGAAAGCAGGTTTTGGTTGGGAAATTGGGGCATTTGAAACTTGGAACGAATTAGGCGCTACACAAGTGGTTAGCGATATGAAATCAGCTGGATATGCGCTTGCACCCTGGGTGGAAACCATGCTAAGCAAAGGTTTAAGCTTTTATAAAGTACAAGAAGGCAAACGCTATTATTATGATGTTGCTACTGAAACTTATAAATTAATACCAGGCAGCGAGTCCTTCTTAATCTTATCAGATTTAAAGGAAAAGACCATTTGGAAAAACAGCGCATGTACCCTAGTGGACATGAATGATGGCATTGCAGGATTTAGCTGGAACACCAAAATGAATAGTATTGGCGGAGAGGTTTTAGAAGGAATAAATAAAGCAATTCATATTGCAGAAGATAAATTTAATGGTTTAGTCATTGCCAATGAATCCAATTTATTTAGTGCAGGTGCGAATGTTGGAATGATTTTTATGCTAGCCATTGAACAGGATTACGAGGAACTAGATATGGCCATACGCACTTTTCAAAATAGCATGATGCGTGTGCGCTACTCTTCTATCCCTGTGGTAGTGGCACCTCATGGACTTTGCTTAGGTGGAGGTTGTGAAATGAATTTACATGCAGATAGTATTTGTGCTGCTGCAGAAACTTATATTGGTTTGGTAGAATTAGGTATTGGTGTAATACCTGGTGGTGGTGGTACTAAGGAATTAGTATTACGCGCTTCAGATGAAATGCATGCAGATGAACCAGAAACCATTACCCTTAATCGCAGGTTTATGCAAATCGCAACTGCTAAAGTAGCTACAAGTGCACAAGAAGCGATGGATATGGGCATTTTAAGAAAATCACAGGATTTTATTTTACTCAATCAATCAAGACGTATTTCCAAAGCCAAAGACCAAGCACTACAATTATTTAATGCTGGATATACCCAGGCACAACAAAGAAAAGATATTAAAGTATTAGGAAAGGCAGGGCTAGGTGCACTATACGCAGGTATTAATGGTATGCACAAAGCTGGTTATGCTTCAGACCATGATGTTAAAGTGGCCAAAAAATTAGCGTTTGTCATGTGTGGTGGTGATTTAAGTGAACCCACTACTGTAAATGAACAATACTTATTAGATTTAGAACGAGAAGCATTTTTAAGTTTGTGTGGCGAAAAGAAAACCTTGGAGCGCATACAATCAGTGATTACTGCAGGCAGACCAATTAGAAACTAGTTGTAAATTTTTTTTCTTATTTACATTAAAACTGATTACAACAAATCATTCAATGCAGTATGCAATGTAGGATAATCAAATTTGAATCCTGCATACTCAATTTTATTGGAGGATACTTTAGCACTCTTTAAAATTTCAATACTCATTTCTCCCAACATTATTTTTAATACGAAAGCAGGAACAGGAATGGGCAGATAAAAACCGCGTAATTTTTTTGTAATTGCTATTATTAAATCTTTATTACTTGTTGGCTCAGGTGAAACTGCATTATACACGCCATGTATTGAATTAGTTTCAATGCCAAATAAAATCATTCTACATAAATCCTTATAATGTATCCAGCTGACCATTTGACTGCCAGTCCCAAAAATAGTTGCTAGGCCAAATTGTGCAGGTTTGATGAATTCCGCCAACGCGCCCCCCTGCTTATTTAAAACGATTCCTATTCTTAAGCTAACCAATTTGATACCCAAGGTTTCCAAGGGTTTTACACTATCCTCCCATCGTTTACAGGTGTCACCCAAAAATGCAGGATCTACTGGATCCGTTTCAGTAAATCCGTTCTGTAAACTTTGTTCCGTGTCGGATCCATACCAACCAATCGCTGATGCAGCAACCACTGTTTTAACTTGATGTGGGATTTCAGTTAAATACTTCACCAACAATGCGCCCGACATTACTCTGCTATCTACAATTTCTTGTTTGCGTTTTATGGACCATCTTTTATCTGCGACACCTGCCCCTGCCAAATGAACAATCGTATCTGCTTTTTCAATTGCTAATGGATCTATATAACCCTTCCCTATATCCCAAACAGCATAGGTTAAATTAGCTATTTTAGAATCCTGGGGCTTACGTGTTAGTATAATTACCTGATATCCTTTACTTAATAATAATTGCGTAAGGGAAGTTCCTACCATTCCAGTTCCACCTGTGATTAATACTGTTTGCATTCGTTAAAGGTACAATTTTTGTTCATTTGGAATGGTTTAGTAAGATTCAAATAAAGATTTTAGTAAGAATATTAAAATGATTTGGAATTCTTCCGCAATAAAAAACCCCGCCTGATGAAGGGCGGGGTTACAACTAAAATCAACTATACATAAAAACTAAATCAATCCGGTTTTTTACCATCCATAAAAGTATTGATGGTTGAAATTTGTGTTTGGTTATTCTCA
>SYEV01000026.1 GCA_005800655.1 Bacteroidota bacterium
CAAACCCTTTCAACAAAGCACTTCGTGCTTTGTTGTGTTTTTTAATTTTCACCAACTTACGGGAGCAAGCTCCCGACGTTGTCTTAAATTAAAAAACCCTGTCCCGATAAATCGTGACAGGGTTTGTGCCCAGAACAGGAATCGAACCTGCACATCCTTGCGAACGCTAGATTTTGAGTCTAGTGCGTCTACCAATTCCGCCATCTGGGCAGGGATGCAATATTACGTCATTAACGAAAATCTGCCAAAATACGATCTAGGTATTTTTTCTTATAGTAGTACTCCTTTACTTGCAGCATTGCTTCTTTGGTAATATTGATCGAATTACCCTCCAAAATTGCTTTAACAGGTGTGTAAATTGCATTTTGTATGGTTTTAACTTGTTCAGTGACTGTATGTTTATCGGTATCAGTTTCGGCGTCCATCCAAGCTTCATTTAGATCCATCATTTCCATTAGAAAATCAGGGCTTAAAGCATATTTCTCATCCGATTCCATATATCCCATTACTTCTAATACATAGGGAAGTAATAGCTCCTTATTGTTGAGTAAGGTAAAAGCCTTATTTGCGATGGCCGATTTTTCTAAAGCGGTTTCTTGCTCATTTGCACTTGATTGGGTGAACTTATCTGGATGTGAGGTTCTTTGCAGTTCCATATAGGCCTGCCTTAGCTTTGTAGTATCTACCTGAAATCCAATGGGCAATCCAAATAATTCAAAATAGTTCATCATTTATATATTGTATACATTGTAAAAGTAAGATAATGGAAGGTATGGGACTTATTATTCAAGGAAATTTTCACTCATTACAAATGCAGATAATAGTCCTTGAGTAACGCAATAAATTCAGGGCTGTAGTTGTTGTCTGCATCCTTGATAAATATTTTTGTTCTTTTCACCTGCGGAATATCCTTTGTTTTTTCTGTATCCATTTGTCTAGAATGCTGCTTAATGAATTTTTGCATGGCACGAATGGGTAAGTTTTTTGCTGTATTGTGTACTAAAACTTCCGCCACTAATTGTAAACCATTGTTGTCACAAAGCTTTTGCATAGTATATGAGCGAAGGGTAGGAACTAATACATAAAAACTTCCACCTTCACTTAATAATTTGGTTGTGTTTTCAATTAACACCTTCCAAGGAAGTGCAGTACTATGTGCTGCCGTATTTTTATTTTCATCTGGTGATTTTAAATCGCCTGCGTAAAATGGGGGGTTGGTGATGATAATATCATCAAACGTGTTTGCATGGTTGCCAAAATTTTGGATGGAATCATACACTAAATTTAGTTGGGCAGCCCATGGGCTTAATTTAAAATTACTAACAGCTTCTGTTGCGGCAGCGGGTTCAATTTCAACAGCAGTAATAGTTGCGTTATTGTTTGCTTGCGCAAGTAGTAAGCTTAGTAATCCTGTTCCAGCACCGATGTCTAATATTTTATGCGCATTTATTACTTGTGGGTCGCTTGCAGCCCATGCGCCAAACAAACATGCATCAGTACATACTTTCATTGAAGTATGCGCCTGATGCACGATAAATTTTTTAAACTGAAAAAAAGTATTGGCCACTATTCAGCAGTTAAGCTTGCGCCTAAATATTCTTTATTTAATCTGGCAATGTTTGCAATAGATATTTCTTTAGGACATGTTGCTTCACAAGCACCTGTGTTGGTGCAAGAACCAAAACCTTCTTTGTCCATTTGAGCGACCATGCTTAATACCCTAGTTTTTCTTTCTGGTGCTCCTTGTGGTAATAAAGAAAGATGAGAAACCTTTGCACTTAAAAATAACATCGCAGAACTATTTTTACAAGCAGCTACACAGGCGCCACATCCAATACACATTGCCGCAGCAAAGGCATCATCCGCTTTTGCTTTTTCAATTGGAAGGCTATTGCCATCCACTGCGTTTCCTGTATTTACACTGATATATCCACCTGCTTGAATAATTCTGTCAAATGCAGAACGATCCACGGTTAAATCTTTAACGATAGGGAATGAGTTAGCTCTCCATGGTTCAATCACAATAGTTTCACCATCTTTAAAAGCACGCATGTGTAGTTGACAGGTGGTGTTTGCTTGCCAAGGACCATGTGGCTTTCCATTAATATATAAAGAGCACATTCCGCAAATTCCTTCACGACAATCATGATCAAAAGCAATGGGTTCGCCACCTTCTGTTATTAATCTTTCATTTAAAACATCTAACATTTCTAAAAAAGACATTTCATCTGAAATTCCTGCAACATCATAAGTAACAAATCCACCTGCTGCTGTTGCGTTTCTTTGACGCCAAACTTTAACTTTTAAATTCATTGTAGTATGTGACATATCGTATAAATTATTGCTGTATTTATTTAATCTTATTTATAGTTTCTTTGGCTAGGTTTAATCACTTCGTATTTTAATTCCTCTTTATGTAGTGTCCAATCATGCTCGCCTTTATTTTCCCATGCAGCAACATACATAAAGTTTTCGTCGTCTCTCAACGCTTCACCGTCTGGTGTTTGATATTCTTCTCTAAAGTGTCCACCACAGCTTTCATTTCTGTTTAAAGCATCTACACACATTAATTCTCCTAGTTCAATAAAGTCAGCAACACGATTTGCTTTATCCAATTCAGGATTGTATTCATTTATTTCACCTGGGATTCTAACATCACTCCAGAATTCTTTTTTCAAGGCTTGTACATCAGCAATAGCTTTTTTCAATCCAGCTTCGCTTCTTGACATACCACACTCATTCCAGATAATTTTACCTAAACGCTTATGGAAACTTTCTACAGATTGTTTTCCATTAATATTTTTCAAAGAAGCAATTCGATCCGCAACTTTTTTAGCAGCTTCCTCAAATGCAGGATGTGTCGTTGGTATAGCAGCATTATAAATTGCATCTGCTAAATTATTTCCAACGGTATAAGGTGCAACAAAATAACCATCTGCCAAACCTTGCATTAAAGCACTCGCACCTAAACGGTTGGCGCCATGGTCACTAAAGTTCGCTTCACCTAATGCATATAATCCTGGAACCGTTGTTTGTAATTCATAATCAACCCAAAGACCACCCATGGTATAATGCACCGCTGGATAAATACGCATAGGTACTTCGTATGGATTTTCGCCAGTGATTTTTGCATACATGTTAAATAAGTTGCCATATTTTTCTTTCACAACTTCTTTACCCAATGCAGTTATTTCATCATCACTCACATTAGTTAAACCTTGTTTGCTCACTTCTATCTTACCATATCTTTGAATAGCTGCTGCATAATCTAAATACACAGCTTGCTTTGAAGTTCCTACACCATGACCCGCATCACATCTTTCTTTAGCCGCACGAGAAGCTACATCACGTGGCACTAAATTTCCAAAAGCAGGGTAGCGACGCTCTAAAAAATAGTCTCTATCTTCTTCTGGTATTTCGTTGGCTTTTCTTGTTTCTCCTAAATTTTTTGGTACCCAAATACGTCCGTCATTTCTTAATGATTCAGACATCAATGTTAATTTGGATTGATGATCACCACTTACAGGAATACAAGTTGGGTGAATTTGTGTAAAGCAAGGGTTAGCAAAATAAGCACCTTGCTTATGTGCTTTCCAAGCGGCTGTTACATTGGATCCCATGGCATTGGTAGATAAATAATAAACATTACCATATCCGCCAGAACAAATTAAAACTGCATGTCCAAAATGTTTTTCAAGTTCACCTGTGATTAAGTTACGCGCAATAATACCACTCGCTTTTCCATCAATTTTAACAATATCTAACATTTCATGTCTTGTGTGCATGGTTACATTACCTAATGCCACTTGACGCTCCAATGCTTGATAAGCACCTATTAATAATTGTTGCCCAGTTTGACCTGCGGCATAAAAAGTTCTCTGTACTTGTGTACCACCAAAACTACGGTTGCTTAATAATCCCCCGTACTCTCTTGCAAAAGGAACACCTTGTGCCACACATTGATCAATTATATTCGCACTAACTTCTGCTAAGCGATGCACATTGGCTTCACGCGCACGATAGTCACCTCCTTTAATGGTATCATAAAATAAACGGAAAACACTGTCGCCGTCATTTTGATAATTTTTTGCTGCATTAATTCCACCTTGTGCTGCAATACTATGCGCACGACGCGGAGAATCCTGAAAACAAAAAGCTTTAACTTTATATCCTAATTCTCCCATGGCTGCAGCTGCTGATGCGCCAGCTAGTCCAGTCCCAACAATAATGATTTCCATTTTTCTTTTGTTGGCAGGGTTCACTAGTTTACAATGGCCTTTGTAGTCGACCCATTTGTCATCTAGTTTTCCGGAAGGTATTTTTGAATCTAACATATTGAATCTTTTAACGATCGGTTTAGAATAAGTTTATTGTAAAATTAATTTACCCATTTAAAATAAAAACTGATGGGCATCATTGCAAAAGTCAATGGAATAATAATTGCAAAGCCATAGCCTATACAGCTAATTAATGTATGGTATCTTTTATTATGCACCCCAATGGTTTTGAATGCACTTTGAAATCCGTGTGCCAAATGATAAGCTAATGAACCACATGCCAAAACATATAGAATTACCACGAAAGGATTTTCAAAAATTAATTGCATCTCTCCATATAAATTGTGATATTCCACCCCATTTAAAACAAAAGTGTCTAAGGCTTTAATGTTACCCATGCCACCCAAACGACTTGGTGTCCAAAAATGATAAATGTGCATGACTAAAAACATTAAAAGTAGGGTACCTAAAATCGCCATGCTTCGGCTATACCATTTACTACCTTTAGAATAATTGACTGCATAACCCACGGATCTTTTACTTCTGTTTTCCAAGGTTAACATGTACCCTTGTATAATGTGTAAGAAGATACCTACGAATAATCCAATTTCTAAAATGCGGGGTACTACAAAACTGCCCATAAAATGACCAGCTTTATTAAACATCAATCCGCCATCCATTGCCCAAATACATGCATTTAAACCTGCATGCACCACTAAAAATAAGATTAAGAAAATTCCGGTAAAGGCCATCACTAATTTTTTTCCAACAGAGGAAGTAAACATTTGTTTAAAAGTCATAGTAAGAGGTGTTTTAAAATCGATGCAAAAGTAAGCATGAATTGTGAGCTTGTTATATTTCGTTTTATAAATTTTATTCCAATTTGAAAAAAACTGAACAACAGGTGGAAATGTTACTATTTCGTTTTCGTTTCACCTTCGGGTAATTGAAAAAGGCCTGTTTAGATAAGTTATCAACCGCTTGCATAAAAATCGAATAAAAACCATTATAAGACCTAATTTTATGCCATGATAAAAGTCCTCACCATTCTTTGGAACAGCTTCAAAATGGCCTTGCAAGAGTTAAGAGTCAATAAACTCCGAACTTTTTTATCCTTATTTGGCATCACCATTGGCATATTTTGTATTATCGGGGTTTTGGCAACCATTGATAGTTTACAAACAAAAATCAAAAGTGATTTATCGAGTTTTGGCAATAACACTATTTATATTGACAAATGGAGCTATGGCGGCGGCGGTGGCGAGGGTGATTATCCTTGGTGGAAATATATGAAGCGTCCAAGCATGAAAGTCAGTGAGATGGAAACGATACAAAAAAAGAGCTATTTGGCTTCAAATATTGCTTTTTTTGTTTCAAGTCAACAACCGTTTTCTTATGAAGAGAATGTATTAAAAGGGGTGTTATTATATGGCATCACCAATGATTTCATTAAAATTCAAGCCTTCAATATTGCCTATGGCAGGTACTTTAAGGATACTGATTTTGAGCGCGGTGTTCCTTTTGGGGTAATCGGATACGAAGTTGCTTCAGAATTATTTGGTAAACCTGAAAAAGCATTAGGTAAAACGGTTTCTTATCGAGGTCGTCGTTTAGCCGTGATTGGAATTATTGAAAAGCAGGGTAGTTCCATGTTGGATGGTTTTGATTATGACAAGTCATGCATCGTCACCTATAATTATTTTGCTTCTGTATTTAATCCAGATAATTCAAGTCCCTACATCATGGTACAAGCCAAATCAGGTGTTCCCTCTAAAGCATTGCAAGATGAGTTAAATGGGGTGATGCGTCAGTTGAGAAAATTAAGTCCAACACAGGAAGACAATTTTACTTGTAATGATGTGGCGCAATTTAAAGATCAAATTGAAAGTGTATTTGGTTCCATTAATAGTGGTGGCTGGGCCATTGCAGGCTTGTCACTAATTGTCGGTGCTTTTGGTGTTGCTAATATTATGTTTGTAACCGTGAGAGAAAGAACCAGTCAAATTGGATTAAAAAAAGCGATTGGTGCGAGAAGTTCAACCATACTGTATGAGTTTTTATTAGAGAGTGCTTTTTTGTGCATTATTGGCGGACTGGTGGGGTTATTTTTGGTATGGATTTTAGCGTTGGCATTGAGCGCAGTACTACCATTTGCTATCACCATTGCCCCTAGTATTATAGTTTTAGCACTATCTATATGTATTATTTTAGGGGTGATTGCTGGGATTATTCCTGCATCCATTGCTTCTAAAATGAATCCGGTAGATGCAATAAGAACAAAGTAAACATCGTATTTTTTTAAGCTTTATCTTTGTAGGGTGAAACAAACCATTACCCTTCTTGCTATAGAATCCTCATGTGATGAAACAGCCGCATCCGTGATAGTAGATGGCCAAATTTTATCCAATTTTATTGCCAATCAAACGGTACATGAAAAATATGGCGGAGTTGTACCTGAATTAGCCAGTAGGGCACACATGGAAAATATAGTTCCGGTGGTGGATGCAGCTTTAAAAAAAGCATTTCCAGAATTATCGCGCAACGAACAATTAGCACAATTAAATGCCATCGCATTTACACAAGCCCCAGGATTAATAGGCAGTTTATTGGTAGGTGCGCAATTTGCAAAATCAATGGCATTGGCATTAAATATTCCACTCATTGCAGTGCATCATATGCAAGCACATGTATTAGCAAATTTGATAGATGATCCTAAACCTAATTTTCCTTTTTTATGTTTAACTGTAAGCGGGGGGCATACTCAAATAGTAAAATGTAACAGCGCTTCTGAAATGCATATTTTGGGTGAAACCATTGATGATGCTGCAGGAGAGGCCTTTGATAAAATTTCAAAATTATTAGGACTCCCATATCCAGGTGGCCCAGTTTTAGATAAATTAGCACAACTTGGAAATCCAAAAGCGTTTGTTTTTGCTAAACCACAAGTACCCAATTTGGATTTTTCATTTAGTGGTTTAAAGACGAGTGTATTGTATTTTTTACAAAAACAATCCCCTGAATTTATCCAAGAAAATTTAAATGATTTATGTGCGTCGGTTCAATTTACTATTATTGAAATTTTAATAAAAAAGCTAAAAAAAGCGATGCAAGAAACTGGGATTAAGGAAGTATGTATTGCAGGGGGCGTAAGTGCTAATAGTGGACTTCGCAAAGCCATGGAACAATTAGGAAAAGATACAAAATCGGCTACCTTTTTACCCAAATTCGAATATTGTACGGATAATGCAGCTATGATTGCCATTACTGCTCATTTTAAGTATATCGCTGGTAGTTTTGAGCCATTGACCACCTCAGCATCTGCTAGATCCAGTTGGGCGTAAACTTAATGAAGCAGGTTTAAAAAAATCAAATTAACTTTGCAACCTCAAAATAGATCAAAAAATGATTAGTGCTAGAAATGTCACATTGGCTTATGGTAAGCGTGTCTTATTTGATGAAGTAAATGTAAGCTTCACAAAAGGCAATTGCTATGGTATCATCGGAGCCAACGGTGCAGGTAAATCAACTTTTATTAAAATATTAAGTGGTGAAATTGAACCTAATAAAGGGATGGTGGAAATTACCCCTGGGGAAAGAATGGCGGTATTGAAACAAAACCAATTTGAATTTGATGAGCAAACCGTTTTGAATACGGTCATGCAGGGCCATAAGCGAATGTGGGATGTGATGCATGCCAAAGATGCTTTATATGCAAAGGAAGATTTTACAGAGGAAGATGGATTAAAAGCGGGAGAATTAGAGGCCGAGTTTGGTGAAATGGGCGGTTATGAAGCGGAAAGTAACGCAGGTAGTTTATTGAGTGACTTAGGCGTGAAAGAAGATATGCACCAAAGTTTAATGAAGGATATACCAAGTAATTTTAAATTACGTGTGTTGTTAGCGCAATCACTTTTTGGAAATCCTGATATTTTATTATTGGATGAGCCTACTAATGGTTTGGATATTGAAACCATCGGTTGGTTAGAGAATTTTTTAGCAGATTATCAAAATATTGTTTTGGTGGTGAGTCACGATCGTCACTTTTTAGATACTGTGTGTACGCATGTGGCTGACGTGGATAGATCAAAAATTAAAACCTTTTCTGGTAACTATACTTTTTGGTACGAGTCATCTCAATTGATGGCGCGTCAAATGAATGATAAAAATAAAAAGAACGAAGACAAGCGTGCTGCATTATTAGACTTCATCGCCCGTTTCTCTGCGAATGCAAGTAAGAGTAAGCAAGCAACTTCAAGGAAAAAAGCCTTGGAAAAATTAACCATCGAGGAAATTGAACCATCGAACAGAAAGTACCCTGGTATTATATTTCAGCCATTGCGCGAAGTGGGAAATCAAATTTTAAATGTAGAAAAATTAAAGAAGGAAGTAGATGGTCGTGTGTTATTTAAAGATGTTTCTTTTTCAGTAAGTAAGAATGATAAAATTGCCTTTTTGAGTAAGGATGCTTTAGCGATAACTTATTTCTTTGAAATTATAAATGGTAAAGGTGCAGCAGATAGTGGCAGTTTTGAATGGGGTACGACCATTACAAAAGCTTACTTACCCATGGAACATAACGAGGAATTTTTGCAACCCTTAAGTTTAATGGATTGGTTAAGACAATTTGTGCCTGCCAATGTAACTGATGCCGACGAGCCATTTATTAGGGGCTTTTTAGGTAAGATGTTATTTAGCGGTGATGATGTCATGAAAAAATCAAATGTATTGAGTGGGGGCGAAAAAGTGCGTTGTATGGTGAGCAAGATGATGCTACAGAATCCGAATGTGGTGGTGCTAGATCAGCCGACCAACCACTTGGATTTGGAGAGTATCCAAAGTTTCAATGAAGGGTGTCAAAATTTCCCAGGGGTGGTATTGATGACCTCTCATGACCATACTTTCATGCAAACGGTGGCGAACAGGGTGATTGAATTAACGCCTAAAGGAATCATTGATCGATTGATGACTTTTGACGAGTATATGGAGGATAAAAGGGTGCAGGAATTAAGGGCCGAATATTACGCTTAATCAGTGATCAAGTCGAATCTATTGGCATGAAAACCAATATTTTAGCCTTTTTGACCCCTAAATGCACTAAATCTATAAAAAAACACTAAAATAAATGGGAGGGTAATTGATATTTACTTACCTTTGCCGTCCGTAAAAAATAATTTCTCATGGCTAGAGTATGTCAGGTAACTGGAAAGAAACCAATCACTGGAAACAGTGTTTCGCATTCAAATATTAAGACAAAGCGTCGTTTCCTTCCAAATTTGCAGAAGAAGCGCTTCTATTTTATAGAAGAAGATCGTTGGATCACGCTTAAAGTATCTACTGATGCTTTAAGAACCATCAATAAAAATGGTTTGGCAGCAGTGGTAAAGGGTCTAAGAGCTGATGGCGAAAAGATCTAATCAACCAATTAATTAAGTATAATTTATAATATACCATCATGGCAAGGAAAGGAAACAGAGTTCAAGTTATATTAGAGTGCACAGAGCACAAGACTACAGGTTTACCTGGCACTAGTCGTTATATTACTACAAAGAACAAAAAGAACACACCAGATCGTTTGGAGTTCAAAAAGTATAATTCAATTTTGAAAAAAGTAACAGTTCACAAAGAAATTAAATAATCATGGCAAAAGCAGCATCGAAAAACGCGAAAGTAAAGGATCTTAAGGCTTCTGCTGAAGCAAAAAACTGGATTAAAGTAATTAAAGCTATTCGTAGCCCAAAAACTGGTGCATATACCTTTAAAGAGTCTATCGTTCACAAAGATCTTGTTAAAGAATTCTTAGCGAAGTAGTTTTCTATTTGTCTTAAACTAAGGCAATTGTAACTAACATAAAAATTTTAAGTCCTCTCTCGTTTTACGGGAGGGGATTTTGTTTTTATTGGAATCAATTAGAATATCGGCAGCAGTAGGATGGTTATTTTACTTAAATTTACACCATGAGTTTTTTAGGAAAGTTATTTGGGAAAAAAGAAAAGGAGTCCTTAGACCAAGGTTTAGAAAAAACCAAACAAGGTTTTTTTGAACGCATTTCTAAAGTCATCATTGGTAAAACAACGGTGGATGATGCTTTATTGGATGAATTAGAGGAAGCATTAATTGGAGCCGATGTAGGCGTTGATACAACACTTTCATTAATTGAACGCATACAAGATCGAGTAAAAAAGGAAAAGTATGTTTCCACGTCAGAATTAAATAAAATATTGCATGATGAAATAGTGAGTTTGTTAGTGGATGCACCCTCTGATCAAATGGGCTTTCAACCTCCAGCTAATAAAAAACCATATGTGATATTAGTGGTTGGCGTAAATGGGGTAGGTAAAACTACAACCATTGGCAAATTAGCACATCAATATAAACAAGCAGGCAACCAAGTTATTTTGGGCGCTGGAGATACGTTTAGGGCTGCCGCTGTTGATCAGTTAACTATTTGGAGTGAACGTGTTGGCGTTTCAATTGTGAAACAGAATATGGGATCGGATCCAAGTGCAGTTGCATTTGATACGGTACAATCAGCCATTTCGAAAAATGCAGACGTAGTGATTATAGATACCGCTGGTCGATTACATAACAAAGTGCACTTGATGGATGAGTTGAATAAAATAATGCGTGTGATTCAAAAGCAATTACCAGATGCACCACATGAAGTATTATTGGTCCTTGATGGTTCCACTGGTCAAAATGCATTAGAACAAGCGAAACAATTCATGTCGGTCACAAATGTAAACGCTTTGGCAATAACAAAATTAGATGGTACTGCAAAGG
>SYEV01000027.1 GCA_005800655.1 Bacteroidota bacterium
TGTTTTAACAATGACTGCCTTGTCATTAATAGGAAATAATGTAAGTCTCATTTTTTCATGCACTTCCTTCAAGCTTTTTTTAAGCTTGGTTTCTTCAATTTTATTACCTCCAAAATTGATATTGTTAATTCTTACTTTAGGCCCTTTGTCTACCACAAAATCTAATAATAAATTATTTTTTCTAGTGGCGTCTTTTTTTTCTTTGATAGTGACTTTGACATCTTGGAAACCTTTTTCAGCATAATATTTTTTGATACCCTCAATAGCCGTAATTTTCATATTATCGGTTACCACTCTATTCGGTGTCAAACCGGTTTTACCAGACAATTCATCGATATCCGATTTTTTAACACCCAAAAAATTAAACTTAGATAAACGAGGTCGCTCCGTTACATTAATTTCTACATCAATTTCTTTACCTACTAAATCTGTTAAATAAATACTTACATCGCTAAAATAATTTTGATCCATCAACTTGCGAATAGATTTTGCAAAGTTGTCACCGCCTGGAATGGCTACCTCATCTCCCGTATTTAAAGTAGAAAGTGAAAGCAATAAATTTTCATCAAAATTTTCATTCCCCACCACTTTAATGTCCCGAATTTTGTATTTGGCAGGCGCTTTTTGATTAAAAATATTAATGAGTTTGACATTAATTTGTGAAACTGAATCCTTCATAGGTGCCACCTGGGCAAAAGAAGTCGAGGATAAAAAAAGAACCAGTAAAGATCCTATATAAAATGGAAAAAATTTCTGCATCTGCAAAGGGGCTACATTTATAATTTTAAAAGTGTCGCAAATTACTCGTAATATTTCAAAGTCTTTGTTAAAACCGTAAAATAGTTATATTAATTTTTTTGCTAATTTGTTTGTACCTGTAGGCTGGTTTTGCCAAATCTGCGCTCCCTAGATTGAAAATCAAGGATGGCCTCAATCAAATCTTTCTTGCGAAAATCGGGCCAACGGGTCTCTGTAAAGTACAATTCAGCGTAGGCTAGTTGGTATAATAAAAAGTTGCTAATTCGGTATTTGCCACTGGTACGAATCATGAGCTCTGGATCCGGAAACGCACTGGTAGAAAGGGCTGCCTCCAAAGTGGCCTCCTCGATATCATCGGGCTGGATTTGCCCTATTTGTACCTTTGCCGCGATGTTTTTTATCGCTTGGATAAGCTCCCACCTACTACTATAGCTAAGTGCAATTATTAGTTCTAACCCCGTATTATTAGCGGTGGTTTGGGTCGCATTTTGAAGAGCCGCTTTGGCTTCATCTGGTAGCAAAGAAAGGTTGCCAATAAAGTGCAATTTGATATTGTTTTTATGCAAATCAGGCACTTCCTTGGCGATGGTGTCTACAAATAGACTCATTAATCCAGCAACCTCAGCTGCTGGCCTGTCCCAATTTTCAGTACTAAATGCATACAAAGTGAGGTATTTTATGCCTATTTCTGAAGCCGCTTCCACAATATTGCGAACACTTTGTACTCCATGAAAATGCCCATAAAGTCGATCCTGTCCTTTTTCTTGCGCCCATCGTCCATTGCCATCCATAATGATGGCGATATGCTTTGGTAATCTATTTAAATCCAAGTTGTCCATACTGCAAAATTAATCGAATCCAAGGTTATTTTCGTTTAAACCTATTGAATAACCCGTTGCTTTTATTGGGTTTGTTTTGTGCAATCCCATAAATATTATTGAAGGAATAAGAAATACCCAATTTTGCTGTAAAAAAACGATCATTCCCACTAACACTACCCTGATACCCAAATGGGGCTGCTAAGGTCACAGGGGTGGGATTAGCATCTAAAAAATCAAGTTTATCATTGGTGGTATACCTGTAAGTGGCTTCTGCTAAAATATTAAATCTGCGATATACATTAAATTTAAAACCCAGGTTCAATGGTAAAGTTAAATTCAATGGTGCGTTGGGCGGATTTAGTAGTTCTTCTAAAGTAAGATTAACAACACTGGTATTATTGTTGCGTATGGTATCTAAATTATGTAAATACCCAACCCCAAAACCAATATAGGGGGTAAACTTTTTATTACGTGACCCTGTAATATAATTTAAAAAATAAAATTCGCCCATCACACTTGCCTCTATCGTATTGATTTGAAAATTGGCATTTCGCAAAATCGCATAAGGGTCTAAGGATAACATATCATGTGATGCCAATTTTTGCATCTCCACATTCAATCTTACACCGACATAACCATTTAATTGTTTTTTTGCAAACACGCCATAATTTCTATAGTATACTTGTACATCAGGTGCGATATCACCTTGGTAGGAAGCCAACCCCATCAACAAGCCCACTTCCCCTTTGTTCTCAGACAACTCCATATGTTGCGCCGTAGCCAATTGCGAACCGCATAAAAAAATAAATAAAAATAAAACGCTTTTAAACATATGCTAACTAATTTCTTTTATCCAAGCCCCAAGTCAATTTTGTTCTTAATGTGGTTAAATAACTATTTTCATTTAGTCGTATAAAGCTAACGGAAAATAATTCTTGTTTTAAGGCTAATTCAATTGTTTTTGGAACAATTTCCTTACGCGCATCTAAAGCACAAATCAATTCTTCGGTCCTACCTTCAATTTCAAAGGAAATTACGGAAGTATTGGGAACTATAATAGGACGTACATTTAAATTATGCGGTGCCACTGGTGTAATTACAAAACTTGCAGAATCAGGGAATAAAATAGGGCCATTACAACTCATATTATAGCCAGTGGACCCAGTGGGTGTGGATACAATGATACCATCTGCCCAATAGGAATTTAAAAACTCCCCATTCAAATAAGTATGAATCTTTATCATGGGAGAAGTATCCCTTTTATGTAAAACAAACTCATTAAGTCCATATGGCGTTGCGCCAAAAACAGGAATATTTGCATCTAGGTGAATCAATGCCCGCTTTTCAATGACATAAGTATGACTCATAAGAGCATCCACCATTAATGTTAATTCGTCTTTTGAAATAGAAGCTAAAAAACCCAATCGGCCATAGTTAATGCCTAAAATAGGTATATTAGAATCTCCCACTAATGTAACGGAGTCTAACACTGTGCCATCGCCGCCCAAGCTAATTAAACAATCAATATTTTCAGGTAAATCATAAGCGGATGTAAAAGGAATATAGGGTTCCTTCCCAACAGGGGCACAAAGTTCAAATTTTTGTAATAAGTCATGAAAAATACAAATGGCAACATCATGCTTGTGCAATTCCAACAACAATGCATTTAAAGATTGTCGCTGATCCAAGTCAAACCCCCTACTATATATTGCTACTTTCATCTAAATTAAAAATTTATTCCGCCGTGTAAATATACTCCTTTGTCTCCAAGCTGATTCACACTATAGTCAATTTTTAACACAAAATCATAGATACTGATCACATCCAAACCAATACCAGCTGTCCGAATTAAGGTATTTGATAGTTTATTGGTATTTGATGGACGCTCACTATATACATATCCTACATTGCTAAAAACACGTATCCAAAAATCATACTTCACTTCAGGTAAAAACTTCTGTGTTAATGGATTTTTAACTGTGATACTCCCTAAGGAATGATGAAAGGCGGTTTTCAAGATGGTCGCCGCATTTCCATCAACTACATAATATTCTAAGCCATTCATTTGTAAATTGCCATAGCCCATTAAACGACGATCTAAATAGTTATCATTGGGTAAAAATTTCACTTGTGTATTTGATTCAATGAAAATAAAATTTTGTTTCGAAAACGAATGCGCTTTTAATTTTCTAAACTGTATAGAAGTGAATGGTGCTCCTTTGGAAAAACGTTGAAATAAAACCAATTCAGTTCCAGCACCATTGGTGGGATACGCATTATAATCAAATGCAATTTTGGTATACCCTAAAGTGACGTCTCCATAAGTCATTACTTTTTTATGACTTGCTAAAAAATTGGGCTGTATTAAAAATCCAGAGTCAGAAAGTTCCTCTTTACCATAACCTAACAGTAATGAATGTCGCTCAAATAAATTTGGACGATACGTTAAGTTTACATTGGCACGGTAGCCTTTTCGAATGACATCATTTGTTTTCGCAAAAACTTGTCTGTCTTTTTCGGTCGTATAATTAATTTCTTTTTGATTATAATTTTGCCAACCTCCTCCAATACCATATTTCAATTTTTTATCAAAAAATGGTAATTGGTATCGTATAATATTTTGCTGTGTGTACCCACGAATAAAACCAAGCACCAATTGGTCATTATTACCAGTTGCATTTTTTTGACTAAATGTGATCCCATAATTAACCCGGTCCAAACTTCGGTTTTGCTCATTCCACCATTGATTAAAATTACGATCTATCCACTTAAAATAGGGTTTGGGTATAAAATACCATCTTTCTTTTACTTGTATTTGTATGTCAACAATACTGCTATCATTGATTAATGGATAGACAGGCGTTACTTTTACAAATAAAAACAAAGAAGTATTAAAGAGTTGCTGTTGCGATAAGGTATTTAAAACTGTTAATGAATCTTTACTAATTTGATCCCCAACATGATAAGGTAACTCACGTAATAATATATAATTTTTTGTTCGATTATTTCCCTCCACCTGTATTTTGTTAATACGGACTTGTGCATTCAAATTAGTAGAAATGCAAATGATAGAAAATAAAAAAAGAAATAAAAACCTAAGAGAATTAAACATCTAAATAGTTCATTAAATGGTGGTAGTGATCTTCAATATCATTATGTATAATGGTGTTACCAAAATAATGAAGTATTTGATAATTGTATCTTTGCAGTGTGGCTATAATTACATCCGCTTCTTCCTTATTTAATTTTATAGTAATAATAAGTGCCCCAGTTGCCTCGTCAAAGTTGGTATTTAACTGTGATATTTGCGCATTATTGGTTTCAACGAGACGGCTTAATTCGGCTAGTGAATATTGATAAGGCGACACCGAAACCACAATAATGGCACCTGGATTATCTACGCCTAAAAATTTAGCCAATAAATCATTTAAGTTTTTCTGAAGTATCACCCCAGTGCATTCCTGTTGCTCATTTAACACTGGCAATAGAGACAACTCATTTTTTGAAAATAAATTCAAGGCAACAGTGAAATGCATGGAGCCTAAAATTCCAACCCGCGTAAGTTGGTCGGCCAAATGAATTAATGTTTGATCATTATCAAGATTTAAAACATCCTCTTTATTAACCAACCCAACAAAATACTCCTCCTTGACTAATGGCAGATGCTGTATATCATAATCCTCCATACATTGTAATGCAAAGGAGGCTTTATCTTCAAAATGAAGCAAAGGGAAACTGGATATAGCGATGGAGGAAGCTAACATTGCGATTTATTTAGGTAGTTCTTTTAAAAACTTTTCTAAAATTGTATTGAATTCCTCTGGCACTTCCATCATAGGTGCGTGACCACATTTATCAATAAAGTGCAACTGACTATTTGGAATTAATTTATTAAACTCCTCGCCCACCATTGGTGGTGTCACACAATCGTTTTTACCCCAAATTAATAAAGTAGGTTGTTTTATTTCGTTTAACTCTGTGCCTAAATTATTTCGAATAGCACTTTTCGCCAAGGCAAGTACTTTAATTACTTTTAAGCGATTACGCGTAATTTCAAAAACCTCATCTACCAATTCCTTTGTGGCTACATTAGGGTCATAAAACGTTTGGGCTGTTTTATTTTTAATATACTCATAATCGCCACGTTTAGGATAGGTATCGCCCATTGCGTTTTCATACAATCCACTACTGCCAGTTAAAATAAGTGATTTAATTTTTTCAGGATGTTTCAAAATATATACTAATCCTACATGGCCTCCCAGTGAATTGCCTAACAAATGAATATTTTGATACCCCCTTGTTTCAATGAATTGTTCCACATATTTTGCCAAACCAGTGACAGAAGTATGTAATAAATCCATCTCAAATAATGGCATTATTGGAACCACCACTTTATGTGAATGTCTGAATTTTTCAATTAAACCAGAAAAATTACTTAGGGCGCCAAAAAGACCATGCAAAAGCATCAGGGTCTCCCCTTCGCCAACTTCTAGGTAATTAAATTTTCCGTCTTTTTGTATTTCGTATTCCATCATAAATAAAATTGAAACGATAAATAATCTACACTAAATAAATAGTTAATTTACCATTTTGCCATTCGGTTAAAGATACTTAAATCATTGTAAATAATATCAAAAATGGGCAATTATACCCTGCTTTGACAATGTAAAATTTAACGAAATCATAACGTCTAAAAAGTGTGCAAATAATGATAAAGTGGGTAACTGTCAATCAGTTAGTGCGCACTTATTTAAATGGATTTGAAAAAGTAGCAATCGTCGTTTTAATAAAGGGCAGCGACTGACTCATTTTATCCATACAATAAGGCCACCATTTTTGTAAATAAGAATAAGTATAGGCATCTTTCATTTTAACCGCTTCCAGTACCCCTAAAATTTGTAAAAAATAGACCAAGGCGCTCCAAATAGTAAAATAAATAAAGCCATATAGTACAATGCCCAATAATTTATTCAACCAACCTAACATTAAAACCTCAGCGGTTTGCTGCAATAAACCAGAAACCCATCTGATTAAAAATAACACCGCTAACAAAACAATGATAAAAGAAATGAAAGGCAACCAATGGCTTTCAATTTTTGTATATTCTTTTAGTTGTCTCGCAACCCAACCTGCTAGTTGATAGGCTACGATTAGTCCAATGAAGAAGGAAAAAAAGGAAAGCAGGGCTTTGATGAATCCATTGCGTAAACCTTGCAAAATTGCAACTATAAGTAAGGTACCTGTTAAAATATCTAACCACATGTATTAAGCTGTAAGAAGTGATTTGGCAATCGCTGAAATTACTTTGCCATCTGCTTGCCCCGCAAGTTGTTTTGTTGCTAGACCCATTACCTTACCCAAATCCTGCGGACCTGATGCACCCACTTCACTAATAATAGCTTGCACAGCTGCTTTTACAGCCTCTTCACTCATTTGTGCAGGTAAAAACTTTTCAATAATGGCAATTTCTTCTGACTCTTTCACTGCCAAATCTGGTCTACTTTGTTGTTCATAAATAGCCAATGAGTCCTTACGTTGCTTTACTAATTTTTGCAACAACTTTAATTCGGTGTCAGTGGAAATTTCACCATTGGCACCGGGATCAGTTTTTGCTTTAATTATTTCCGCTTTAATGGCTCTTAAGCCTCTTAGCATCGCTTCATCTTTATTTTTCATTGCGTCCTTCATCAAGGACATTACTTCAGTTTCTAAACTCATAACATGATTATTTATTTGTTTTCTGCTATTTGACTTGCACTAAATTTTTTATAAAACGAATACGCAAATTCTTTAAAATCATTGGCCATTGCTTGATCCTGTGTTGCTCTTAAATAGGTTTCACCCATACCCATTAAGTTCTGGTAAAAAAAATCGGCCATTTCATCCACCATCATATCCTTCGTCCATAAATCAATACGCAAAGCAGTTTTATCGGTTGGATCCCACAACGTAAGCATCATTGCTCTGGCTTCTTGTGTTTCATTGGCAGTGCTATCGGAAGCAGACCACTTAATATTTTGTGGAATTTTTTTTTCGTCTAAATCTATCAGAACATTAATAGTAGATTGATGCATAATGTAATTTTGTAACGCAAAAATACTATTTTATTACATAAGATACACCCTAAGCTTTTAAGTCAGCTGGAATTTTAACACTCCCATTCGCTGGGGCAATCATTTCTAAATTAGACAGCCACTCTGTACCCATATTGGCACGCGCTTGGCGATATACTTCATCCCTATAATATAATTTAAAATGATCCGACAAAGACTGGGATATATCAAATGAAAATACTTCACCTGCCCTTAACCAAGATTCAGGGATATTATTTTTTTCATCTATTAAATGAGGCACATCATAATGAATGCCCCATTGTATCCAACTCGTTTTATTAAAATTAATATGCCCCCAAAAAATAGCATAGGATGCGGCAATCCACTCCATCTTTACTTCATGAATGCATTTAATAAAAATGGACTCTTTATATTTATAGCCTTTTAATAAATCATGCGCTATAGCACATTGCTTATACGTATCAAAAACAAAAACCATCGCCATGGTTGTTTGTTGCCATTTTTTAAAATGGGAAAACTCTTTTAAAGTAGCAACGAAATTAGATGGCTGTATAAAACATAAAAAATAATTTGAACCCTGTGTCAAATCTGATTTCGTTTCAGATAAAATAAGCCAATCGTATTCGGGAAGAATAGCTGCAGGTAATACAGTATGTTGAAAGCTTGAAATTTCTTTTTTATACTTGTTTTTAAAAGCAGCTTCCGCCCATTGGTTCATATAAAATACACCAGCCGCCTTTTTTACATACTTTTTGAATTGCTGTTGTTGGCGGATATTATTAAAAATGGAGCTCGTTTTATCAATATTGGGGTAAGTTAAAGGAATGAAATATTGCGGAAAAGAGGCACTTCCTTTTAAGCTAGCACCAAAATGCAAAACTATGGCATTGGTTACTTGACTAACCAATTGTTGTGCCTCCCTAGTTTTAATGATGGTTACATTACTTTCGTTGGCCGTATATGCTTCCTGAAAATGGGGCGGGATTTGGTCTCCAACAATATAAAAATGCAATTGCGCTGAAGCGTTTCCGGCAATAATTATATCTACTATTTTTTGATAAATAACTAGTGCAGGAATGTCAAAATCTGATTCAGTAAGGATAAACATGCGCATATACAAAAGTACAGATTACTTAACAATTTATCCACCAATCATTTATAAGGACTAGTTCAATTAAATAGAATCCTAACTTTGAGCTATGGCAAGAGATTTACAGCAATTGGACTTATTTGGAAATGATATGAGCAGCCATGTTCATATTGCAGTACCCAAGTCCATTAAATCAAACAAGCAGGCAAAGCCAATTATAAAGCCGGCACCCGTAACATCATATGCGGCACCCATTGTAAATCAAGTAGCTGAAGATGACTTACCACTTGTATCAAGATCGGCACAACATTTAAATACAAGTGCAACTATTCAAAAAAGAGGTCGCAAATCATTTGCCTCTATGGATGCAGAGATGGGAAAAGTAAACATCCCCTCGGCGGAGATATTGGAAAAAAAATTATACTACCCTATTGGCGAAGTGGCCCATTGGTTTAATGTAAATACTTCCTTAATTAGATATTGGGAAAAAGAATTCAAACAAATTCAACCGCGCAAAACACGAAAAGGAGACCGCCTATTTCGCGTGCAGGATATTGAATTATTAAAACAAATTCATTTTCTACTTCGTGAAAAAAAATATTCCATTGATGGTGCGAAAACTTACTTAAAAAATAATAAGGAAAAGGCGGAAAAAAACATTGCTGTTTTAAATAGCTTAAAAAATCTAAAAAGTTTCTTAATTACATTAAAAGAAAATTTGTAATTACCTACAATTATAAATTCCTTATTCCACTTTACGAAAATGCTAATCGCATTTATAACTACACTTTTTCTGAAAAACTAATTTGATGTGCATTGGCATAGGCCACCGCTTTCAAATTTAAAGTTTCACGCAATTGCTGAAAAACATTTAAATCAGTGGCTATTGAAATAAAGCATTCTATATGGATGGTGTGAAATTGCTTGCCTGCGTCTGACAAAAAAACCGAACTACTAATAATTGGATGGTGTTTTTCAATTTCGGAACGCATAAAAGAAACAAAATTTGTTAAGGCTTCTGCAGAAGTTATGACACTTATTTGCAAATCCATTTCTATTTTTCGCTCTGTTCTGCAACTAATATTATCAACAATGGTATCCACCATTTGCTTGTTAGGAACCGTAATATATGTTTTGTCCTGCGTGCGAATTCGCGTACTTCTTAATCCAATTTTTTCAATAGTGCCAGTGAAATTATTCACTTTCACTAAGTCTCCAATTGAAAAAGGTTTATCAAAAAATATAATAAAGGAAGAGATGATATTTTCCAAACTTTCGCGCATAGATAAGGCTACGGCCGCACCCACGATACTTAAGCTGGTCACCAAATTTCCTATATTTTCATTGAACACATAACGCAAAATTAATAAGGCACCAATGATGTATAAAATAACTTTAAAAAAGTCGCGAAAAAATAAAACCAACTGATCATCCGAAAGGGACTTGGTTAATTTTGACTTTTCCTCCAATATAATTGCTACAAATTCAAGCGTTCGAATAAACACCCTAATTAATAAAATAATGAACAATAATTTTACAATAGAATCTATCGCCTGTTGCAAGCTCACTTTAAATAAATGCACATCCCATAATACAGGAAATTTTAATTCATACAATGCAACCACCGCTACTAAAAAAAGTAAAAATTGTTCGATGGGAACCACCAAACGATGTACATGACTTTTGCGTAAATCAGAATGGTTTTTTTTATCAACCCAGGTATAAATTAAACTTGCAAAAAAACGGGAGATGAATCTTTTAAAAATAAAAGTACCAATCAAAATAGCCAATATATATAGATAGCTGCGAATTGGATTGCTTAAAAATTCTTGATCTATTTGCATAATATTGAATTAATTATAATTTTTTCCACCCCAACAATTGCATCGTAGTTCCGTCAAAAACACCATAGGTATATAGTCGAATCCAATCCCCTAAATTAATATACCTTGTTGTTTCATTTATTTTAAAATCAATCGCATAATGTCGATGTCCAAAAATAAAATAGTCAACATCCATCTCCTTGGCTTTTTGTTTGGTATAAACAATTAGCCACTCCTTATCCTCTCCTAAAAACTGCTCATCACCACTTCCTGTTTTAGCCCTACTCTTTCTACTAAAATAATTGGCTAATTGAATACCCAAATCAGGGTGTAACCAACCAAACAACCATTGACAAACTGGATTGGTAAATATTTTTTTAATAAACTTATACCCTTCATCACCTGGCCCCAAGCCATCACCATGACCAATGAAAAATTGTTTGCCAGCAAATTCAAATTGCTTAGGCTCAAAATATACTTTGGCATTTAACTCCTCCGTCAAATAATCACGCATCCATAAATCATGATTACCAGTAAAAATATGCAGGGGAATTCCGGCGTCGTTAATTTCAGCCAAGCACCCTAATAACCGAACAAAGCCCTTCAGTACGACAGTTTTGTATTCAAACCAAAAATCAAAAATATCTCCAACAATAAAAATAGCGGCTGCATCCGATTTTGCCTGTTTTAGAAATTGTACCAACTGTTGCTCTCTTTCACGGCTAGCGATAGCATTCGGTGCTCCCAAATGGAAATCAGAAAGGAAGTATATTTTTTTACCGTGTGCTAATTCCATGTAACTGGGCTTTAGAAACCAATTTTTATAATATGAATTGCCTAATCCACTAACTTATCAACCAAAAAACAATACACTTCTTTAGGACCATGCACCCCCACGACCAAAGTTTTTTCAATATCTGCAGTACGACTCGGCCCAGTAGCATAACTAATCATACTTGGTATTACATCCGCTTCTTTTTTAAACTGCGCCAAGCTATCTGAAACATCAAATAACAATTGATGCGTGTAAGCAATACAAATATGAATAGGCGCATATACACTTGTGGTACGGCCGCTTAATTGCTGACTACTTAATACTATTGTTCCAGTTCTCGCAATTAAATGATCACATAAAGTAATAGCAGCATCGCAGCCTGCTAAATCATCTGTATTCACTGGGTCGAAATGGTATTCTTTCATATCATCTAACCAACCTTCTTCAATGGAATAAATTTTTTCCCATTGGTTGGCTTTAATTAATCCACTCAATTGACTGACCAATTCAGCTTCATCGGCACAGTATACAAACTTACCTAATAACTCGGTAAATTTTTGCGCAAATTCAATCGTCAATTCCTGATCCGTCGGATAAAATATAGGTGTTTCCGACACTTGGTCTGGGAAAGGAACAGGTACAGGATCCTTTAGGGCCTGTTTAATTTTCTGTAATATTTTACTTCTTGCGCCTTGTGATTCCATTGTATTCAATTCAGAACTTATGAAATGATATCAGAATTATTTGTTTGTGAT
This sequence comes from Bacteroidota bacterium, assembly GCA_005800655.1. Classification (GTDB taxonomy): domain Bacteria; phylum Bacteroidota; class Bacteroidia; order Chitinophagales; family Chitinophagaceae; genus Sediminibacterium. The sequence goes on from SYEV01000027.1 coordinate 12,098, forward strand.
TCGGTTGAATTCGGTTGATTTAATTCATTTGAATTTTCATGTACTGTTTCGGTTGAATCAGTATTAACTTGTATATCTGAAGTTTCTGCAACTTCAGATACATTTTTTTCATTAGCTGCTGCATCTTCTAAAATTTTCTTTTCTTCAAAAGGACGCATACCTATTAACTCCTCCACATCACTTTTATGTAAAACTTCTTTGTCTAATAATTCTTTTGCTAATTTTTCTACTTGCTCTTTTTTAGCAGTTAACAATTCTAATGTTCTTTGATAAGCAGCATCAATCATCTTACGCACTTCCTCATCAATAATTTTCCCCGTTTCTTCGCTAAAAGGTTTTTGGAAAGTATTTTCTTGAGATGGATCATAAAAACTCACATTACCAATTTTATCATTCATACCATAAGTAGTCACCATCGAATAAGCCATCTTGGTGATTTGTTGTAAGTCATTAGATGCGCCAGTAGAGATGCGACCAAAGAAAATTTGTTCTGCAGCACGACCACCTAAAGTCATACACATTTGATCCGTTAATTGCTCAATCGTATATAAGTATTGTTCCTTTGGTGTGTATTGCGCATAACCTAAAGCAGCAGTACCACGAGGCACAATCGTTACTTTTAATAAAGGATACGCATGCTCTAAAAACCAACCACATATTGCATGACCTGCTTCATGATAAGCAATGACTTCTTTTTCTTCCTTAGAAATAATTTTATTCTTTTTTTCAAGTCCGCCGATTACTCTATCAATGGCATCTTGAAAATCTTTCATCTCCACACCTGTCTTTCCTTTTCTTGCTGCAATCAGTGCTGCTTCATTACACACATTGGCAATATCAGCACCCGCAAACCCTGGTGTTTGTTCCGCTAATTTATGTACGTCTAAATTTTCAGAAACTTTAATGGGACCTAAATGCACTTTAAATATTTCCTCACGACCTTTAACATCAGGACGATCAATGGATATTTGACGATCAAAACGACCTGGTCTTAATAAAGCACTATCCAATACATCAGGACGGTTCGTCGCAGCTAAAATTATAATGCCTGTATCTCCACCAAAGCCATCCATCTCCACTAGTAATTGGTTCAATGTATTTTCACGTTCGTCATTACTCATCATGGCATTTTTGCCACGCGCACGACCAATCGCATCAATCTCATCTATGAAAATAATACAAGGCGCTTTTTCACGCGCTTGCTTAAATAAATCACGCACTCTACTTGCACCCACACCCACAAACATCTCCACAAAGTCGGAACCACTTAAACTAAAGAAAGGCACTTGCGCTTCACCCGCCATCGCTTTTGCTAATAAAGTTTTACCAGTACCTGGAGGACCAATTAATAACGCACCTTTAGGAATTTTACCACCAAGTGCTGTATATTTTTTAGGTTGTTTTAAAAAGTCAACAATCTCCATTACTTCTTCCTTTGCTTCCTCCAGACCTGCAACATCTGCAAAAGTAATATTCACTTTAGTGCCACCTTTTTCAAATAAGGTCGCTTTAGATTTTCCTACATTAAAAATTCCACCTGGGCCACCGCCACTTCCGCCGCCGCCGCCCATCTTGCGCATCAATAAAACCCAAACCACGATAATTAATACAAATGAAAAAATGGTATTTGCAATTGGGCCAAACCACTCTCCTTCCTTCACTGTATTTTGAGGAACTTCAGTAATTCCTTTTTGCTCATAAAATTTTTGTAAGCGTTCGTTGAAGCTATTCCAATCCGTAACACTAAACTCAAATAATGGAACCCCCTTTACTTTTGCTTTGTCAATTTTTGTTTTTAACTTTTGTACATAAAAATCCTTCCCAATACTATCTGGTTTGATATAAACACGAACCAGCTCCTTGTTTTGGACCAAATCAATACGCTCCACATCTCCATTGGATAGCATGACTTGCTTAAATTCCTGTTCAGTCGTAAGACGAATTTCAGGCGCCATTTGGAAAAAACGTGCAGACAATAAAGAGATCGCAATTAAACCATAAATCCAATATATATTGAACTTAGGCAACTTAGGACCATCACCCAACGGCGAACCTTTCTTTTTTTTATTATCAGGAATCATAATCGATATTTATTTTTTCGAACGCCCCTAATGAAATCACATTAATTTCAGTAGGAGCAAAATTTTGTTTTTATAATAACAACGCTAATATTAAAATAGTTTACAAATCATGCATTTTTGTATCCGCGTCACTCCACATTTCCTCTAAACGATAAAAATTTCTGGACTCGGGATGCATAATATGAACAACGATATTAATGTAATCAATAAGCAACCATTGTGCCGCTGTTTTACCCTCACTTTTGTATGCCCATTCAGAACAATTTGTTTTCACTTCATATTCCACATTATCAGCGATTGCTTTTAATTGTGTAGTGTTATTTGCTTCACAAATGATAAAAAAATCAGTCGACGATTCATGAATTTTTCTTAAATCCATGCTGATAATATTTTCCCCTTTTTTATCCTGAATTGCTTTAATAATTGTTTTGAATATTTTAGCGTTGCGCGTAATTTGAGGTGTCGACGATTTTGGTCGATTTTTCAATGCAGTAAGATGTTCCAAATGATGCTTTTTATTTATTTGTTATTGCTTTATTAGTCTAAAGATTAATAAATTAAATATTATTCTATGCTAACTTTACAAAAATAACAATTCTTTGTCACCTGCCACACCAATTATCACATTAGGAGAGCCGCTTATAGAACTGTCTGAAATTGATAGTACCAATATGTATGCCATGGAGCAGATTCATGCCCAAAAGGCCTTATCTGGCAGTGTGTACCAAACTGATTTTCAGACCAGTGGGAAGGGGCAACATGGTCGAATTTGGGAGAGTCATCGGGGCGAAAACCTACTTTGCACCTATATTTTGGAGTTAAATGCACTAAAACAGGGTAAAAATTGGGTTCCAACTGAGCAGTTGGGTCTTTCGGCAGCAGTGGCCCTGGGGGTGCAGGCTTTTTTTATGGAATTTGCTGGGGAGGAGACCAAAATCAAAAAGCCCAATGATATCTATTGGCGTGACAGAAAGGCAGGGGGTATTTTGATTGAAAACATAGTGCGGGGGACCGATTGGAATTGGACAGTTATTGGTATTGGATTGAATATCAACCAAACTCATTTTTCAAATGAGGCCGGAAACCCAGTTTCCTTAAAACAAATTACCGGGAAGGATTGTGATATAAAGGCAATGCAAAAAAAATTAGCGGAGGCATTAAGTGCCTCCTTAAATTTATGGTTAACCGAAGGAGAAGCATTGACTTTGCAAAAAATGGAATTACAACTAATTAAAATAAAAAGCGAATAAAGAAAAACACAATGGAATATAAATTAACGCAATACTCAAAAGGTGGTGGATGTGGTTGTAAAATTTCACCAGCGATACTTTCTGAAATTTTAGCCGCACATAATGTGGGTGCAAAAAGTAATGTGCCGCAATTATTAGTGGGGAATGACAGTAGAGATGATGCAGCGGTGTATCAAATAAATGAAAAAACTGCAGTGATTAGTACCACCGATTTTTTTATGCCGATTGTAGATGATGCATTTTCATTTGGACAAATTGCAGCAGCCAATGCGATTAGCGATGTATATGCGATGGGTGGGAAACCGATATTAGCTTTGGCGGTATTGGGTTGGCCACTGGCTTCACTTCCTGCAAGCGAAGCAGCAAAAGTAATGGAAGGGGCACGCAAAACCTGTGCTGATGCAGGTATTGTAATAGCAGGGGGACATAGTATTGATAACCAAGATCCAATTTTCGGTTTGGTCGTAAATGGTATTATTGACATTGAAAATTTAAAAAGAAACGATACGGCACAACCTGGTGATGTATTAATATTGACCAAGCCATTAGGGGTGGGCATCATGGCAACTGCGCAAAAAAGAGGTTTACTGTCGGAAGAAGATTTGAATTTTTTAGTAAAACAGTTAACTACGATTAACAAAGCAGGTGAAGCATTGGGAAAAATAAAAGAAGTACATGCGATGACCGATGTAACCGGTTTTGGATTATTAGGACATTTAACAGAGATGATGGAAGGAAGTAATTTATCTGCCACCATACATTATAATCAAATTCCAATTATACCAGCAGTTCGAACTTATATCGCACAAAAAACAATTCCTGGTGCCACAGCGCGTAATTGGAGTTCATGCAGCGCAGACGTAGTTTTCGGTGCTGGCATTGACGAGGAAGAAGCGACCAAATTATTGCCCGATCCACAAACCAATGGCGGTTTACTAATAGCAGTAGCCCCGGATGCATTACAGAAAGTACAAACAATTTTAAAAGAGTTAGGCATTCAATATACCGAGCCTATTGGTACCTGCAGTGCAGCAATGGATAAAAGAATTTATATCCACAAGGACTAGCATCAACGAGGACTTTTCGGCGTTTGTTTTATTGCTATCACTTATTCAAAAATCAAATGACCTTTGTTTTTGATTTGATCAGGCGTGAGCTCGGCGACCATTTGAACGCCTTTGATGTCGCGCACCGTTTGTAAAATATCATTTACTTTTTCGTCCTCAATCCACTCACCTCTGATCCACCATATAAAATCCATGTGTTTCAATTCGGGCAATAAATATTCGCCATCAAATTGGTTATGATAAACAAAATGCTGAATGGAAGTAGTAGGTTCAGTTCCTTCATACATGGAAAAATAGTAGGTTCTATTTTTTCTTTTTAAAGCAATTTCATGATCAGGATTAAACCTGAATTCAAAACCCATGTATTGATTTAATAAAATACAGAATTGATAATTTTTGATAGGCGCAGAAATACCTAAGATGCGAGAACCCTCGAAATCATTTTCGTTAATTGCGTCCTGATCTAAAATTAATTTACCGCTCACTTTATAAATTTATATAACTGTTGCTAATTATCAAAGCAATTTTCTTTGTTAAAACTCGATATCTAATTTCACTTCATCTGCACCTCTCTTAAATATAAGTGTTGTTTTATCTCCTTTTTTAAATTTTGAAAGCGCTGTCATATAACTCATCACATCTACTAACTTATAGTCACCCAACTGTACTAATATATCTCCTCCCTTTAATCCCAAACGCTCCGCTAATTTTCCTGGCGTTGCACCTTCGATACGAACGCCTGTACCTGTATATGCATAGTCAGGCATCACCCCTAAACTCACCGTGAACTTATTGCTTTTACCCATGGAAGTTTCACGCGTTTTTAAAAAATCAAGTTTACCAACAGCATCTGTATTTTTAATAATGTTATGTACATATTGAATGATGGTTGCTTCTCCTGCATAATTAATTTTATCCCCATCATCGGTGGCTTTGTGATAATCACTATGGCTGCCGGTAAACATAAATAACACAGGCAAATCCTTGCGATAAAAACTCGCATGATCGCTAGGACCCGCGCCAGCACTATCATAATACGTTAATAAACTAGTCGGTGTTTTAGCCAATACCTCAGCCCATTTTGTTGAAGTACCATACCCGCCCACTGTTAATTTACGTGCGGTATCATACCTGCCTACCATATCTAAATTAATCATGTAATTTAAATTGCCTTTATACGTTGGATGTTCTAACCAATACTTACTTCCAAATAATCCTAGTTCCTCACCCGAAAAATGTAGGATTAAATAGTTATTATTTTTAGGTGATTTTTTCTTTAATAATTTAGCCAATTCAATAATCGCACTAGTACCACTTGCATTATCATCTGCACCATTACGAATTGCATTATTAATATCTAATGCATTGCGATCTTCATTGTAACCTAAGTGATCCAAATGTGCGCCTATAACAACCGTATTTGCTGCTTGGTTATCAATAAAAGCTGCCACATTATGTGCAGTTCGAGTTGCATGTTCAAATTCAATATTCGCATTAATTTTATAAGTATCAATGTCATCATTGAAATGTTTCAACCAACCATTTCTTGTAAAATACACTACTGGGATAGACAAAGAAGCAGCAGTATCAAATTTATTAAATTGAATATTGTCAACAAAAGTTCCTTTGTTATATAAAAATAAAGCGCTAGCTCCTTTTGCTTTAACTTCCTTTGTAAAATCAATGATCCACTGATTCAAATCAAAATGTGGGTTGGTCACCGCTGCATCTAATACTTCATTTAAATCCTTAAACCAAACTTGCTTAGATTCATTTAAAGTAATTGCCGCATTTGAATTAAACTTTCCTGATCCACTATTGGACAATGGAATAAATTCTTTATCATACACAAGTGCTTCACCATTGATATTTAAAAATGAACCCGATGTTAAACGCTTGCCTTCATCTATTGGGAATGCTTGGATATAGCCATCCACACCCATGGGTTGTATACCCAAGGCCTGATATTGTGCAACGATATAGTTCACCGCTTTTTGCTCTCCTACCGAACCTGCACGACGACCTTCAAGTTCATCACTCGCTAAATACTTGATATGATTTTGTACATTTTGAATAAGGACTTTATCAGCCTTTGTTAATTTTTGGGCCATCCCAATGAAAGGCAACAATATTAAAACCAACCCTAGTATTTTACGCATAATATCTGTTTGTGTAACAAAAATAAGTAAAGCAGCTAGGAAATAGAAGGTAATTATCAAATACCTAACAAGAAAAGTAAGGGATGATGTAGGGATTTGATTATAAACCCAACTGGGGTAAAGCCAAGGTGGAAACTTATGATTTTAATCATTTTTAGCTCAGTTCTCAATTTCCTATTTCGTAAGCTATACCCAATGTTAAAAGTTAGCTTTGCCACCTCATGAAAGCCAGTTTACATATCGCACTTGTAGGGAACCCCAATTCGGGGAAAAGCTCCCTATTTAATGCACTTACTGGCCTGCACCAAAAAGTGGGTAATTTCCCCGGTGTCACCGTAGATAAGAAAACAGGGGATATAGTTATCGGCAATCAGCCTACCACCTTAATTGATTTACCAGGCACTTATAGTTTTTACCCTAAAAGAGAAGATGAATGGGTTGCTTATAAAGTATTGATGGGTGTTGACGAAGAGGTGAAAACAGATGTTATACTATTAATTGCAGATGCCAGTAATTTAAAAAGAAACCTACTTTTTTGTAGTCAAATAATAGATTTAAAACTTCCGGTGGTATTGGCGCTTACCATGAATGACCTTGCTGCAAAAAAAGGAATTAAAATAGATATTGCAGGATTACAAGAAGATTTAGGCATTCCAGTGGTTGCAGTTGATGCAAGAAAAAATAAAGGTTTACAAGAATTAAAGGCTGCATTAAATACCATCATTCAAACGCCGCGTGCTAAAAATGTTGAAAGTTTTATTGACAATAAAGCATTAGCGCCAGAAGCCATTGTTGATTTTAAAAAATTATATCCTACACATAGTGATTACGCTGCGTTACATTATTTGATGCATCATGAAGCATTTCCATTAGAGGAGGAAATGCAGCAAACCATTGAGCAGATTGAAATTGATCACAATTTTAATCATACAAAAACGCAGGCACAGGAAATTTTACAACGCTACGGACATATTCAAGAGATTATGAAAAATCGCGTAGTGGAGCCCGACCCGACTGCAAAAAAGAAAAGATCAGAAAAATTAGATAATATATTTTTACACCGTGTGGGCGGCTATGCCATATTATTTTCGGTTTTATTCATTTTATTTCAATCCGTTTTTTGGATGGCTAAATTTCCAATGGATGGAATTGAGTGGATATTCACCAATGTTACCACTTATTTAAACGCAGTACTACCCAATGTTTGGTGGGAGGATTTACTCGTGAATGGTTTAGTTGCAGGTATTGGCGGCATTGTGATATTTGTACCTCAAATCATGATCTTATTTGGTTTGATTACTTTGTTAGAAGATACAGGCTATATGGCGCGTATTAGTTTTTTAAGTGACAAACTCATGCGCAAAGTGGGACTCAATGGAAAAAGTGTAATGCCCATGATCAGTGGATTTGCCTGTGCGGTACCTGCCATAATGAGTGCGCGCAACATTGAAAATAAAAAGGAAAGATTACTGACCATCATGGTCACGCCTTTTATGAGTTGCAGTGCAAGGTTACCGGTATACACTATTTTAATTTCATTGGTGATTGACGATAAAATATATTTTGGATTTTTAAGCTTGCAAGGATTAGTGATGATGGGATTATATGTCATGGGCATCGTAATGGCATTACTTGCTAGTATGGTTTTAAAGTGGTTTATTAAAATTAAAGAGAAGAGTTATTTTATATTAGAACTACCAGTTTACCGCGCGCCACGTTGGAAAAATGTAGGCACGACCATGATCCAAAAAGCAACCATCTTCGTTCGAGATGCGGGAAAGGTAATTATCATTATTAGTTTGTTGTTGTGGTTTTTAAGTAGTTACGGGCCTGCTGAAAAAATGAAATTAGTCAACGAGAAATATGCACAACAAATTTCAAGCAATAATGGTGCATCAAAGATGAATGAATTGCAACAAAAGCAATTTGATCGCGAATACAATACTGAAAAATTAGAAAATTCCTACGCTGGTATTATGGGTAAGCAAATTGAACCCCTCATTGCCCCATTGGGATTTGATTGGAAAATAGGCATCGCACTGATCACTTCCTTTGCGGCGCGTGAAGTATTTGTAGGCACCATGGCAACTTTATACAGTGTAGAAGAATCGGATAATAGTTCCTTACGTGATAAACTAAAAGCAGCAGAGCGACCTGATGGCACCAAGGTATATAGCTTTGCAGCTGCTTTATCTCTTATGATATTTTATGTATTGGCCATGCAATGCATGAGTACACTTGCTGTGGTAAAGCGGGAAACGCAATCCTGGAAATGGCCCACCATCCAATTTTTTATGATGACCGGCCTAGCCTATTTCATGAGCTGGGCGGTGTATGTTCTAGCGAAGTAATCTAATAGAGGACACAGATTGCGACCTCCATTAGAGAAAAAATGCGCAATTATCTGCTTTTTACTTCTTCAAAGGCTTCATCATAATCGGGGCGAATGGTGCCCATGATGCGATCCCAGAATAAAAAGTACAAGCCATAATTACCTTTAAAGTATTTATGGTGTTGGTTATGGTTTACGGAAGTGTTGATCCACTTACCAAACCAGTTTTTACTAAACCCTTTTGGATATAATTCCCAACCTAAATGACCATATATATTATATATAATGGATAAAAGGAAAAAGATAAGTATATGAGACCTATGCACTGGAATCGTAAATAAAAACACAACAAAAATTCCAACCTCAATAATTGCTTCCAAAGGATGAAATGCATAGGCGGCCCAAGGAGATGGGTTGGTTGATTTATGATGTACCAAATGCATTACATTGAACAAACTTTTATGATGCATAATACGATGTGTCCAGTAAAAATAGGTGTCGTGGATCACAAACATAATTGGAAATGCTGCGAAGTAATACACCCAACCATAATCAGTTATATTTTGAAATAAAGTGGTGTATGGTTTAACAGCGGGATTGAAAATAAAAAATACTGGAATGAATGCAAACAATAACATCGTGAAAGTACTGTACCCAATTTCCCTTAAATAATCGGTGTTTTTAGGAAACAATAATTGTATTTTTTTATGAACTATTTTATTTTTTAATACAACATAAAATAATAAAAACACAAGCCCACCAAGCAAATAATACCTTGTGGCAATATTTTGAAGTACAAGAAAATATTTATCAAATTGAATATTCATAATAAAACAATCATTTTATAATATCTATATATGCATTTTAATTACCCATTAAAATAGGCTACAAATAAAAACACTCCAAAACCAAAATGAAATAGGGTGTAATAATATGATGAAAGTTGGTTTTTACCAACCGCTAATCGCTAAAATTTCTTTGGTGTGATCCTTGGTATCTGGCTTCTCAATAATAAAGCGCACCATCCCAGCTTCATCTATCAAAAATGTAGTTCTTGTTGTTCCCATATAAGTGCGGCCCATGAACTTTTTTTGACCCCATAAATTGTATTTGTCTACAATTTTTTTGTCCTCATCTGCTATTAAAGAAAAAGGCAAATCGTACTTTTCGATGAATTTTTCATGAGATTTAACTGAATCCACACTCACCCCTAGCACTTGTAAACCCTTCTTAAGCAATGCTTTATAGTTATCGCGTAAATTACAAGCCTGTGCGGTACATCCTGGTGTATCGTCCTTTGGGTAAAAGTATAATACGAGCTTTTTACCTTTAAAATCTGCGATGGAAACTGTATTGCCGTGTTGGTCAACACCTTTAAACTGAGGCGCTTTAGCCCCTTCTTTGATAACTGCCATAAACTTGAGTTGGCTGTGAAGTTAGCAATTAAAAAGGACAAAAATGTTTAGGGTGTAAAAGGGGACAATTTCGGGTAAAATTTTGTAGTTTTGCGCAATTTATATTTTTGTAGCCATGCCCAAAGACACATCCATCAAAACCGTATTAATTGTAGGATCTGGACCCATTATTATTGGTCAAGCCTGCGAATTTGATTACTCTGGTTCTCAAGCCGCAAGATCATTGAGAGAAGAGGGAATTAATGTGATATTGATTAATAGTAATCCAGCTACAATCATGACCGATCCAATGATGGCGGATAAGGTTTATCTATTACCCTTAAATGTGGAAAGCATAGAACAAATTTTACAAGAGAATCAAATTGATGCAGTACTACCAACGATGGGTGGACAAACTGCATTAAACTTATGTAAGGAAGCAGATGAAATAGGATTATGGAAACAATACAATTGTCGCATGATTGGTGTGGATGTTGCAGCGATTGATTTAGCAGAAGATAGAGAACAGTTCAGACAATTAATGGTGAAAATAGGAATAGCAGTTGCGCCAAGCCGAGTAGCGAATAGTTTTTTAGAAGGGAAAGAATTTGCACAGGTGATCGGGTTTCCATTAGTAATTCGTCCGTCATTCACCTTAGGTGGAACAGGTGGCGGATTTGTACATGATGCAAGTGAATTAGATGCTGCATTGGAAAAAGGTTTGAAGGCCTCTCCGATGCATGAAGTATTGGTTGAAAAAGCAGTACTAGGATGGAAAGAATATGAATTAGAATTATTAAGAGACCAAGCAGATAATGTAGTTATTATATGTACTGTTGAAAACTTGGATCCAATTGGAGTGCATACCGGTGATTCAATCACAGTAGCACCTGCAATGACTTTAAGTGATACTTCATTTCAGGACATGCGTAACAAGGCAATGTTGATGATGCGCAGTTTGGGAAATTTTGCTGGCGGATGTAATGTGCAATTTGCACAAAATCCAGTAACCGAAGAATTGATTGCGGTTGAAATTAATCCACGCGTTTCTCGCTCCTCTGCATTAGCATCAAAAGCAACGGGTTACCCCATTGCAAAAATTGCAGCTAAGTTGGCGATTGGTTATAGATTGGATGAACTAAAAAATCAAATCACACAAACAACTTCTGCCTACTTTGAACCTGCTTTGGATTATGTAATTGTAAAAGTGCCTCGTTGGAATTTTGATAAATTCAAAGGGGCAAATGATACCTTAGGTTTACAAATGAAGAGTGTGGGTGAAGTGATGGCGATTGGAAGAAGCTTTACAGAAGCAATTCAGAAAGCTTGTCAAAGCCTGGAGAATGAAGCGATTGGCTTAGGTTATTACGGAAAAAGCTTGATGAAGAATGAAGAATTGATGGAATATATTAAAGTACCCAAGTGGGATCGTATATTCAGAATCAAAGATGCTTTAATGCAAGGATCAACGGTTCGTTCCATTGTAGCCGCCACTGGTATTGATTCTTGGTTCTTATATCAAATACGTATTATCTGCAATATTGAAAAAGAATTAATGAACCACGATATTAATTCTATCCCTACTGAATTAATTAAGGAAGCAAAACAACATGGATTTAGTGATATGCAAATTGCGAAAGTATTGAAAGGAAATACCACCGATGATGCAGTGTATGAGAAACGAAAAGCATTAGGCATTACCCGCGTTTATAAAATGGTGGATACCTGTAGCGCTGAGTTTGAAGCAAAGACGCCGTATTTTTATTCCACTTTTGAAAACTAAATGATCACCGCTTTAATAAAGCTTTAATAAAAAAATATGAATGTAAAAGATATCGTGATGCTTAATGAAAAAGAAACCAGAGCTGGATTTGGCGAAGGTATTCATGAGCTCGCAAAACAAAATAGTGAAGTAGTTGTGCTTACAGCTGACTTAGCTGGCTCCTTTAAATTAGGCCCATTCATTAAAGAATTCCCAGATCGTTTTATTGAAGTGGGTATTGCTGAAGCAAATATGATTGGTATCGCTGCAGGACTAACGATAGGCGGCAAGATTCCTTACACCACAACCTTTGCCAACTTTAGTACAGGAAGAGTGTATGATCAAATTAGACAAAGTGTTGCCTACTCAGATAAGAATGTAAAAATTTGTGCATCGCACGCTGGATTAACATTAGGAGAAGATGGTGCAACGCATCAAATATTAGAAGATATCGGATTGATGAAAATGTTACCTGGTATGACTGTTGTGGTACCTTGTGATTTTAATCAAACCAAGGCTGCAACTAAAGCGATTGCTGATTACCAAGGTCCAGTTTACTTAAGATTTGGTCGTCCAAAATGGCCCAACTTTACTAAAGAAGATGGATCAGATTTTGTGATTGGAAAAGCACAAAAATTAAGTGACGGAACAGCTATCTCCATTTTTGCTTGCGGTCATTTGGTTTGGAAAGCGATTGAAGCAGGTAAATTATTAGAAGCAGAAGGCATCAGTGTTGAAGTAATTAACTTACATACCATTAAACCATTGGATGTGGACGCAATTGTTGCAAGTATTTCAAAAACAGGATGTGCAGTAACTGCGGAAGAACATAATGTCATTGGTGGTATGGGTGACGCTGTTGCACAAGTAGCAGCAAAACATTGTCCAGTGCCCATTGAATATATTGGTACACAAGATACTTTTGGTGAGAGTGGAACACCGAATCAATTATTAGCGAAGTACGGCTTGGACACACCGAATATTGTTGCAGCAGCTAAAAAAGTATTAGGACGTAAGAAATAATTAAAAAAATATAGCTCAACAAAAAGATCCTTCGAGTACTCGAAGGATCTTTTTGTTTACAACCTATGCGTTGTAAAATTAACTAAGGTGCTAAACGTACTTTAGTCCATTGACCATCCGACGACAAATTATATTTAATACGATCATGTAAGCGAGAGCTACGCCCTTGCCAAAATTCCATATTTGTAGGATGTACAATATATCCACCCCAATTTGAAGGCAGTGGCACATTCCCTTCTTTGTACTTTTCCAAATTAGTGGCAACTAATTGTTCAAGGAATTCGCGATTCGGAATTACTTTACTTTGTGGAGATGAAATAGCACCTACCTGACTACCGAGTGGACGAGAATGAAAATATTCATCGCTTTCTTCGGTGCTGATTTTTTTTATAGTGCCTGTAATGCGAATTTGTCTTTCTAATTCCTTCCAAAAAAAGTTCATCGCAACAATTGGATTTGCATCTATCTCCTGCCCTTTTGCACTGTCATAATTAGTAAAAAATACAAAGCCTCCTGGAGTATAGCCTTTTAATAAAACTACGCGCGACGAAGGAGCGTGTTGGGCATCCACGGTGGAAAGCACAAATGCGTTTACTTCATCAATATTACTTGCAGTGGCTTCCTTCCACCAATGTTCAAATTGATCCATGGGATGCGCCGCAGTGGCGGCTTCATCTAAAGAAGCTAGTTGGTAATCGCGGCGTATAGAAGCTATATCTTTTTGCATAAAAAATTATTTCGTAGCGTATAAAATATTTATAACCGACAGCAGGAATAACATCCCTACAAGTTGGTGCAATTGCGCCAACCATTCAAAACCACCCCACACACCAGGTACAATGTTTGCACTGGATAGTACAGTAAAAATACCTAAAACAATTTGTAGGAATACCAAAATCGCTGGTAGTATTCTGGCGCGTACCCAAAAATTGTTTCCTTGTAATTTTAACAACCGAGCAGTCCAAAAAATAACAAGTACTAATAATAAGTAAGCAAGCCCCCGATGTATAAAATGAACCCAAATCGTATTATTAATTGCATTCAATAAAAAATCATCCTTGCTTAATAATCCGGAAGGCAACCACTGTCCATTAATTGTAGGCCAGGTTGCAGCAACATTGGCTGCTTTATGTCCCGCCATTAATGCCCCATATATTAATTGAAAAAATAAAATTAATAAAAGAACCCATGCAAATGTTCGGATGCCTCTAATTTTATCAGTTGCATCCTGATTACCACTATTTCTGCGAATCGGTGTTACAGTGAGTGATAAGGCAAACCAATAAGTATATGCTAGTAACCCTAATGCAAAAACAAAATGGAGGGCCAATCTAGTTGGCTTAACGTAAACCGCATCACCTTCCAGGCCACTTGCTACCATGATCCAACCAATGGCTCCTTGCAAAGCACCTAATAAAAATAAAATCAACAAAGGTTTGATCATCCTTGGTTGAAAATATTTTTTTGCTAAAAAATAAATAAAACCAAAAGCAAAAACTAATCCAATGGTACGTGCCCATAAACGATGGAACCACTCCCAAAAAAAGATGAATTTAAAATTAGCAATCGTGAAATCAAAATTAAGTAATTGAAACTGAGGGGTTGTTTTATACTTCGCAAATAATTCCTGCCAAGTAGTTTCACTCATTGGAGGAAGCGCCCCTGTAACTACATCCCACTCCGTGATAGAAAGGCCACTACCCGTTAAACGGGTAATTCCTCCCAAGGCAACTTGAATCACTGTCATGAATACCCCTAATAATAGCCAATTTGCTACTTTTTTTGATTTATGATCGATAAAATCCATGCCTTACATTTATAGTACAAAGGTACAAAGTAATCAAACAAGCCAATGAGATTGATTTTGATTTGTCAGCCATATGTTTCAATTTTACAACAATATTTAGCTACCAAAATAAACAGAAAAATATTTACAGATATTAGGGTCCATCTAGTCATATACATAGTGATCACTTAAGTACCCCTTCATTAAACAAAGAATATTAAACCTTGCCTAAACTAATCAATCAATACCAAGACCAATTATTGGAGGCCGGCTGCGACGAAGCTGGCAGGGGTTGTTATGCAGGGCCCGTATTTGCGGCGGCGGTGGTGCTTCCTAAAAACTTTTATCACCCACTGTTAAATGACAGTAAACAACTCACCGAAGCACAAAGGGAATTATTAGCCCCCATTATAAAAGCATCCGCCATTACATGGGCGATTGCAAAGCAATCCGCCGCCGAAATTGACGCTTCCAATATATTAAAAGCAGCCATCAAATGCATGCACCTTTCCTTGGACCAATTAAAACCAAAAGCAAAGTTTATTGCTGTTGATGGGAATCGTTTTTATGCGTATAAAAAAATTCCGCATCAAACCATTATCAAGGGCGATGGCATCTACGCGAACATAGCTGCGGCCAGTATACTGGCCAAAACTGCGCGGGATGAATGGATGAAAAAGCTGCATAAAAAATATCCGCAGTATGGCTGGGATAAAAATAAAGGATACGGTACCGCTTCACAACGCGCAGCCATCGCCGAACATGGTTTATGCCATGAGCACCGAAAAAGCTTTAAAATTTTGCCAACACAATTTGACTTGTTGTAAAATGTAGTTAGTTAATGTTCCCAAATTCCGAGGCCTTGTCTTAAAATAATATATTCATCGGTGGTACAATCTACCACGGTGGAAGGAATAACGCCTCCGATACCGCCATCCACGACAATATCAATTTGTTTGCCCCAATGTTCTTGAATAATTTCAGGATCAGTATAATCTTCAATGTTTTCACCCGGGAAGGAAGCGGATAATATAGGATGCCCTAATGTTTCAATGATGGCTAATGCAATTTTATTATCAGGAATGCGAAGTCCAATTGTTTTCTTCTTGTTTTGTAAAATTTTAGGCACTTCTTTACTCGCTGGTAACACAAAAGTAAATGGCCCAGGCAAAGTACTTTTCAAAATTCGGAACAAAGAATTGTTAATACTCTTCGCATAATTACTCAAATGACTTAGGTCTGAGCAAATAAAACTTAACTGCGCTTTTTCTGGATTTACTTTTTTGATCGCACAAATTTTCGCAACTGCTTCTGGATGAAAAATGTCACAACCCAGCCCATAGATCGTATCAGTGGGATATGCAATAATACCGCCGCTTTCCAAGCAATCTTTAATAATAGCAAGCTGTCTAGGCTGCGGATTTGTAGGATGAATACTAATTAGCATAATTTCTGTTGTGCAAAACTACTCCTTTTTACTCCAATAGGTTTGTTTTAGTTTTCAAATAAATATTAGCCATGTTTAGTATCATTTATTTGGAACAAAAATTAGTTACGCGTGATTCCTTGAAACTAAGTATTGAAAAACAAGAAGAATGTAAAGTGTTGTTCAGCACTGGATCCATTATCGATTTCTGTGATTATATCAAAAATGAAAAACAAGTTCCCGATTTGTGTATCATTGCTGATAGTTATAATTATTTTGAAATTGTGGAAGTAATCAAATGTATTAAAACAAGAAGCAATCACCCATTTATTATTTTAAAGTCAGACAGTAAGTTTATGCGTGCCATTTGCTATTTAATGAAGCACGGATTACATGGTATTTTTTTTACGGACGAACCACTCATTGATTTAAAACATACCGTTCGCAACCGGACTCGATTTAATTTATCTTCTGACAAATCAAAATTAATCACCAGTAATATGCTCGGTGAAATAAGTATTAAGGAGCTTAATTATAATCGAACTCCACTTACACAAAATGAAATTATATTTATTCAACAATGCGCCAAGGATTTAAATTATGATGAGATAGCCAAAGCACTTCAAAAAAGTATAAACACCATTTATGGTTATCGCGATAGGGTATTTAAAAAGCTACATGTAAAACAACGAACCGCCATGGTGATGAAAGCTTTAAAACAAAATCACATTGATCTATAAACAAATATCGCAGGACTAATAATTGACTAACAGGAAAAATAATAAACTGAAAAATGAAAAAGTTAAATCTAAAATACGAAAGGTATACGCCAAAAAAAATGAGCCCATTGGACTCATTTTAAATATGTATTAGTTGGTAAAAATATTGAGGCTATTTAATTTCCCAAGTTTCTTTACCACGAATTAACTTATCTAAATCACCAGGACCTTTGCTAGTCATTGCTTCTTCAATTTGCAATGCCATCATATCCTCATAACAAGGACGGTCATTGGTATAGAAAATACCAAATGGTCTTGGGAAAACCGCACCTTCCTCAGAAGGGTTGTCAAATAAGCGGGTTAAAATTTGCGCTTTATAAAAATCTTTCTCATCATGAATCCACATATCATCTGCCGAGTATTTATCACCAATTTCAACAACTTCAGGACGCATACCATCGAAACGAATTCCTTTTTCACCGCTGGCACCAAAAGTTAATGGCTTTCCTTGTTCAACAAATAAGCCATGCACCATTTTTGTTGATTTTTCAGTGAATATTTCAAATGCACCATCATTAAAGATGTTACAGTTTTGGTATATCTCTAAAAAAGAGGTTCCTTGATGTTGCTCAGCACGTGTAATCATTGCTTGCATATGCTTAGGGTCACGATCCATGGTACGACCAACAAAACTTGCATCAGCACCTAAAGCCAAAGCTGCAGGATTAAACGGATGATCAATACTTCCTACCGGTGAACTTTTCGTAATTTTATTTACTTCAGAAGTAGGTGAATATTGCCCTTTTGTCAAACCATAAATTTGGTTGTTGAAAACCAAAAAGTTAACATTAAAGTTTCTTCTTAATAAATGAATGGTATGGTTACCACCAATACTCATTGAATCACCATCACCAGCTACGATCCAAACACTTAATTCAGGGCGAGAAGCTTTTAAACCACTTGCAATGGCAGTTGCTCTTCCATGAATGGAATGCATACCGTAAGTATTCATATAATAAGGGAAACGGCTACTACAACCAATTCCACTAATAATTACAATATTTTCTTTTGGAAAACCAATGGTTGGCATTACTTTTTGAACAGAGGCCAAAATGGAATAATCTCCACAGCCTGGACACCAACGAACCTCTTGGTCAGTTGCAAAGTCTTTTGCAGTTAAAGCAGCTAATGTTGGGGCTAATGTTTCAGTCGACATATCTATCACTTATTTTAGTACGCGAAATTACATAATCAAGGTCAAATTTTACGCATAAAACAACAATTTATAACACAAATTTGAAGCTATAACCCCCTGAAAAACCGTATTTTATTTAAGAAACTACCCCATTTTAGGGCCAAACGCTTCCACAGAGGGCTATTTTACCTTTCGACCCTTCCAGGTATAGGTTTTTACTTGGCCAAATAATCCAGCAATGATGGTATAAAAAATGTGGAGGGGTTGAAAAAATACAAACCACCTAAGTGCCGGCTTTAAATTGTAAAACCGCGCCACTGCCTCTAAGAAAAATAATTCAAAAAATGTTTTAAATGCTAGGGAGATGATGAATGTTTCAAAACTGCCCATGAATAATAAAAACAAAAAACTAAAATTATACAAATACACTAATAACAAAACCCAAAAAATGGAATTGTCATCATAAAAACGCGCTTTACTTGACCAACGAATACGCTGCATAATTAAATCCTTCCATTGATCCATTGCTTTCGTTAAAACAATTGCATCGGGATGAAATAAATAACCAATGCGATTGGATAAAGTTTTTTTCATTTTATGCATTAAAAACATATCATCGCCACTTGCAATTTCATCCACACCTTGATAACCGCCTACTGCAATAAAAGCCGATTTCTCAAATGCCAAATTAGCACCATTGCTCATGGAATGTTTGCCAGCGCCCACTGCGGCGGCTGTAATGCCTTGTAATGCTAAAAAATCCAGTACTTGAAAATGATTTAATATTCCAGGTGCTTCAATAAACATCACTGGTGCTGCTACAAATACGGGTTTGTTTTTTTCAATAAATTGATGATATAATAAAAGCCAATTGGGCGGCACCATACAATCAGCATCAGTAGTAATAATCCAATCACCCTTGGCATGCAATACCGCTTTTTCTATCGCCTTTTTTTTGAAGGAACTAATTTCGTTTTCCTTATAATAATCTGATAAACTTAATAAATGTACTTGTGCATTTTTATCTTGCATTGCTTTCACGATAAAAGCAGTATCGTCTTCAGAAAAATCATCAATGACAATAATTTCATAAAATTCGGAAGGATAATTTTGCGCTAAAATAGTATCCACACATGTCTTGATATTCGCCGCCTCATTGCGTGCTGGAATGATGATGGTAAAATGCGTATAGTTATTTGCCAATGTGTATGCACCAGTAACCCCTTCAAAATTGTTTAATTTGTGGTACCAATAACGATAGGCTAATAATAAACCTGCGTATAAAATGGTCAAAATTGCTACGATCCAATCTAATACATACGCCATGCCGTAAAGTTACGCGCTTTTATATGTCATTAGTAGGATTTTTTAATAGTTTGGATTAAATTGTAGTCTCAAAATAATCAACTGATTATTAAAAAAAGTAGCAAATAAAATAAGCTTTATGTTTCAACTTAATAATAAAATAGCCCTCGTCACTGGAGGCGGAAGCGGCATTGGCAAGGAGGTTTGTAAAGTATTGGCTAAGCAAGGCGCGCATGTGATTGTGGTGGATTTAAATACGGATAGTGCAAAAGGCACGATTGATGAAATAACTGCAAACGGAAATACCGCGGAAGCACTTACTTTAGATGTTACCAACCAAGCGGCTGTTACTACTGCTTTTGAAAAATTAAAAAGCTTGGATATACTTGTTAACTGCGCAGGGATCTCACATATAGGAAGTGCAACAACCACCAATGAAACTGATTTTGAAAAAGTATTCCAAGTAAATGTCAAAGGCGTATACAACTGTCTACAAGCAGGCGTGCATGTAATGAAGAAAAGTGGTGGCGGATGTATTGTGAATATATGTTCGATAGCAGCTAAAGTTGGGTTATCAGATCGCTTTGCTTATAGCATGAGTAAGGGTGCCGTGCATGCAATGACAATGAGTGTTGCAAAGGATTATATCAAAGACAATATCAGATGCAATAGTGTTTCACCGGGTCGTGTGCACACCCCATTTGTAGATGGATTTTTGAAAAAGAATTATCCTGGACAGGAAGCAGAAATGTTTGAAAAATTATCAAAGACACAACCTATTGGTCGCATGGGATTACCGATTGAAGTGGCGCACCAAGTTTTATACTTATGTAGCGAAGAAGCTGCTTTTATTACAGGAAGCGACTTTAGTATTGATGGCGGTTTTGTCACCTTAAATAGTTAAGAAAAAGTTATTGCAAATCAAACGCATAAAAGATAAGCCACAATAAAAAATTAAATTAACAATAGAGAGAGGAGATCTATTAATTAATTAATTTATCATCATCCCTGCAAGATAGAAAAATAAAAAAAGACAATAATGAAACTAATTCGATTTGGAACAAGTGAACAAGAAAAGCCGGGCGTACATATCAATGGGAAAAATTATGATGTCAGTGCGCATTTATATGATTATGATGAATCTTTTTTTAGAGAAAATGGATTAGCACAATTAGCAACCATTGTACAAAAAGGGAACCTGCCTGAAGTGCCGCCAGAAGCGCGCATCGGATCGCCAATCGCCAGACCCTCGAAAATAGTTTGTATTGGATTAAACTATGCAAAACATGCAAAGGAAACTGGGGCAGCAATTCCAACAGAGCCCATCTTATTTATGAAATCAACCACTTCATTAACAGGACCTTTTGATAATATTATTATTCCTAAGAATTCAGAAAAAACGGATTGGGAAGTGGAGCTGGCAGTGGTGATTGGCAAAAAAGCAAGTTATGTAAGTGAAGCAGATGCGATGGATTACATTGCTGGCTATGTATTACATAATGATGTAAGCGAACGCGCATTTCAATTGGAGCGAGGTGGCACTTGGGACAAAGGAAAAGGATGTGATAGCTTTGCCCCACTTGGACCGTGGTTAGTGACCAAAGATGAAATACCTGATCCACATAATTTAAGATTGTGGTTATCCTTGAATGCGAAAATAATGCAGGATGGAAACACCGATGATTTAATTTTTAATGTGCCTACACTCATTTCCTATTTAAGTCAATTCATGACCTTATTACCTGGCGATGTAATTAGTACAGGAACGCCTGCGGGTGTTGGATTGGGCTTTACACCCAATATTTATTTGAAGGAAGGGGATGTGGTTGAATTAGGGATTGATGGATTAGGAACTAGCAAACAAAATGTTGTTGCATACAAACCATAAATCATGAATTTACATTTGCAAGAAAAAGTAATTATTGTATCCGGTGGCGCTAAAGGCATTGGCAAAGGCATCTCTACATTATTAGCACAAGAAGGCGCAATACCTGTCATTATTGGACGCGACGAAAACGATAACAATAACTTAGTCGCAAGCTTGCAAGCAAAAGGATATAAGGCAAGTCAAGTGGTCGCTGAATTGAGTGATCCCCTACAATGTGAAAATGCAATCAAAGCAATTGCCGCAATGCATGGACGCATTGATGGATTAGTCAATAATGCGGGTGTGAATGATACAATTAATTTAGAGAACGGAAACTATGAAGGTTTTATGTCAAGCCTACAAAAAAATGTAGTGCATTATTATCTATTAGCACACCACGCACTCCCCTATTTAAAAATTGCAAATGGAAGTATTGTTAATATAAGTTCAAAAGTTGCAGACACGGGGCAAGGGGAAACATCAGGATATGCTGCAGCAAATGGTGCAAGGAATGCTTTAACCAGGGAATGGGCAGTGGAATTATTAAAATATGGCATTCGTGTAAATTCAGTCATCGTAGCCGAGTGCTTTACACCACTCTATGATAAATGGATTAAAACTTTGCCAAACCCGGAAGAAAAATTAGCACAGATAAAATCAAAAATTCCATTAGGAAAGCGTTTTACTACAAAAGAAGAAATAGCCAATACGGTTGCTTTTTTACTTTCCAATGCATCCAGTCATACAACAGGACAACTGGTATACGTAGATGGCGGCTATACGCATTTAGACAGAACTTTATAATCGAATAAAAAACTAAATAACTAATTCTTGGCCCTTTGAATTAAATTGCACTTTCAATTTAACCTACTTTGATCCTATGCAAAAGAAAGTACTAGTCAGCGGCTGTTTTGATTTATTACATAGTGGGCATATTGCTTTTTTAAAAAGCGCTGCTACTTATGGTGATTTATACGTTTGTATTGGATCTGATAAAACAGTATACAATCTTAAAGGTAGATACCCCGTGATTACCCAAGATGAAAGAAAGTACATGATTGAATCACTTGCATGTGTTAAAGAATGTAAGATCAACAAAGGAAATGGCATACTTGATTTTTTAGAAGAGTTAGAAGAAATTAAGCCGAATGTTTTTGTGGTGAATGAGGATGGGAATACGCCGAATAAAATTGAACTATGCAAAACAAAAAATATTGAATTAATTGTATTGGATAGAATTCCGAGTGACGGACTTCCTGCAAGATCAACAACTAGTTTAAGAACCAATTCCATCATACCATTTCGCATAGATTTAGCAGGCGGATGGTTGGACCAACCTTACGTAAACAAATTATATCCAGGCCCTGTGCTTACCGTATCCATTGAACCTACCATTGAATTTAATAACCGAAGTGGTATGGCTAGCAGTACAAGAAACAAAGCCATTGAATTATGGAAAGCACAATTACCAGAAGGTGATCCCGTACAATTGAGTAAAATTCTTTTTAGTTATGAAAATCCGCCTGGTACTTTAAACGTTGCTGGTTCTCAAGATGCATTGGGAATTGTAATGCCTTGTTTAAATTATTATCATTATAGTCAAGATAGTTATTGGCCCTCTGAAATAAAATCAATAGAAGATGAATCTATATTAAGTTGGTTAGAGGAGCATCTTTATTTAATCCCACTTGATCCAAGAGGAAGTAATTATGATGTATTGGCGAATACAAATATTACAGAGCTTGGCGCAAAAAATTTAGCAGATGCCGCAATTCAATGTTGGAATGCGATTCAAATAAAAGATATAACTGCTTTTGGAACTGCTTTTCTTGCTTCTTTTCATGCGCAGATAGCCATGTTCCCGAATATGGTTGACGAAACCATTACCCCAATTATAAATAAATATGCCTCCAAAAGTTTTGGATACAAGCTTTCAGGCGCTGGAGGCGGTGGCTACTTGATTTTGGTTGCCAATGAAGCCATAGAAAATGCAATACGCATTAAAATTAGACGCAAAGACAGGATGTAAGCGCCCATTTCAAGGAAACCCAAAATCCCCCTTTTTTGGTCAAAATGACCAAAAAATTGCCCAAAAACATTAAAAAAGGTTGTACTTTTATATTAGTTGCATAACTAACTATATGTCAAACAACCAATTCAAACGCGGCGAACTTTACAGTGTCATTAATGGCATGGCAACCACCGCAGTTGCCCGACGTCTTCAAAAAAATTTCCGCAATGCAGGATTAGAAATTACCATTGAACAATGGTCCGTATTATATCATTTATGGAAGGAAGATGGCCTTAGTCAACTTGAACTTGGCAACCGAACTTTTAGAGACAAAGCAAGTACCACGCGCCTTATTGATAATTTAGAAAAACAAGAATTAGTAACACGTGTGGCATCTAAAGATGATCGTCGTATTAATTTGGTTTATTTAACGGATACCGCAAAGCCTTTGCAGCAAATCACTTATGAGTTAGCGAATAAGACAATGAATGAGGCATTACAAAATATTTCAAAAGACGAAATTGAAGTAGTAAAAAATGTTTTACAACGCGTGTATGATAATTTAACCAATAAAGATTTGGTATAAATAAGTGCTGATATTAAATAATAGCATTAAAATATATTGACGCGTAGCAATAAAAAAGAGTAAAAAAATAACTTATAAATAAATTTTTATGGAAACCATGCAATCAGTCATCAAAGGTGGCGAATGGATTATCAAGGAAGTAAACGCAAAGGATATATTTATTCCTGAGGAGTTTAATGAGGAACAACTCATGGTTCGCGATATGTGTAATCAATTCATTGACACCGAAGTGTTACCTGTAGTTGAACGTATTGATAAACTAGAACCAGGCTTAATGCCCTCTTTATTAGAAAAAGCAGGTGAACAAGGCTTACTAGGTATTACAGTACCTGAAGTATATGGTGGCTCTGGAAAAGATTTTGTAACTGCAGTAATTATTGCCGAATATTTAGGCGGCGGGTATTCCTTTTCCGTAGCAAACGCGGCACATACAGGTATTGGTACCTTACCCATTTTATATTTTGGTACGGATGCACAAAAAGAAAAGTATGTTCCAAAATTAGCGAGTGGTGAATACAAAGGCTCCTATGGTTTAACGGAACCCAATGCAGGATCTGATGCCTTAAGTGCAAAAACAACAGCAATATTATCTTCAGATGGGAAACATTATATATTGAATGGCCAAAAATGTTGGATCACGAATGGTGGCTTTGCAGATATTTATACCGTGTTTGCAAAAATAGATGGAGAACATTTCACAGCTTTTATTATTGAACGTGGCACGGAAGGTTTTACGCAAGGACCTGAAGAACATAAAATGGGAATTAAGGGTTCATCAACAGTGCAATTATATTTTCAAGATTGTAAAGTGCCTGTTGAAAATGTATTAGGAGAAATTGGCAAAGGACATATCATCGCATTCAACATTTTAAATATTGGTCGATTAAAATTAGGTGCAGCGACATTGGGTGGTGCAAGACGCGCATTAAGCGTTACTATTCAATATGCAAAAACAAGAGAGCAATTTAAATTGCCGATTGTAAAGTTTGGTGCTATCCGACATAAGTTAGCTGAAATGGCGATAAGAATGTGGGTGGGTGAAACTGCATTATACAGAGTATCGCATCATATTGATGAGCAAGAGCAATTATTATTGGCTTCTGGAAAAACATTGTCTGAATCCTTATTAGGTGCCGCTGAAGAATATGCTATAGAGTGTGCCATTTTAAAAGTGTTTGGAAGTGAAGTTTTGGATTATGTGGTAGATGAAGGTGTGCAAGTACATGGCGGCAATGGATACAGTGATGAATATCAAATTTCAAAGGCCTATCGTGATAGTCGTATCAATCGTATCTACGAAGGAACCAATGAAATCAATAGATTGCTAACGGTGGATATGGTTTTAAAACGCGCAATGAAAGGGAAATTAGATTTAATGGGACCAGCGATGAGTGTGCAACAAGAATTAATGAGTATTCCTGATTTTGGCTCAGAGGAGGAAGATGCATTTGCAAAAGAGAAAAAAACCATTGCAAATTTTAAGAAATGTATTTTAATGGTAGCAGGTGCAGCCGTACAAAAATTAATGATGACCTTAAACAAGGAGCAAGAAATATTAATGAATATTGCAGATATGTCCATCATTACTTATCATGCTGAATCTGCTTTATTGAGATTAGAAAAATTAACTGCCATGAAAGGCGAAGCGGCTACTACCATTCAAGCAGATATAGTTCGCACTTACATTTATGATGCAGCCGATGCCATCAATAAAGCTGGCAAGGACGCCTTAAATAGTTTTGCGGATGGAGATGAATTACGCATGATGAATATTGGTTTAAAAAGATTCACCAAAGTGGATTCATTCAATAGCAAGGAAGCACGCAGACGTATTTGCGCGCAATTAGTGGCAGATGACGGATACAAATTATAATTAAATTTATAACGATTGCTTGCTTTAAAACAAAAGGCGTCCAGAGAATCGGGACGCCTTTTGTTTTTGGTAAACATTTATAAAATATACTTATTTATACCTTGCTTTTATATCCTAATTTTTCAGGTGTTATTGGAAGATCGCGCACCCTTTTTCCAGTGGCGTTATATACTGCATTGGTAATCGCAGCCGCTAAACCAATCAATGCAATTTCACCAATACCTTTGGCACCAATATCATTAATATTAGGATCCGGCTTGTTGACAAACCAAACATCCGTTGGTGGAATGTGTGAATGCAGTGGCACATGATACCCACCAAAGCTGGCATTGATGATTTGTCCAGTTTTATGATCAATTTCTAGTTTTTCGGAAAGTGCCATTCCTATACCGCCTACTACCCCGCCCAACATTTGACTACGTGCTGTTTTAGGACTAATTATTTTTCCTGCATCTCCTGTAGTAACTACTTGTAATATTTTTATCGTGCCATCTTTTGGATTCACTCCCAACTTTACAAAATGCGCTGAAAAGGAATTGCTGGTAAATTTTAATTGCGCTGCATTTTTTCCATTGGAGGTAATAGTTAAATCAATTTTATCTTGATTGGCTAATTTTAATACATCAACAATAGCCATTTTTATATTCGCATCGCTTTTTGAAATCACCATTTCATTTTTAACCTCCAGCGCTTCCCCATTCATACCAGCAAATACAGGCGCAGATTTAATGGAGATCTCCTTTAATTTTTGTTGTAATGTTTTACAAGCCAAATCAACAGCCGATCCCACAGTTGAAGTAGTACCTGATCCTCCTTGTGAAGGACCTGGAGGTAAATCGGAGTCCCCTAGTTTAAATTTAATTTTTTGAATAGGCATTTGCATAGCCTCCGAAGCAAGTATGGTCATAGCTGTGGTCGTACCTGGACCCATATCACTTACGCCACATTCTAATAATATTTTACCATCATTACTTAAAACTATTCTTACTGAAGCGGAACCTTTACCTGCACCAAAAATACCCACGGCCATACCATAACCAATCAGCATGCCATTTTCCTTTAAAGAACCAGGAACAGTAGGACGATTTTTCCAACCTATTTTATTTATTCCGTAAGTGTAACAATCTTTTAAATTAATATCAGAGAATGGTAGTTTATTTTCAGGATTAATGGTTGTGTAATTTTTTAATCTTAATTCAATCGGATCCATCTTTAATTTGTAAGACAGCTCATCAATCGCACTCTCTAAAGCAAAACACCCACTTGCTTCTCCAGGACCACGCATCCATACAGGTGTACTCAAATCAAGTGGAAGTAGCTGATATTTTGTATCTACATTTTCACAGGCGTATAAAAATTTTGAAGCATCCACAATTCCTTCTCTGAAGTCCTCATATCTGGAAGTATTCGTAATGGCTTCATGGCTAATCCCCACAAAATTACCAGCAGCATCTGCGCCAATGCCCAATTTTTGCCAAGATTGTGGTCGGTAACCAACCAATGAAAACATTTGCGGACGTGTGAGTACTAACTTCACTGGACGATTTAGTTTTTTTGCAGCGATACAAGCAGCAGGCACATTGGCCCAACTTCTTAAACCACTTCCAAAAGCACCGCCCACATTTTCAGCAATGACTCTTACATTTTTATCTGGAATACCAAAAGTTCTAGACACTGTAAATTGGGTACTTTTCGGACCCTGCGTTTTATCATATAAAGTAACCTTATCATCTCCTTCCCAATGTGCAATAGTCGCAAACAATTCCATTGCATTGTGCACCTCAATAGGAATATTAAATTCAGATTCAACAAAAGCAAATGCTTCCTTAAACTTTTTTTCTGTTCCGCGTTTATAATTACTGTTTGTTTTTAAATTTTTCGCGTCCAATCTTGCTTTATCAAAATTAGTGTCAAAACTTTCAGGCGCATGCTCCGCTTTTACAAAACGTATAGCTGCATTTGCACTTTCAAAACTATCCGCAACAACGAGTGCAATGGGTTGGCCAAAAAAACGCACTTTATTATCATGTAAAACTTTATGACCGCGCCACTCCATTGCATTTTTAGGGCGTTCAGCAGCATTGGAAATATAACCAGGTACGCTAGGACAATTGGCATAATAAATTACATCTAAAACACCAGGCATCGCTAATGCTTTGGAAGTATCTATATTTTTAATGCTGCCCTTTGCAATAGTACTTGTAACAAAAACAGCATATGCCATATTGGGTAAACTATGCTCTGCTGCATATTTTGCTTTACCATTTACTTTATCAGCACCATCCACGCGCTCATCTTCCCAGAATATTGTATTATTATTTGATTTCATTTTCTTGAATTGATAAGGTTAAATTTTAACACCAGTTTTGGCTACTTCAGCAATCGCATCCACAATGTTTTGATAAGCACCGCATCTGCAAATATTGGTATCCATATACGCTTGAATACTTGCTCTTGATTTAGCATTACCTTCTCTTACACAAGTAACAGCCGACATGATTTGACCTGATGTGCAATAGCCACATTGAAAAGCATCATGTTTTATAAACGCGGCTTGCATTGGGTGTAACTTTTCACCCTCACTCAATCCTTCGATGGTGGTGATTTTATTATTTTGATGGGTTAATGCTAATTGCATACATGATTTTGTACGCTTACCATTGATATGAATCGTACAAGCACCACACTGCCCCATTTCACATCCTTTTTTTGTACCTGTAAACGCCAACTCCTCTCTTAATAAATTGAGCAATGTAGTTCTCGCATCAATTTCAAGGTTTAGTTTTTTACCATTTATAGTGATGATTAATTTTTCTTTGGGTATAGGCATTGGAACAATCGTATCTACAGCAAATGCCTTGACAAAAACACTAGGTGTTAAATATAATGCAACCAAGGCCGTCGATTTTTTTAAAAAACTACGACGGCCATCCTGTTGAAAACAAGGTTTCATAAAAAAAGATTTGATGTAATTTACAATTGAAAAATTAAACAATCTTCACATTACGGGAAAAACTTTCCTCCAAGGAGATCAAAGTTTCCGTGCGCTCAATCCCTTTAATATTTTGAAGTTCATCGTGAAGTACAAATCGAAGTTGTTGCATATCCTTGCATACAATTTCAACAAACATGCTATAATTACCGGTGGTATAATTTACCCGAACCACCTGGGGTATGTTTTTTAAAGCTTGTGCAACATTATCATACATGGAGCTTTTTTCAAGGTAAATTCCAATAAAGGCGATAATGTCGTAACCCAACACTTTTAAATCCACTGCTAATCGTTTACCCTTTACAATGCCCAACTCCTCTAATTTCTTGATACGCACATGAATGGTACCCCCAGAAACAAAAAACTGTTTGCCTAAGTCCGCGTAGGAAACTTCGGCATCTTCCATCATTGCTTGAATTATTTGCAAATCCAGCTTATCTAGGCTTTTGTCAATGTTCAATTTTGGGGTATTTTTTGGCTCCATTTTTAACTATTTTTAAATATAATGGCAATTTATTAAATATTTTCTATATTTTAAAATAATTGATTAAAATATTTGCAACATATAGGCCAATACTTTAGTTTTGATTTATCAAATGAGGGAAATAAGTAGAAAAACTCAAATGAATAGTTCTTAAATACTGTGGGGTGATGAAATCTTGGCATACATACCTTCTTGTCTCGAAGGCGGGGATAACGGGATAAACGTAACATAGAGCCGTCTAGTAATAGGCGACCAGGGTCGACCACTGAACTTTGTGTTATAGCTAACTGCCTCTTGGAGGTTCGATCCCTCCCCCTACAGCAAAAAAAAGTTCCTATTACATTGATAATAAATGTTTTAAGAGCTTTTTTATATGTATCAGGTGACACTATAGGTGACACTAAAAATATTTTTTAAGAAGATATCTTTACCCAAGAGCTTTACCATAAACATTTTTATACTTTCCTAAGGTCAATTTACTAGCCAATACTTCAGACTTTAGGTAGAAGACTCTACTTCCTATTCTGTGATCTTGTAGCCACCCTTTCTCCGTCCAAGAAGTTAATGTTGCTTTTGTAATTGCAGGTATAAAAAGTTTACAGGTTTCAGCTGGAGATAAAAGCCGCTCTTCTTGTTCTATAAATACAAGACGCACCTCTTCCCTAATCATTGGCCTTAATGATTCAACCAATTGATCAATAGTAATACCGTTCAATAATATTTGATTGGTAAAACCAGCAGCATCATTTACTTTCTTTGTGCTGTCTATAATACCACGATACAAGCTTGATGGTATACTTTCATTTTTATTACCACCTCTCAATAAATTTTGCATATGCTGTTCACAAATGCAAAAACTGTTAGTCGCCCACCACACAGTTTTCTATTTCAAAAATTGGTCTGTTTCACTCAGCACCTTATTTTATAATATCCACCTCGTCATATCTAACTATTCTGCCATCTCTTGACAAAAATGAAATCTCTTTAAAATCACCTTTCTTTAATAGACGGGCTCTTTGTTGCATTAGCTTATCAGCATCTTTTTTTGTAACCTTGGTCAATTTAATTATACCCTCCTCAACTTTAATATTTATTGAACTATATTCCCCTGATCTAATATATTCAAGCAGCTCCTTTTCCTTTTGTGTGACTATACCAAAGTAGAAATCTTCAGATTGCTTAATTCTATCATTACTAAATAATTCCTTATAAATACTTTTCATATTAATAACCGCAAATGATTCTTTCCCAATAGCCTTTTGATAAGTATCCAAATTATTTAATCCCAATACACTGCCTAGCTTATTACTATAATCATGTAAACTAGTCAGACCTTAGTGGACATTTTTTTTCAA
>SYEV01000028.1 GCA_005800655.1 Bacteroidota bacterium
GTATTGTTACAGGTTTAATGTTAACAGTGCATGCTTATACAAATGATCAAAACACTTTAGATGGTCCACACCCTAAAGGTGATTTACGTCGTGCACGAGCTGCTGCTGGAAATATTGTTCCGAATAGTACAGGTGCTGCAAAAGCCATTGGTTTAGTTTTACCTTCTTTAAAAGGTAAGTTAGATGGATCTGCACAACGTGTTCCAACAATCACAGGTTCTTTAACTGAATTAACAACCATCTTATCTAAAAAGGTAACTGTTGAAGAAGTGAACGCAGCGATGAAAGCAGCGGCGAATGAATCATTTGGTTATACAGAAGATGAAATTGTAAGTTCTGATGTTATTGGAATTTCATACGGTTCATTATTTGATGCAACACAAACTAAAGTAATGACACAAGGGGATGTTCAAATGGTGAAAACAGTAAGCTGGTATGATAATGAAATGAGCTATGTGAGTCAGCTAGTTCGTACGGTGAAATATTTCGCAAGTAAAATAAAGTAAGATTTTTTTATACAATGCCTTCCCTCGGGAGGGCATTTTTAATTCTATTGAAAAAGAAACAAATAAAAATATGAGTTCATTTAAAGATTTTTCATTCGCTGGTAAAAAAGCCTTGATTCGTGTTGATTTTAATGTGCCTTTAAATGATGCATTCGAAATTACCGACGACAATCGTATGGGTGCAACTATTCCTACAATTACAAAAATTTTAAAGGATGGTGGCAGCGTAATTTTAATGAGTCACTTAGGTCGTCCGAAAGAAGGGCCCACCGCAAAATATTCTTTAAAACATATTGTTGCACACTTATCTAAATTATTAAATGTGGAGGTACAATTTGCAAATGATTGTATTGGTGCAGAAGCTATTGATAAAGCAGCTGCTTTGCAAGCGGGTCAGGTGTTGTTATTAGAGAATTTGCGTTTTTATAAAGAAGAAGAAAAAGGCGATGTAGCTTTTGCAAAAAAATTATCCAAGTTGGGTGATGTTTATGTGAATGATGCATTTGGAACTGCGCACCGTGCACACGCTTCAACAGCAATCATTGCACAATTCTTTGCGCCAGCAAATCGAACTTTTGGATGGGTAATGGAAAGTGAAGTATTGAGTGCTGAAAAAGTAATGCATGCAGCACAAAAACCTTTTGTTGCCATTATTGGTGGCGCAAAAGTGTCTGATAAAATTTTAATTATTGAAAACTTATTGGAGCGCGCTACAGATATTATTATTGGTGGCGGTATGGCGTATACTTTTTTTAAAGCGCAGGGTGGTAAAATTGGAAAATCAATTCATGAAGATGATCGTATGCCGTTGGCGCTTGAAATTTTAGCAAAAGCGAAAGCGAAAGGTGTACATATTCATTTGCCAGTAGACAATGTGGTCGCAGATGATTTTAGTAATACAGCCAATACGCAAACATGTGATAGTGGTGAAATTCCAGATGGCTGGGAAGGGTTAGACGTAGGAGAAAAATCGAGGGAACAATTTGCCAAAGTAATTTTAGCAAGTAAAACCATTTTATGGAATGGTCCGATGGGTGTTTTTGAAATGGAAAATTTCCAAGCGGGTACAAAAGCGATTGCGGTTGCGGTAGCGGAAGCTACGCAAAATGGCGCTTTTAGTTTGGTGGGTGGTGGCGACAGTGTGTCAGCCGTTAACCAGTTTGGCTTTAATAATAAGGTAAGTTATGTAAGTACAGGTGGTGGAGCGATGTTGGAATACTTTGAAGGCAAAACACTTCCAGGAATTGCCGCAATTAAGGGTTAAACGGTCCTAAGGAAGCAAGAATGGGTTTAAACAGTCCCTTTTAAACTTAAAAACATGTTAATTTATACCCCTCAGCCCAGCTGGGGGGATTTTTTTGTCATGTAATTCCGTCATACGAAAAGTTTGGCATCTGCTTTGCACTACCTTTACAAACAAATACAAAACTATGTTACGCAAAAATTTAGGTTTATTCATTTTTTTAGGTGTACTCGTTATATTAATTGGGTACGGTTGTAATGGTTACAACGGATTAGTAAACCAAGACGAAAATGTTAATCAAGCATGGAACAATGTGCAAAGTGATTACCAACGCAGAGCGGATTTGATTCCAAATTTAGTAGCCGCTGTAAAAGGGGAAGCTAGTTTCGAACAAACTACTTTACAAAATGTAATTGCTGCTCGTGCAAGCGCTACACAAATGAAAGTGGATGCGAAAGATTTAACGCCAGAAAAATTGCAACAATTCCAAGCAAACCAAGGTCAGTTGTCACAAGCTTTAGGCCGTTTAATGGTGGTGTCTGAAAACTATCCAAACTTAAGAGCAAATGATGCTTTCCGTGGCTTACAAGCACAATTGGAAGGAACTGAAAATAGAATTAAAGTTTCAAGAAACGATTTTAATGCTGCAGTTGCAGACTATAATAAAAGAGCAAGATCATTTCCTGTTAATTTGTTAGCAGGTATGTTTGGATTTAAAACTAAAGAAGGATTTAAAGCAGATGAAGGCGCGTCAAAAGCACCTGAAGTTAAATTTTAACACATCGCTTTAATCATCAACACTTATGTGGAATCCACTTTCCTTTTTTAAATCTAGTACAGATAAATTATTGAGTGCCTCGGACAAGCAACAGCTTGTCCAGGCGATTCAAGCTGCTGAAAAAACAACCAGCGGGGAAATTCGTGTGTTTGTTGAAAGCAAAACAAAAAATGGAGATGCACTAGCTACAGCGCGTGAAATCTTTTTTAAACAAAAGATGAATGCAACACAGGAACGCAATGGTGTATTGGTATACGTTGCTGTGAGTGAAAAAAAATTAGCCATTTATGCCGATCAAGGCATTTATGATAAAGTGGGCGTTGAATTTTGGTACAGTCAGGTACAAGAAATGACTGCGCATTTTAAAACTGCGAATTATGTACAAGGTATGGTGCAAGTTATTGGTGCCTTAGGTAAAGCACTTACTGATCATTTTCCTTTTGATCGTGTTTCAGATACCAATGAATTATCGGACGAAATCATGACGGGTAAATAATACATTAATGCAAGTAAGCACTATGAAATTAACCAAGTTATTTATTGTTTTTATTGTTGCATTATTTGCCTTAAATAATATTGTCGCGCAAAATGTAATTCCAAGAGCGAATCCACCTGTATTAGTCACTGATTTGGCAGGTGTTTTAAGTCCGGAGGAAAAGCAGGCACTTGAAAATAAATTAGTCGCGGTTGATGATGCTAGTTCCAATCAAATTGCAGTAGTTATTTTACCCACCTTGGATGGCAATCCTATTGAAGAATACGCACTCAAGCTTTTTAGAGAATGGGGGATTGGAAACAAAAAATCAAGAAATGGTATTTTATTATTAATTGCCATTCAAGATAAAAAAATCCGCATTGAAGTAGGGTATGGTTTAGAAGGTGCTATTCCTGATATAACAGCGAATAGTATTATTGATAATGATATAAAGCCGGCATTTAGACAAAAAGCCTATTATCAGGGTATTGATAAAGCAACAGATAATATTGCAAAAGCAGCCATTGGCGAATATAAGGTTGAAAGAACAAAAAGATCTTCTGGTAAAAAAAGTGATGGCGCATTATTCGTCATTATCATCTTTGTGATTCTCTTAGTATTAAGAGGTGGCGGTGGTGGTGGCGGTTCAAATATTGGTCGTAGTGGTTTTAGTGATGTGGCTACCGGTATGTTATTAGGATCGCTCCTAGGTGGTGGCGGTCGCGGCGGAGGTGGATGGGGTGGTGGCGATAGCGGCGGCGGCTTCGGTGGCTTTGGCGGCGGAAGTTCCGGTGGTGGTGGCGCTAGTGGTGGTTGGTAGTGTAAATTATTTGAATTTTGTAGTTTAAAAAATATAAAAAAGGAGTCGCCTAGTAAAAAGCGACTCCTTTTTTATTATACCTAATTCTTTCTATTTGATTAGTATAGGCATCACTGCACTTACTACTTTCACCAATTCATTTTCCCCTTTTTGCTTTTTCGCTTTTAAAATTTCACCCAATACTTTTAAATTAAAATAGGGGTCCGTTTGGGTTCGGTATTGTGCAGGAATTGATTCTCTAAAGGCAACAATAATGTCAATACCTCTTTTAAATTTTTCTACATCTTTTGTTTTCATTAATAATGCAGCAAAAGATTGGGTCATTTGAAATTTTTCTTCTGACTGAATGTTTAAGCTTTCATATTTGTTCGCAATAAAATCAAATTCAGATTCGTCGCCATACTTTGTAAGTAGTTTGGTAACTACTGTATTTAACCTTTTTTTAATTGGGGCTTTTGATGCTGCTTTGGCAATTTGATAAGCAGTCACTGAATCAATAGCGTCTAGGGCTTCTAAGGCTGCACCAGCAATGGTATAAGAGGAGTCCTTGGTCCAGTTGATGAAGTCATTTTTATATTTTTCCTTATTTAATGCACCAATTATATTTATCGCTTCTTCTCTTACAATATAGGAGCGATCCTTTTGTGCTGCTGTGTAAATAATTTTTTCAGTAGCCTCATTTATGCTCATCGGATTTAAGCTATTGATGGCTTTTGCTCTAATGACATAAAAAGGGTCATTCATGGCATCTTGAATGAGTTGCTTTGCTTCGGCACTTTTCAAATTTTGGCTTACTTCATTTAATGCCTCATAGCGATCTAAAAAATTACGCGCATGATAATACTGGTAAATAAACTGTTTTAAGGATTTGCTGTCATTTTTTTCCCATAATAATATTTTATCACTGTCCACATTCACATTATCTGGTTCGCTTGCCGCTGGAAAATAAAAACTGTCCACTTTGTTTTTTGCCCATACCTCGTAATGATTTCTTTGCCCATTTACATATATATCAATACCAATGGGCAGCTCAAATATTTTATTTTGTAATTGTGTTTGTGTTAGTTTGACCAATACCTGCTTTTTATTGGCATCGTATTGTTGGGTAATCCTAACATAAGGATGACCATTGCCAAAATACCATTGGTTAAAAAACCAGTTCAAATCCTTGCCGGTCACGGACTCAAATGCCAATTTTAATTTAATCGCTGATCCGTTAGAAAATTTATTATCGGTTAAATATTTATTGAGTGACTTGTAAAATGCTTCATCGCCCACAAAATGCCTAAGCATATGTAAGATGCGACCTCCTTTTTGATAGCTCACCAAATCAAACATATCCTCTCGCTCATTATAATAGAAACGGACTAGGTTTTTTTCGGCATCCGTTGGGCTGCTTAAATAGCCACTCATCCCTTTGTAGTTTTCATAATCGCCGGCATCTTTTCCCAAGCTGTTTTCCAACCAAATGGTTTGGCTATAATCAGCAAAGCTTTCATTGACGGTTAAATTGCTCCAGCTTTCAGCAGTCACCAAATCACCAAACCATTGGTGAAACAGTTCGTGTGCGATAGTGCCCTCCCAAATATTTTCATCAACTAGTTCTCTTGCATCCTGTTGGACTGCATCACTATGTAAGGTGGCCGTGGTATTTTCCATAGCACCACTCACATAATCCCTACCACTTATTTGCGCATATTTTTCCCAAGGAAAAGGCACCCCTAATAGTTTTTCAAACAACGCAATCATTTGCGGGGTTTTACCATAAATCTTTACTGCTTCCTTTTCAAATTCCTTTTCGATATAGTAACTTAATGCTAGTTTCTTTTTATTACTGGTGGTAACAGCCTCTTGCTTAACCACTGCGTAATCTCCAATACCAATAAAAAATAAATAAGGGGAATGGGGGAGGTCCATTTTCCAAACATCTAATCTAGTACCATTTTTATTATCAACTTGTTTCACCAATGAGCCATTCGAAAGAGAAACATATTTACTTGGCACATTTAAATAAAATTCCTGGGTGCATTTTTGATTGGGCTTATCAATAATAGGGATCCAAACAGATGTGCCTTCCGTTTCCCCTTGCGTCCAAATTTGGGTGGGTTTATTTTTTTCTTTTCCGAGCGGATTTATAAAATATAATCCTTTGGCATCGGTGATAGCTTCACTGCCTTTTGCCTTGTATTCATTGGGTTTGGCAGTGTATTTAATATAAACGGTGTAAGTCTCATTTGCCGTGTAAGTTTTATCTAAATCAATACTCATTACTTTCCCATCGTAGTTGTACTTTAATACTTTTTTCGTTTGATTTTTTATAATACTTACTTGATGAATATCCATGCCCTTTGCATCCAATATTAATTGTGCAGTTGCATAAAAATGCGGACGCAATTGTAACCATACTTCCCCATTTAATTGTGATTGGCCATAATCAAAGTTGGCTACTAACTTAGTGTGTACTAAATCATTTTCTTTTGTGGCAAAGCTGCGATAATTTGTTTTCCAACTGGTATCTTCAATGATTTTCTCATTCAATTCCTCCTGCGCTTTCGCAGTAAATGTCATTTGAATAATGAAATACAAAACCCAACTTAATTTTAATAGCGATTTTTTCATGTGTTTTTTCTTGATCAAACAATGTGTATATAGGGACGCTAACTTATAAAAGTTTTGGTGATTCAATTGTTAAAAATGGAGCTAAATAAAAAATAACTAGTTTAGTGCTCAAATTGCGAAAGGAATGAAACGGTATTTTATTGAAGTTGCGTATGATGGGGCTGATTTTGGTGGATTTCAGATTCAAATAAATCAACAAACCATTCAAGGGGCGGTTGAACAGGCCTTGGCAACTTTATATAGAGTGCCGATTACTTTATCTGGAGCTTCTCGTACCGATGCTGGCGTCCATGCCTTGCAAAACTTCTTCCATTTTGATACTGCGCTGGAAATATTGGATAAACATATTTATAACTTAAATGCAATTTTGCCGCATTCTATAGTGATAAAGGGAATTTATAGTGTGCCAAATGAAGCCCACGCGCGTTTTGATGCGGTTAAACGCTCTTATATATACAAGCTCCATACGTTTAAAGATCCTTTTTTAGCAGGCAGGTCCTGGTTTTATCCCTTCCCAGTTAATCATCAATTATTAAATGAGGCGGCAAATGCCCTGTTGAATTATACCGATTTCGAAAGCTTTTCTAAAAAAAATACCACGGTGAATACCTTTGAATGCCATATCACTAAGGCTTTTTGGAGTATTCACGCGCAGGGATTTTCATTTCATATTGATTCAAACCGTTTTTTAAGAGGCATGATCCGAGGTTTGGTGGGCACCATGCTTCAGGTGGGGCGAGGTGCCATATCAATGGAGCAGTGGCATGAGATTATTGCCTCAAAAAATGACCAAAGGGTCGATTTTTCTACGCCAGCCCATGGATTGTATTTATCTGCAATAGAATACCCCAATTATTTAAAGAAAATAGGGGATTAGCTAAACCCCTACTAGTATTGACTTCTGCTCCATAATCGTCACATTTTGAGGGCATTGAACGAAATAAAATTTAAAATAGTATACAATATATTTGGTCAGTAGTATTCGCTCCCTATCTTTGCCGCCCGCAAGCGATAAATCATTGCTGCGGATTGTTCTCTGAAGCGGAAAATAGACACTGAATAAAGTTGAAATAACTTTAAAATAAACCCTCCATTACTTGGTGGATATAAATATCAACTGTATCTTTGCCGTCCCTCTTCAAAAAAAGAGGTTAGTTCTTCGAAATTATGTGGCCTAACTAATTGAAAAATAATTAATAATTATTTCACACAAAGTTTGGCTATCTACATAAATGTGTATACCTTTGCACCCCGCTACGAATAATAGCGCGCAAAATAAACACAAAAGATCTTTGAAAGTTTGGAAATAACAGTAACTGTATAATTGAAAAATACAGGTAAAGGTTACAGCATCAAAAAAATTAAATCAGACGTCATTTTCGATTTATTTGAGATTGATAGTCAGATCA
>SYEV01000029.1 GCA_005800655.1 Bacteroidota bacterium
CAATACGTGCTGATTTTTTATACGCCTTGTTGCTGTTATTACCAAGCTCATGCATTGCAAACAAAACCCTGCGGTGCACTGGCTTAAATCCATCACGAACATCCGGTAATGCTCTGCCAACGATCACTGACATAGAATAATCTATGTAGGATGTTTTCATCTGTTCCTCAATATTGACCCTTACAACGCGATCACTATCTTGTGTGGCTTCTAGTCCTAAATTATCTTCCATATATTTTATCTTTCGTTACATCAAAAAATGGGGATTAAATAGGCCATTTTGATGTATTACGAAGATACCTTTTCAAGGCCTTTTTTCTTTAAAAATTGAGTGCTATTTTTGGTTCTTTTATCCACAGTTGTGGGTAATAAATTGAGGCTAAAATAGCGGTAAAATTACCCAATCAGACAAGGCTAAATTTATGCTTAAACCAATGGGCTCATATCCCATTCATAATCTAATTGGCGCTTGTCTAAATTGGCAGCAATTACCTTAATCATGATCTTATCACCCATATTAAATTTACGACCAGATCTTAATCCCACAAGGGCATAATCGGATTCAACATGTCTGAAATCATCATATTTTGATAAGGTGGTAATACTCACCAAGCCCTCACATTTATGGGCAACGGTTTCCACCCAAAACCCAAAACTGGATACCCCGCTGATGACCCCTTCAAAACTTTGGCCTACATAGGAACGCATGAATTCAACTTGTTTGTATTTATTGGATGCTCTTTCTGCTTCCATCGCTGCACGTTCTCTTTCACTACATTGTACACATTTTTCTTCTAAATTTTCATCATTCATGGGGTGTCCTTGGATCACGGATTCCACAATTCTATGTACTAAAATATCTGGATAACGACGAATAGGTGAAGTAAAATGGCAATAGTTTTCAAATCCTAATCCGTAATGTCCAATATTTTTTGACGTGTAAACAGCTTTGGCCATGGTTCGAATACCCAACTGCTCCATGACATGCTGTTCTGGTTTTCCTTTAGCCGCTTGCATGAGTTGGTTAAAACTATGTGTAATATGTTCCGGGGTATCAATACTAAAAGTATATCCATGTTTTTTTGCAAAAACCACGAATGGTGCGAGTTTCTCTTCATTTGGTTGGTCATGGATACGAAATGGAAAAGGCAATGGTTCTTTTTTAATTTTAATCTTCCCCATTTTTTCAGCAATGAGTTGATTCGCTTTTAACATTAATTCTTCAATAAGCTGATGTGATTCCTTGCTTTCCTTCACGGTTATTCCAATGGGTTTTCCTTTTTCATCTAAAGTAAAGCGTACTTCCTGTGATGAAAAATTAATAGCACCATGATCAAAACGTTGTTGTCTTAATTTTTGGGTGAAATCCAATAACCATAAAATTTCATTCACGTGATCAATGGATGGATCACCCGCTTTTGTGTCAATAATTTCCTGCACCTGTTCATAAGTATATCGACGATCAGAATATATGATTGTTTTACCAAACCAGGTTTGCACTATGGCTCCAGTTGGATCTACTTCAAATGTGGCTGAAAATGTTAACTTTTCTTCATGAGGGCGCAAAGAACATAATTCATTGGAAATACGTTCTGGTAACATAGGATATACCCTATCCGGTAAATACACCGATGTAGCGCGTTCAAAGGCTTCATGATCGATTGCAGTGCCAGGTTGTACAAAATGACTTACATCTGCAATATGCACGCCAATTTCAATGTTTTTATTCGGTAAAACTTGATAGGAAATGGCATCATCAAAATCTTTGGCGTCCACTGGATCAATGGTGAAAGTTAACACTTTTCTATAATCCTTTCTTTTGGCGATTTCTGCTTCCGATACCTTGTCAGATAGTGATCTTGCAAAAGCCAAAGTTTCGGCACTAAATTCCAATGAAAATCCTGCTTCAGCCACAATCGATTTCATTGCTAAATCATTTTCTTGTTCAGGGGTGAATATATTTAATACTTCCCCTTCTGGTTTGCGACTGGCTTTGTCCCAATTAGTAAGCTTAACCATTACACGATCCTTATCTTTTGCCCCATTTAAATTTTTAATTGGAATATAGATATCCGGCATGGGATGAATACTGTTCGGTATAAAAAAAGCATGCTTATTCGTAACCTGCATCGTTCCAGCAAAAGAAACTTGTTTTCGTTTTAATACTTCAAGTACTTTCCCCTCTTTTTTGCCAGTGCTTTGTCTAATTTTTGTAATTTTTACCTGTACTTGATCTCCTTTTAAAGCAGTATTAAAATCAGTTGGAAAAACTAATATATCGTTTTCCAATCCTGATACCATTACAAAGCCCATCCCCGATTTAGCAATGTCTAAAGTGCCTGTATAACTCGTGGTAATATTTGTATTTTTTGTTGTGGGTTTCCCCTTTCTTGTTGTTTTTTTCTTAGTTCCCATTGTTGTTTTTATAAAATTGTGCAACATTATTATTAACCAGCACATCAAACTTTCCCTGTTCCCCAAATAAAAATTGAGGTTTAATAGGCAAAACATATAATGGAATGTCGTTAAGTTCTTCTGTATATTTTACAAGTCGTACTGCATCCTTCTCGGTGGTTAAAATTAATTTGCTCTTTGAATTAATTTGATTGAATTTTTCTTTGATCTCATTTAAGTCCTCTATGGAGAAAATATGATGATCGCTATAGCTTATTTGATAGTAGGTGTGTGAGTTTTCGTGAATATAATTTTTTAAAGGTTGTGGATTCGCAATGCCACAAACGAGTAATACTTCGTCCCGCATGGTTAACACCCATTGATCTGATGGATTGTAAATATGATAGGGCGTGTCATAGACGATGGTGGTAAAAAATACATGTTGTTCTGTTTCAGGATTTAACTTTTCAATGATCTCCTCTTTTTCGATTACAGATAAGTTAGCAGGGCATTTAGTAACAATGATAATATTTGCTCTTTTGGCTGACTTTCGTTCGTCTCTTAAATCACCCGTAGGAATAAAAAAATCATCACAATACAAATTATCATACTCGGTCAACAAAATATTATAATCAGCCACTATTTCTCTGTGTTGAAATGCATCATCTAAAATAATTAATTGCAAGTCAGGCACATCTTGAATTAATTGCGGAATGGCTTCAATGCGTCTTTCTCCAACTGCCACCGCCACATTTGGGTACTTTATATGAAACTGCATAGGCTCATCTCCAATTTCAAGTGCAGATGTAAATTGATTTGCCAAAGCATACCCTTCCGTTTTTCTTTTATATCCCCTACTTAATGTTGCTAATTTATA
Source organism: Bacteroidota bacterium (assembly GCA_005800655.1). Classification (GTDB taxonomy): domain Bacteria; phylum Bacteroidota; class Bacteroidia; order Chitinophagales; family Chitinophagaceae; genus Sediminibacterium. Next base: position 3,272 of record SYEV01000029.1, read on the forward strand.
TTCATCAGATAAAATAGATAAAAGGTATTCCACCATCGGTGATTTTCCCGTACCCCCTAATGATAAATTACCAACACAAATCATGGGCACATTAAATTGTACAGACTTTAAATAATGTTTAAAATAAAGCCAATTACGAAATGCAACAATCCAACCATATACAATTGCAAATGGTAAAAGTAAAACTCTAAAAGATTTTAAAAAGAGGTTATTTAAATTCATAACTATTCCAAGGCGTAATACAATGGGTTAAAGGTACGTCAAATTCATGGGTATCTTGGATGTTTGGTATGGGGTCAAAATAGGAAATGCCAATACGATGATGCGGATGATGGCAGGTATAAAAATATTTATCGTAATACCCTTTTCCAAAGCCTAGACGGTGTCCTAATAAATCAAAACCCAATAATGGAACTAAGAAACAGTCAATATCATTATTTGGAATCAGGTTAAATTGATGTGGTTCATATATACCCATAGCATTCAAATGAAGTTCGGGAGTTGCTTCATGAAATTGCATCGTCCCCGATGATTTATTAATTACAGGATATGCAATGATTAAATTGGGAATGAACTGCTGCAAGTAACTGGTTAATAAAATAGTATTTGGCTCATTGTGCTTTTCCATTGGATAAAAACTTCCAATGGTATTGATGTTTGAGAAATCTAATTTTTGAAATTGTATTAACAATAAATCATCCCATTTGATACATTCCGCTTGGGATAAATTTTGACGTTTTTGTAATAAGGATTTCCTTGTTTCGTCTTTAAACATAGTATAATTTACGAAAATTTATTGAATCTTACACACAAGCAAAAAAACTAAAAATAGTGGTGCCGTAATTTCTTTGGAAACTATATCCAGCAAACTGGGTATAATCATTGCGCGGCGTATGTTCTAATATAAAAAAACCATCAGGCGCAATTAGCTTTTGTTGCACAATAATTTTAGGTAATTCGTCAATGGTATTTAAAGCATATGGGGGGCCAGCAAAAATGATATCATAGGATTGTTTACAAGAAGCTAAAAACTGAAAAACATCCATTCTATTAAATTGTACATTTTCAATTTTCAATAAATCCACATTCTTTTTTATAAAATCCAGCATGATCGGATCTTTCTCAACAATGGTTAATTCAGCTGCCCCTCTGGAAGCAAGTTCATAACTAATACAGCCAGTGCCACCAAATAAATCAAGTGTTTTAATGCCGTCTAATTGTACCCTATTTTGCAATATATTAAACAAACCTTCCTTCGCAATATCAGTGGTTGGTCTGGTATGCGGCATATTTTGGGGTGGATGAATGCGTCGACCACCATATTGTCCAGCGATAATTCTCATTAAAATATAAAATAAGGTGCGTAAGTGTGATGCGGGAACTCCTTGTTTAAATTAACGCCAATTCCTGCATTAGGCGCCATTAATATGGTCGTATCTGCAAAATATCTATGCAATGTTTTAATCCAATTTAATTGTTCAGCATCAAACCCAGCAATGGTTAATGAAAAAACATTAGGGACGATACCTGCATTCGAACAGGTATTTAAAAGTGTATAGGTATTTTGATCATCCCCCCCTACTTTAAAATGGTTAATTAATTTTAATTGCCCCTCTTGATGTATCACAACACAAAAGTTATTATTAAACATAGTTACGTTAACCCCATCCTTAGGTTGATGCAAAAGGAATTCAGTATAATGATGCCATTTCCCCGTTGGAAATGATCGGGTAAGTAATGTATTTAAATGATCAGGTATTGAATAAACTAACATTTTATCATTAGCTAATGGCGCTAATTGCACTTCTTCTTCCGGGGAAACTTCATGTAATAAGGAGAGTTCATTTTTATACAATAAGTGGTCGGCGATGTTATATTTTTTTGTAACGATGTAACTACTGTTATTCATCACAAAATAAATATTAGCATAGGTGTTTTGAATCAATTTTGAATTATTCTGCAAGTAAGCTACTAATTGATTCCATCCAATATTTTCAGGATCGTTTACAAAGTATTCAAAACATTGATAAGTATTAGCTATGTTATTCTTTACAGAAAAGGCAATCGCTGATTCATCCACAATAAGGTATAAATCCTCCACCTTATTATTAGCAGTGCTTTCTAATACCCCGTAAATACCAATTTTTTTCTTTGCCATGTTGTAATTCTTATGCAATATTATAAAAAAAGGGGCAGTTCAATGTAAAAACTAATTGTAGATTTGCCGATATGAGCGGCAGCAATAGCAATCCATCCCTACAGGTAACAGTTTCAAGTAAACAGATATTGGCCATTTCCTTGCCTATTGCTTTAGCCATCATGGTTCCCCAGGTTAATTTTGTTATTAATAATATTTTCTTAGGTGCCCTAAGTTCAGAAGCCTTGGCGATTGGTGGCATTACAGGTGTGTTTTACTTGATTTTTGGGGTGATGGGACAAGGATTGAATAATGGACTTCAAGCGCTTATTTCCCGTCGCGCAGGCGAAAATAGAGTGGATGAAATTGGGGTATTGTTTAACCAGGGCGTTATCATATCAATATTATTATCAGTCATTGCTATTGCATTTACTTATTTTATCGCACCTAGTATTTTTCATAGTGTTTTACACGATACCCAGAGAGCTAATTCGGTGATTGAATTTTTGAAAATTAGAATTTGGGGTATCCCATTTTTGTTTATTTATCAGATGCGTAATGCATTACTCGTAGGGACAAATCAAAGTAATTTTTTAATCATTGGTACGGCGACAGAAGCTGCTTTTAATATATTTTTTGATTATAGCTTTATATTTGGTCATTTTGGTTTTACCGCAATGGGCTTAAATGGTGCAGCTTATGCTTCCATTATTTCAGAAGTGATGGGCTTGTTCGTCATTTATTTGGTTATTCATTATCAAAAAATTGGTGCAAGGTTTGAGTTATTTAAAAACTTTGAAATTAAATGGGATTATATCAAACTCATTTTAGTGCAATCTTCCCCCATCATGATGCAATACATGATCAGTATTATTAGTTGGGAAATATTTTACATTTTGATTGAACATAGAGGGGAACAATCCTTAGCAGTTTCCAATTCAATGCGCAATATTTTTGGATTTTTTGGCAGCTTTACTTGGGCATTTGCGGCTACTTCCAATACCATGGTG
>SYEV01000030.1 GCA_005800655.1 Bacteroidota bacterium
AATTTGAAATATAAATACAATTCTACCATCATTCAAAAGCCTGATTTTGTTGAAATTAATTAAAAATCAGCGGTCTCAAATTCAACCTTTAGTACTTATTTTTGTTATATAATTTATGGTTCAAGCATACAATTTTTTAGCAAGTTGGCAGTTATTTCCCGAAAAAAGTGAATTCGAGTACCAACTCGTACCCAAATCAGGCAATTACAAAATAGAAAGCATCCAAAATGCCCATGCACTCAGCTTTAGTCATAATTGGGTAAATATTGAAAATGAAGCATTTTATGCCCAGTATACTGTAAATCCCAATGGTATTGCACAGCCCTTTGACAACCAATTATTAGGTAATGAAGTCATTGCCGAAGTGAATAATGGCTCCTGTTTAACAGTGCAATTTAATAAGGACAACCAGGAAGTTTTAAAAGTGGTTCATGAAATATTGGCCAATGGATTTTTAAAAGTAACACATTACGGTTTCAAGGAAAATGGCGATCCCTTTAAAAATATTGAAATATACCACAAACAATTAAGTGTGCTCCCCTATGCCTCTTCTGCAGGAAGTGTGGCTATTAGACCCACAAAAGAAGGGGTTATTAAACACAAAGCTTTATCTGCCATGGAGGATCAAACCAACATGCAGTTAAATCAAATTAAGGAACAAATTGAATTATTGGCAAGACAAGCACAGGAAATACGCAAACGTAAGGAGTTAAGCTTAATGATTTACGAAGCTAAAATAACTTTCAAACCACAAATTGGACAAGTATATCATGTGTATGAAAAAACCGATGGTTCGCATGTACTTTCATTAGTAGCCCCTGGTGAATGGGGCGGCGGCTCGGGCCCATTTGCTGGATTTATTGCTACAGTAAAATTATTAGCCGATCATACTTGGATCGAATGTTAATACCCATACTTCGCTAGTAGGACATCTACCTTTTTTTCTATTGCTGCATTTTTTTCAACCGGTGGCGCATGATGTTTTTTAATCGTCGCATCAAAAATTAAAGGACCATTTGACCCCCAATGTTTTTGATCGATAAAACTATCCACCCCTTCCATATCATGCGACGGATTTGTTCTTGTAAAACAAGCCCATAAAAAATTATTAATTTCTTCTGCCATCCAACTTGGATTTTCAGTTAAAATAAGCAATACAACCCCTAGCTCATTTAATAAATTAGCTCCCTGACCCTTTAATTTATCTTGAAGCGCTTTCGTATTTATTAAAGTGGCATCTACTGCAATAATGCCAGGTAATACTAATTTCGCATTCACATTTAGTTGCTGAATTTCATTGGGCACAGTGTTAGCTAAACTTCTTTTCACATCGCCATAGGCAGCTATCACAACTTTAGATCCTGCATTTAAATTTTCACCAGAATAATCCAAAGTATCCATGGTTGTTTTTGTGTAAAAATGAATATCGCTGGTTAAATTTATACGTTCTAATAAAAATTTAAAATAAGCAGGTACTCCATGTGTACTTATTTGATTTGTATCATCCGCTGTTATAAAAACAAATTTCGCCAAGCTTAATTGTCCGGTACCTAAAATATGATTCGCAATCGTTAAAATTTCTGCAGGTTTTTTATTTTGCAAATACGGCGTATACCTTTCACTTCCAATGGCTAATAATAATGGATGAACGCCTGCAGCGTCTACTGCATGCACTTCTTTTAAACCAGGAATTTCATTAGACACCGCTGACCCTGTCATACTATGTATCAATTGTCCAAAGCTGGTATCCTCTTGTGGAGGTCTACCAACAACTGTGAAAGCCCAAATGGCATTTTTGCGCGCATATACTTTATGCACTTTCATCACAGGAAAAGGATGCTGCAAACTATAATAGCCAAGATGATCCCCAAAAGGTCCTTCGGGTTTATTTTCACCCGGAAATACTTCACCGGTGATTACAAAATCGGCATCTGTACTTATACAAAATCCATCTACATAAGTATATCCAAATCTTTTACCTGCCAATACACCTGCAAAATTCATTTCACTCATTCCTTCAGGAAGAGGCATCACCGCTGCAACTGAATGCGCTGGCGGACCACCCACAAAACAACTTACTTTTAAAGGCAACCCTTTTTTATTTGCTTTGGTTTGATGCACCCCAATACCACGATGTAATTGATAATGCAACCCAATTTCCTTATTTAAAATATAATCATTCCCATTTAATTGAATTCGGTACATGCCTAAATTCGAATGACCGATTCCTGGCTTATCCGCATCCTCTGTATACACTTGTGGTAGTGTAACAAACGCACCCCCATCCATTGGCCAATGATGTATTAATGGAAGATCACTAATATTTATTTCCTCAAATAAAATCGGTTTTGAAATAGGATTTTTATTGGGTAATGCATTCAAAGCTGCGGGCAAAGCCGCCAATGATTTTAATGGATTTTTAATCGCAGCAGTAGGATCAATCTTAATATCAATCAATTGCTTCACCTGTGATAATGTATCCCTAAAAATAAATTGACTTCTCTCGAGCGTTCCAAAAATATTACTCGCAGCACGATACTTGGATCCTTTGACATTTTCGAATAAAATGGCTGGCCCTTTTTGCTCAAAAACACGCAAATGTATGGCGGCCATCTCCAAATACGGGTCCACCTGTTCTTTTATACGCAAAAGCTGTCCAGTCCTTTCCAAATCAAGTAAACATGCCTCTAAACTAGAATAAGCCATTCTCTTTTAATTGAGTTACAAAAATAACTTAAATTCGCTCATGACTCGTTTAAGTGTGAATATAAATAAGATCGCCACTTTAAGAAATAGTCGTGGCGGCGATAATCCAAATTTGGTACAAGTGGCCAAGGATTGTGAACGATTTGGTGCAGAAGGCATCACGGTTCATCCCAGACCCGATGAAAGGCATATTCGGTACCAAGATGTGCAAGATTTAAGCAAAATTTTAACTACAGAGTTCAACATTGAAGGTAATCCCAAGGAAGATAAATTTGTAGCATTAGTATTAGCCGTGAAACCAGCACAAGTAACTTTGGTTCCTGACACCCTGGGCCAATTAACCAGTGACCATGGCTGGGATACTATTAGCGAGCAAGCCTATTTAAAAAATGTGATCGCAAAATTTAAAACTGCAGGAATTCGTGTTTCTATATTTGTTGATCCCGATGAAAAAATGGTCCAAGCAGCTGCAACTACAGGAACTGATCGTGTTGAATTATATACCGAAATGTATGCGAAGCAATTTGCTACGGGTAATAAAGAAGCAGCGATTGCACCTTATATTACAGCTGCTGCATTAGCGAATCAATTGGGCATGGGCATCAATGCAGGACATGATCTAGATCGATTTAATTTACCTTATTTAATACAGCAAATCCCAAGTATTGATGAAGTAAGTATTGGTCATGCATTAATAAGTGATGCGCTATATTTAGGATTAGAAAATACCATACAATTATACAACCGCGCACTGGTAAAATAAATAATTATGAAAGGAATCAACAAAGTAACGAAACTTATTATCGCTATACTTATTTTAAATGCAGCAACATTATTTGCACAAAATACGTATGGTCCAGTTCCAACTAAAACACAATTAGCATGGCACGATAAAGAATTTTATTTATTTATTCATTTTGGTCCAAATACTTTTACTGATTTGGAATGGGGCCATGGAAGCGAGGACCCAAATGTGTTTAATCCAACTGCACTAGATTGTAACCAATGGGCAAGAATTGCAAAAGCTTCGGGCGCAAAGGGAATTATATTAACCGCCAAACACCATGATGGATTTAGTTTATGGCCAAGCAAATATAGTAAGCACACTGTAAGAGAAAGTAAATGGTTAAATGGTAAAGGGGATGTGGTAAAAATGTTATCAGAAGCATGTAAAAAAGCAGGCATTGAAATGGGCGTATATATTTCACCATGGGATCGCAACCATCCGGATTATGGCACACCTAAGTATAATGAGGTATATATCCAAACCATGAAAGAATTATTAACTGGTTATGGTAAATTTTTTGAATTATGGTGGGATGGCGCGAATGGCGAAGGCCCCAATGGTAAAAGACAGGTATATGATTTTAAACGTTTCCAAGATTCCGCATTGGCTTACCAACCGCACTTAATGATCTTTAGTGATATTGGACCCCATATCCGTTGGATTGGAAACGAACAAGGGATTATTAATGAAACCAATTGGAACTTACTTGATACGGCTGGATTTGAAAGAGGTGCTGGTGGCCCTCCAACTGATTCCTTGAATAGAGGAAATTATAATGGCAAGGCATGGATACCTGGTGAGGCAGATGTATCCATTAGAAAAGGTTGGTTCTATCATGCAGAAGAAGATAAAACTGTTAAATCAGGCAAGCAATTATTCGACTTGTATTTGAAGAATGTAGGTAGAGGGGGTAACTTTTTATTAAATGTTCCACCGAACAGACAAGGATTATTTTCACCTGCAGACTCCACTGCATTAATGGATTTCAAAAAAATCAAAGACGCTGCATTTAAAAATAACTTATTTAAAAATGCTAAGGTATTGAGAACAAACAACAGCATTGAAATTCATTTAAAGGAAGCGGTTGAAATAAATGCCATACAATTAATGGAAGCCATCAGTATGGGACAACGTATTGTAAAATTTGAAATTTCAGGAGGCAACTCACTTAAGAAATTTGAAACTTTCGCAAAAGGAACAACTGTTGGCCATAAAAGAATCATCACTTTCCCAATACAAAAGTTAAAATATTTTAGAATATTTATTAGCGAATCAAAAGCAACGCCAATTATATCGGAGGTATCAGGCTATTTGTTCGCTCATTAAAACCGAATGTATTAAATTGCATAAAATTGAAACTTATGAATACAGCACCAATAGTAGGAATAGTTATGGGAAGCGATAGCGATTTGCCTACCATGCAAGCAGCTGCAGATGCATTAACACTGTTCAATATCCCTTTTGAATTAACAGTAGTATCTGCACATCGCACGCCAGATCGTATGGTGCAATATGCAAAAACAGCGCGAGAAAGAGGTTTAAAAGTTATTATTGCTGGTGCAGGTGGTGCAGCACATTTGCCTGGTATGATTGCTGCTATTACCAGTTTACCTGTGATTGGAGTACCTATTAAATCGAGTAATTCTGCGGATGGTTGGGATTCAATATTATCTATTTTGCAAATGCCTGGAGGTGTTCCTGTAGCAACTGTTGCATTAAATGGTGCTAAAAATGCAGGCTTGCTTGCTGCACAAATTTTAGGAAGTGCTGATCCTAAAATAGGCCAATCCATGGACGACTATAAATTAAATATGGAATCCGAAGTGATGCAAAAAGTAGTAAACCTAAAATCGAGTTGGAATAACGGGTTTGACCAATAAAACTAATTTAATAAAAAAATTAGGTATGAATTAGTCTTTGCTAAGTTGTAAAATGGTAAAGCTAGCTTTTACTGAATTTGAATTATTCAAAATAGCTTCCACCCAATCCCAACCATAATCCCCTACCCATTTAGAGAAGTTTTCAACACGCTCTTGTAAATTATTGTCAGGGAATAATTCTGATTTAATACTATGAATTCTTGCAAGTGAAGTATGTTGCTTCCGCTTTTCAGCACGCACCATTTTCTTTTCCAATAATGCTAATTTTTTTTGTGCTTGTAGGGACAGGTTTAATGCATGATTGCCTAAAGAAGCATCTATTTTTATCACATCCTGTTGTATCGCATTGTATAGGTTTGTTAAACTAGCGATATGCTCCGTTAATGCTAAATTTTCAACGCTTTGCTTCTTTACAAACGCTAATTCTAAATCGGGAATGGAATGAAATATAGCCTCCGTATTAAATTCCAAGGATGCCCATTGTTTGGATTGCTTTTCATTGATAAATAAAAATGAATTGCGCAATAGGATTACAGGATAATTTACCTCAGCCTGATCAAAAACTTCCTTTAGCTCCATCCAATAAGCGAGCTCGCCCCCACCGCCTACAAATACCACACTGGGCAGGATGGATTCCTGATAGGCCCCTCTTAAAATTACATTGGGGCTGAATCGATCAGGATATGTTTGTAATTCCTTAATTATTTCAGTTTGGGTAAATTGAATATTGGTATCCACCACCGAAAACAATTCACCGCTTTTTTCAATTCTATTTCGATTTGCGTCTTTTAGATAAAATAAATTAATCGCTCGGCCTTCCGTTTGCACATGATAATTTTCAGATAAACGCTTAAGTGTAGCTTGGATAGCAGCATGAGAGAACTGTGTAGTTAATTCCTTTTTCATCACTTCCAC
>SYEV01000031.1 GCA_005800655.1 Bacteroidota bacterium
AACCTACATAGCCTGGAGGCGCCCCGATCAATCGGCTTACAGAAAATTTTTCCATGTATTCACTCATGTCAATTCTAATTAAAGACTCTTCTGAATCAAACATGTTACGCGCAAGTGCACGTGCCAATTCTGTTTTACCAACACCTGTTGGACCTAAGAATATGAAAGTACCAATGGGTTTTTTAGGATCCTTTAAGCCAACCCTATTTCGCTGTATGGCTTTCACCACTTTACTAATGGCATCATCCTGACCAATGACCATTCCTTTCATTTCATCGGCCATTTTTCTGAGCTTGGTTGTTTCCGCTTCCACCATACGTTTCACCGGGATACCTGTCATCATGCTCACCACCTCAGCAATATTTTCCTCATTAATGGGGAAACGTTTTGTTTTGCTTTCATCTTCCCACAAGCTTTTTGCTTTTTCTAAAGCTTCGCCTAATTTTTTTTCTGTATCTCTTAAGTTGGCAGCCTCTTCAAAACGCTGACTTTTAACTACCCTATTCTTTTCGTTTTTAACTTCCTCTATTTGTTTTTCTAATTCAACAATATCTTGAGGAACATTAATGTTTTTTAAATGCACCCTTGCACCAACTTCATCTAATACATCAATGGCTTTATCAGGTAACAAACGATCCGTCATATAACGATCACTCAACTTAACACAGGCTTCAATGGCTTCTTGATCATAAACGACGCTATGATAATCCTCGTATTTGGATTTGATATTATTTAAAATGGTAATGGTATCTGCTACACTAGGTGGCTCAATCACTACTTTTTGGAAACGTCTATCTAATGCACCATCTTTTTCAATGTGCATACGATACTCATCTAATGTGGAAGCACCAATACATTGCAATTCTCCTCTCGCTAAAGCAGGCTTAAATATATTAGAAGCATCTAATGAACCACTTGCGCCTCCAGCACCCACAATGGTATGTATTTCATCAATGAATAAGATGACATCTCTGTTCTTTTCCAATTCGTTCATGATAGCCTTCATTCTTTCCTCAAATTGACCTCTGTATTTTGTACCTGCTACTAATGCAGCCAAGTCCAAGGATATAACGCGCTTATCAAATAAAACACGACTTACTTTTCTTTGCACAATTCGCAAAGCCAAACCTTCGACAATAGCAGTTTTACCCACCCCAGGTTCCCCAATTAAAATTGGATTGTTTTTTTTACGACGACTTAAAATTTGGCTCACTCTTTCAATCTCTGCATCCCTACCTACAATTGGATCCAAGGAATCCATTTCTGCAAGCTTGGTAATATCACGGCCAAAATTATCAAGTACCGGTGTTTTAGATTTACTCGCAGTAGCAGTTTTTGCTTTTGGAGCAGCACCAAAACCTGCGCCTCCTCTTTTCTCTTCATCAAATTCATCATCCGCATCATCTGGGAATTCCGCACTTGGCGGATTAATTGGATGGGTGGGTGTTAAACCAACCATCCCTAATTCAGTACGGAACAAATCATAATCAACATCAAATTGATTTAAAATTTGCGTAGCTATATTTTCTTTATTTTTTAAAATACTTAAAAGCAAGTGTTCCGTTTCTACCATCGGACTTTTCAAAGCCTTAGCTTCTAGCACGGTCACCCTAATCACTTTTTCAGCTTGTTTGGTTAAAGGCAAACTGTTGATGTTTGTTACATTTTTACCTGACTTATCTTTAACAGCTAATTCAATTTCTTTACGCAATTCCCCCAAATTTACATTGAGTTGCTTAAGCACTTTGATGGCCGTGTTTTCTTGGTCGCGAATAAGCCCCAACATTAAATGCTCTGCACCAATAAAATCATTCCCTAATCTTAATGCCTCTTCGCGGCTATAAGCAATGATTTCCTTAACTTGTGTTGAAAAATTATTATCCATTAGATTAAATTGGAGTTGTTACAAGATTAACGAAAATTTTTGACCTAAAGTATGTCAACTATTACTAGTTATTCACCTTTTAAATGAATTCACATGCAATACAAAACAGACCTTAAGGAAAAATTTACTGTCGTTACCTTCCTCGATAATTACTTAACTTCAAATAGTGTGCCAGAAATCAATGAACTCACCCAAAAAATACTGTCACAAAGCCCCAAAAACCTGGTTTTAAACTGCGGTCATGTCAAACAGTGGGACGCTTCCATTATTAGCGTTCTGGGCAATGCCCAACAGCAATTTTATGACAATAATGCCTCTTTTGTCATTTGTGCATTGTCGGATGCCCTTCAAAAAGGCATTGACGACTCAGAATATGCTGAAATGATGAATTTAACCCCTACTGAAACAGAAGCCTGGGATATTGTTCAAATGGAAGAAATTGAAAGGGAATTGTTGGATAGTGATGATTTGGAATTTTCTGCTGAAATTTAAAACCCAATATAGGTTGTATATGAAACCTAAGGGGCTTCATGAAGTGAAGTGGCCAAATTTTAGGCCTATTTACTGATGCAATTGATTAAGATTAACCTATAATTTAGCTCAAATTAGTTATTTTCGCCGTCATGATTACCGCGCAAACCATACAACAAATTACAAACCGCATTGATATAATTGATGTGGTTGGGGAATTTGTCAAACTTAAAAAGCGCGGAACCAACTATATCGGCAACTGCCCTTTTCACAACGAAAAATCCCCCTCCTTCACTGTTTCTCCTGCCAAGGAAATTTACAAATGTTTTGGTTGTGGAAAAAGCGGCAACAGTATTACTTTTTTAATGGAGCATGAAAAGTATAGTTATGTTGAATCTTTACGATGGTTAGCTGCAAGGTATAATATAGAAATTGAAGAAACCGAATCAAGTCCTGCACAAAAAATGGCGCAACAAGTAGCAGATAGCTTGTATGCAATCAACCATTTTGCCATGGACTTTTTTATGAAACAATACTGGGAAACGGAATCAGGTGAAGCCATTGCGCAAAGCTATATGCAACACCGTGGTTTTTTAAAACCTATTGTTGAAAAATTTAAAATTGGATATAACCCAAGCGAAAGAGACAGCTTGGCAAAAGCCCTAATACAAAATCAATTCAATCCCGAACTTTTTGCTAAAACCGGATTGGTCGTGGAACGCAATGGCGAATGGCAGGACAATTATCGGGATCGAATTATTTTTCCCATTCATAATACCACGGGTAAGGTCATTGGATTTGGCGCGAGACAAATAGCAAAAAACGACAAGTCACCCAAATATATTAATTCCCCTGAGAATGATATTTATGTAAAAAGCAAAGTATTGTATGGCTCCTACTTTGCAAGAACCGCTATTGATAAACTAAATGAATGCTTACTGGTGGAAGGTTATACCGATGTGGTTAGTTTACACCAAGCAGGAATTGAAAATGTAGTAGCGAGTGGTGGGACCTCATTAACAATTGATCAATTAAGATTAATAAAAAAATACACTCCTAACCTAACCATTATTTATGATGGGGATTCGGCAGGTGTGAAAGCTGCGCTTCGTGGATTAGATATGGCCTTGGAAGAAGGACTCAATGTTCAGTTGGTGCTAATTCCAGATAACGAGGATCCAGATAGTTATGTAAATAAAGTTGGGCCTGACGCGTTCAGAGAATTTGTTAGATCAGCTAAAAAAGATTTTGTCCTATTCCAATTAGAAGTTCAATTAAAGGAAGTAGGCAATGATTTAAATAAGAAGAATACTTTAGTTAATCAAATAGCGGAAACACTTAGTAAAATTAATAAGCCCGAAGATTTTACCAAGCTGCAAGAGTATGTAAAAAAATGTAGCACTTTATTACGCATTGATGAAACAGGCTTGACGCAATTAGTCAATAAATTTAAACGTGACAAGATTGTAAAGGAGGAAAAGAAAATGTCCTATGACGAGGCAGCTATATTAATGCCGAGCTTCCCTAGCGCTCCATCAGAAACGGAAGATATTGACTTAGTCATGGACCGCGACCTAGTCCATGAGAAAAACTTAGTGCGTGTAATTATTGAATTTGGAAACGAATTACTTGCCGACGGCCGAAAAGTATCCACTTGGGTTTGGGAGGAATTGGAATCATTCCCTTTGGAAAACCCGGATATGATTCATGTGATGCAGGCGTATAAAAATTGGCAGGACCAAGGTAAAATGCCCAATGGCAAAACCCTACAATACCATGAAGATGAAAATGTACAAAAATGGGTATTGACCTTATTCGCCCCTGAACACGAATTAAGCCAAAGATGGAATGAAAAATTAGGACTTATAAAAAAAGAGGAAGAAAAGAATTTTTTAAACGAAGTTGAAATAAGCTTGATGTACTTTAAGTTGCGAAAGGTTAAAAAAATGATTGCGCAAAATCAAAGCGATCTTGAAAATGCAGACCCGTCAGACGAATTACACTTACTGCAAATACACAAACACTTGAAACAAGTGGAGCGTGACTTAACGCAAAATATTGGGACTGTTATTTTCAAGTAACCTCACCCCTTTTAAATTTCTTGAAACAATAGGCATAAAAAAGGCGCCATACCTGGCGCCTCAAAATCATAAGAGTGTAGATTCAATATTTTTTAAATTTATTAAAAAAAATATTGAATCTACTTCTCACTAGGGTTTTGCTTCCCCGCTAATAATTTTTCTAAAGTAGCTTCTAATCTTTTTTGTTTGGTTTCTTCCTTTTTTGCGCCTTGAATCCAACTTAAATATTCTTTTTGATTGATGATGGATAGAGAAGTAAAAAACTCTCTTGCCTCTTCATCAGCTGCAAATAATTTATCCAATTCTATTGGAAGGGCTATTAATCTTTTTTCAAAATCGTCCACTTTGATATCTGCTGATTTGAATTCAACAAAAGTTCGGTTCTTATTCGGCAATTGATATACCTTTTTAAAACGCATTGCGGTCCAAACATGATCCAAGGTCACTTGGCGAATAGCTTCAAAATCGTTTTTAGAAAGTATATCCCAACTAGCGTCTCTGTTTAAATCCGATACAATTTTAGAAGTTGTTTTAGGGTAAGCAATCCACAATTTGCAATCTGTATGTAAAGCGGTGAAAAGCTCTTTCAATATATTATTTAATTGAAACTGATTGATTGCGAAAATAAGCGCAAAGTCAATTTTCCTCGTCTTTAAAAGTGGGGTTAGGTTTTTATTATAAGAAAGCTTCGCAAACTGCTTTTCAACTGAGGAGGGCAAACCTTGAATCAATAAGTTTTTTTCATCCTTTAACTGTAATTTCTCCAAAAGGTGCAGGCTACTTGACATAATACTTAGGATTTAAAAGAGGGCGAAGGTACAAAATTATACATTGTTACTACTATAAATAGGAGATAAATGTTTATACTAATTGATTATCAATTAATTAGCATTAACTAGTTTTGTCTCTTTTCTTGAAAATTGGGAGCTTGGTTTCAGTTCCTTTATACAACCTTGTTATGTTTTTATGGTGTGTTCCCACAACCATGATTGCAACAATCATGGCAAAGTAACGATACAAGGTTTCTTTTTCGTTAAATACGTAAAATATGAGCACCATAAATGTAATTGCTGCTAATATGGAACTAAGGGAAACGAAACGTGTTGAAATCAAAGAAATTAAAAATATAGCTAAACAAATAAGTGCGACTACTGGTTGAATGGCTAATGTCATTCCCAATAAAGTTGCCACCCCTTTTCCGCCCTTAAAATTTGCCCAAATTGGGAAAATATGACCCAAAACGGCGACCATACCCAACGCAATCATAAAATTAGTTCTTGCTAACTCATTGGTTAAATAAAAGGGAATTAGAACATATAATGAAGTGGCAATGACTCCCTTCGCTACATCAGCAATCATTACAAAACTGCCCCATTTGGATCCAAGTACCCGAAATGTATTGGTTGCACCTGCATTACCACTACCGTAATCTCGTATGTCAATGCCGAACATGTTTTTACTCACCCAAACCGCGGTTGGTATGGATCCAATCAAATAAGCCAAAATAATTAATACAACTTCACTCATATATAAAAAATAGTGTAGACTGCAAAGATACACCCAAAAAAATTAATGGTTTGTTAACATTGGGATAAAATAACCTCCTAAAGATTAAACAAAAGGCTTACCCATCCATTCAAAGGCTGTGATTTTACAAAATTCCATCCTTTTTCTGTTGCTAATTTTATCATATCTTCTTGATCCTCAATTAATAAACCACTTAGAATTAACTCAGATCCCAAATGTGCCACTTGGGTCAATTCCTGCATATTGGCTTCAATGATATGTCTGTTCACATTGGCTAGAATGATATCGAATTGGTTAACCTGATAGGCAGAATCGACTTTTTTAATCAGGATCCCCTTTGCGTCATTATTTTGGATATTTTCATTCGCATTTTCAATACACCAGTCATCATTATCCACCGCTAAAACATTGGATGCACCTAACTTTTCGGCCAGGATAGCCAAAACCCCGGTACCAGTACCAAAATCATATACCGATTTACCGGTAAAGCTTACATGCTCCATCATTTGCATCACTGAAAAAGTAGTCGCATGATGCCCTGTCCCGAAGCTCATTTTCGGAGTAATCTTTATTTCGTATTGTACCGCTGGTTCAAAAATTGGATGAAAATGGGCGCGAATCCCGACAAAGTCACCTACCCTAACCGGTTCAAAATTTGATTCCCATATCGCATTCCAATTTTCTTCTTGAATTATTGATTTTGAATAAGTTAAATTATATTGATTAAATATTATTTCTAACTCTTTTTCAATTTCTTGTGACTCAAACTCATTGGATAAAATAAAGGTTTTACAATGACCCGCTCCCGCACCTAAGCCAGACGACACCCCTAGGATACTACTCATTCCCACACCATTATTAATGCCTGTGGCCACTTCCTCTTCATTAAAGCCATCAAATCCCAAATCAGCTAACTGTGCAACTAGCATATCTAATTGGTCCTGGGTATTGAAATTGAAGGCTATTTGTATATAGGATTTAGACATTTTCTTGTGGTATGGGAGGCAAAGATACCAATAAAAAATGCCCTCCCGAATTATCGAGAAGGCATTTTGAATATTTCAAGCCTTATACAGGCATAAAAAACTTAAGCTTGTGGACCGCGGTCTTCACGTGGCGCTTGTTCAGGGCGAGGCAATAACGCCTTGTGGCTCAATTTGAACTTACCTGTTTTAGGGTCCAAACCAACCAATTTCACCTTAACAACATCACCTTCGTTGTAGATACCTTCCATCGTCTCCAAACGCTTCCAGCTTATTTCACTAATGTGTAATAATCCTTGTTTGCCTGGCATGAATTCAACAAAGGCACCAAATTCCTTCACTCCTTTTACAACACCCTCGTATTCATCTCCGATTTCTGGAACCGCAACAATACCATTGATCCATTTTACTGCAGCATCTAAGCTATCCTTATTCGCAGAGAAGATACTTACCTCACCATGGTTACCTACTTCTTCAATATTAATCGTAGCACCAGTTGTTCTTTGCATTTCTTGAATAATCTTACCACCTGGTCCGATTACGGCTCCAATGTACTCCTTATCAATAATCAACTTAACCATTCTAGGTGCATGTGGTTTCACATCAGCACGCGCTGCTGGCATACAATCATACATGGCATCTAAAATATGTAAACGCCCTTTTTTCGCTTGAGACAATGCTTCACGCATAATATCCATACTTAAACCATCTACTTTAATATCCATTTGTACGCCACAAATACCATCACGGGTTCCTGTTACTTTAAAATCCATATCTCCTAAATGATCTTCATCGCCTAGGATATCCGTTAAGATGGCGTATTTACCATCTTCTCTTGAAATTAAACCCATCGCCACACCACTCACGTGCTTAGGCATTGGAACACCTGCATCCATTAAAGCTAATGAACCAGCACAAACGGTTGCCATTGATGAGGAACCATTACTTTCCAATACATCTGAAACTACTCTCAAAGTGTACGGGAATGTTGTTGTATCAGGTAACATTTGTTTTAAAGAACGCATTGCCAAATTACCATGTCCAACTTCACGACGACCTACACCACGCATCATCTTCACTTCTCCTGTAGAAAATGGCGGGAAATTATAGTGTAAGAAAAATTTGGTGTATTCAGCACTTGCAGCAGTTTCTTGCATTAACTCATCCAACTTTGTACCTAATGTTACTGTAGTTAGTGATTGTGTTTCTCCTCTTGTAAATAAAGAAGAACCATGTGGGGTTGGTAATGGATCCACTTCCATCGCTAATGGACGCACTTGATCTAATTGGCGACCATCTAAACGAATACGCTTATCCACCATCATATCTCTTACCACTTCCCATTTCAAATCCTCATAATATTTACCTGCCAATTTCTTTTGCAAGTCTGTTATTTCAGTACCTAAATGCTCGATGATTTCTTTTTTCAATGCAGAAAATGCATCACTTCTTTCATGCTTCGCAGAACCTAATTCAGCAATCGCGTTTACTTTTGCTTTTGCAAAAGCGTACACTTTTTCTTTGATCGCTTCGTCTTGTTCTGGTTTCTTATAATCACGCACCTCAGTAATACCAACTACTTTTCTTAATTCCGCTTGTGCTTTAATTTGTTTGCGTATAGCTTCATGTGCAATTTCTAAACATTGTACTAATTCTTCTTCAGAACATTCTTTCGCCTCACCTTCTACCATCATTAAATTCTTGTCGGTTGCAGCAATTAAAAATTCAAAATCAGAAATAGCTAATTGTACTTTAGATGGATTGATTATAAATTCACCCTTGATACGTCCAATACGCACTTCTGAAATAATTTCCTTAATTGGAATATTAGAAACAGCTAATGCAGCAGAAGCAGCTAAACAAGCCAATGAATCAGGCATTACATTTTCATCACTTGAAATCAAGGAAATCAATACTTGCACATCGCATAAATAATCTTCTGGGAATAAAGGACGCAATGCACGATCAATTAAACGACTCGTTAAAATTTCATAATCATTTAAACGCGCTTCTCTTTTAAAGAAAGATCCAGGGATACGACCTGCTGATGCAAATTTTTCTTGATAGTCTACACTTAAAGGGAAAAAGTCCTGACCATCCTTAGGATCCTTATTCGCGACAACGGTTGCTAATAAAATACAGTTGCCTTGTCTTACGGTTACTGCACCGTCCGCTTGACGGGCTAATTTGCCGGTTTCGATAAATACCTCCTGACCAGGATTAATTTCGAATTTAACTGATTTGGGTTGTGATAACATGTTAATTTTTTTTAAATCTTTTCTTGTAAGAAACGATCGTATATAAACAACTAATCCCAACCGTGTTTGACAGTTGGGACAGCTATTATAAGATTGTTTTGAATTATTTTCTTAAGCCTAATTTTTCAATTAGAGCGCGGTAACCAGTAAGGTTATGTTTTTGCAAATAAACTAACAAACGCTTACGCTGACCCACTAATTGCATTAACCCTCTTTGAGTTGAATGGTCTTTGTGGTTCTCTTTTAAATGTCCAGAGATGTGCGCGATACGCTCAGTTAATAAGGCAACTTGTCCTTCAATTGAACCAGTGTTCGTTGCTTTTCCGCCAAACTCAGCAAAAATGCCTGCTTTTTTTTCTTTTGTTAATGTAGCCATTGTAAAACTTCTTTTTTTGTAGTTAACGATTAACTACGATTTTATTTTTTTATTTCGGCTGCGAAGATACGTGGAAAAGGCGTAAATCAATCAAAAATTTCAACGTTTTTTGGATATTTAGTGCGATTGAAAATGAATAGGTTATCTGCTAACAGGGCGGTGTAACTGATAGAAAGGACCTTAACATCGGTGATATTGTTACTTTTATCTAATATAGAAGCATTGGATAAGGCCGATTTAAACCTATCTATAATCAAAGTCACTTTTTGAAAACTCTTTCTTTTATCAATGGGGTATAATTCAATAGTTGCCTTATTTGCATTTTGACTTAATAAGCTGAAATTGAAGTCTTTATCGTAGCTACCTGATAATAATTTTTGTGGACTTAGGGTTTGATCCGACTCCCCCATGGCTGACTTAGATATGGAGTTTACCCCATCAAAATTATAGATATTCAATCCATCACAAAGAATTTCCATTTTACCCTCATGTAAGAGGTATTTGTCTCCTTTCATCTTCAGATTGATGGACTTAGCCCCCATGGACTTACCCTTGTTATTTTTAGTACTAAGTTGAATATTGACCAATATACCTTTGGACTGCTTCACTTTTTGCCCTAATTGGTCAAGGATAACCTTGGCTTGTGGGTCCTTTTGGGCCATAGCAGAAAAAGAAATAAGGGCTATAAATAATAAAAATAAATATCTCAGTTGCAGCATTTGGTTGATTTTAAGCTTTCTATTTAAAGTTATCCATTGGACAAAAATAGTCATTTGTTGTTTAATGAACAATCGTAGATAGATCCAATTTTAAGGGGTTATTTTATTGCAGTTATAGGTTTTGTAGAAAATCATATAGCTCGGTATCCGTTTTATAAAGCACTTCCCTTGGCTTGCTGCCTTGGCTTGGCCCAACAATACCTGCCGACTCCAATTGATCCATTAAGCGTCCAGCTCTGTTATAACCTAGTTTCATACGACGTTGTATTAAGGAAGTAGATCCCATTTGCGCATTCACTATTAATTTAGCTGCATCCTCAAATAAAGGGTCCCGATCACCAGCATCAAAACCACTTGCATCCGTATCTTTCTCATCAGTATATTCAGGTAATAAGAAGGCCTGCGGATATCCTTTTTGTTCTGCAATGA
Organism: Bacteroidota bacterium; assembly: GCA_005800655.1. Classification (GTDB taxonomy): domain Bacteria; phylum Bacteroidota; class Bacteroidia; order Chitinophagales; family Chitinophagaceae; genus Sediminibacterium. The sequence continues at coordinate 10,730 of SYEV01000031.1, forward strand.
AATTACAAACTCGGTCCACTTCGGGGGTATCCACAAATGCGCACTGCAAACGCGTAATTTCTCCATTGTAGCTAACCAGCATATCACCTTTACCAATTAACTGCTCTGCACCACCCGCATCTAAGATAGTACGGCTATCAATTTTACTGGATACTTTAAATGCAATACGCGCTGGGAAATTCGCTTTAATGGTACCTGTAATAATATTTACAGAAGGTCGTTGTGTCGCGATAATTAAATGTATACCCACCGCACGTGCTAACTGCGCCAAACGTGCAATCGGCATTTCTACTTCCTTACCCGCAGTCATAATTAAATCAGCAAACTCATCCACTACCAGTACAATGAACGGTAAATATTGATGTCCTTTTTCTGGATTTAATTTTCGTGCGGTGAACTTCTCGTTATACTCTTTAATATTTCTACAACCTGCTTCCTTTAATAAATCATAGCGATTATCCATTTCAATACACAATGCATTTAAGGTACTGATTACTTTTTTGGTATCTGTGATAATTGCATCTTCCTCCCCAGGTAGTTTTGCTAAAAAATGTTTTTCTATAACACGGTACAAACTCAACTCTACTTTCTTAGGATCCACCAATACAAACTTTAATTGTGAAGGGTGTTTCTTATATAATAGAGAAACTAAAATTGCATTTAAACCCACGGACTTCCCTTGACCTGTTGCCCCTGCCATTAATAAGTGCGGCATGCTTGCTAAATCCACAATAAAATTTTCATTGTCAATTTTTTTACCAATGGCTATTGGAAGCGAGTATTGACTGGTTTGGAATTTTTCACTTGCCAATAATGTTTTCATGCTCACCACAGACTTACGAATATTGGGGACTTCAATACCAATGGTCCCCTTCCCAGGAATAGGTGCAATAATACGTATGCCTAATGCGGCTAAACTTAATGCAATATCATCCTCTAAGTTTTTTATACGGCTAATACGAACGCCAGGCGCAGGTACAATTTCATACAAAGTTACTGTAGGTCCTACCGTGGCAGCAATACGTTGTATTGAAATATCGTAATTTTTTAATGTCGCAATGATTTGGTTTTTGTGGGTTTCCAATTCTTCTGGATCCTGTACAATTTTTTCACTGCCATGCGTCTCTAATAAATTAATATTAGGATACTTATAATTTTTTAAATCAAGGGTTGCATCATACTTGGAAGCTAAACTACCAATAGCAGCTGCAGGAATGACCGCTTCTTCGGCACCTTCTTTTATTTCTAAATCCAAATCCTCCAATAACTCCCCATCAAAATTCGAAATATTCTTTTTTGTGGGAACCACTTCAACAATTGGTGCCATTTCCGGAACTTCTTCCTCTTCAATTAAAGAAGGTTCCAGTTCGGAGATGTTTGTATTTTCTTTTTCTTCTAAGGACAACTCATCAATGAAAAGCTTTCCGCAATCCGGAACCTCAGTAGGAATTAAATTGCCATCTGCATCTTTATTTTCCTTTAACTTATTCCCCCCGGCATTTTGCAAGGCTGCGGCCTGATTTAAATCCCATTCTTGTTTAACCGCTTCCTCGTTGTCTTCACTTATGAATTCATCTTCTTTTTTCTTAGGAAGTAAAAAACTTAAACTAGGCACATTAAAACTTGGATTAAAACGCCATATAAAATAGCTAAACCCAGCAACGAATAAAATGGCGCCTGTACCAAAATTACCCACCCACTTAATTAACCAACTACTACTATATTCACCCAATGCGCCGCCCCATGAAAATGCAGCTTGCGCAGACACAAATGCAAAACAAGTGCTTAAAACCAATAACCCAATAATTACATATCGAACATTACGCCATAAACTAAAAATGGGTTTTGTAAAAAACAAATTCACCCCTAGTACAAAAAAGAAAGTGCAAAATAAATAGGCCGCAACTCCAAAACCGTTAAACATCATTTGGTAGGCAATGAAAGCGCCCAGATAGCCTAATAAATTATTGACCTTAACATCATTCGTTGAAAATAATTGAGTGCGCCATAACTGGACCATATCTTGGTCCTCCTGCCAAGTAAATAAATAGGAAGTAAATGCCACAAATAGAAATAGGGCAATAAGCATACAAATGGCGCCCGCTATTTTCGAAGTTCGCTCATCCTTTACTACTTCTGTAACTGTAACTGAGGCTTCCTTATCTGGATTTAAGATAGGGGAATAAACGTTGGGTTCTTTTTTGCTTTTAAGCGTATTTGCCATGATAACAAATATAAGTTATCTGTATAGGACGAAAAAGGAATTTGAAAAAATGTGTAAAATTGGAAATAGCAGTGCCTACTTATCCACTTTTTTAAGATAAACGGCCCACAACCAAAAGCACCAGCCTAGTATAAAACACAAACCGCCTAAAGGTGTGATGGGCCCTATAAAGCGAATCAATGGATGATTTGTTGCAGAAAGCAAAGTCAAAATGTACAAGGAACCGCTAAACAATAAAGTACCTGCGATAAATAAATGAGCAGCCCATCCAATCCATTTTTGTTCCTTTATGCTAAGATGCTGATGATGGTAATAAATAGCTAAAGTAATCAATGCCATTGCATGCATGAATTGATACCTAACCCCTGTTTCAAATATTTGTAATTTATCCTCACGCACCATCGACTTTAAAGCATGCGCACCAAATGCCCCTAGTAAAACAGAAAAAGCAGCAAAAATTAATCCCAAAATCAATATTTTACGATGCATGTTTTAGTATTATTTTTTTCAATTCCGATTCTGTTATTTGGGCTGAGCTTACACGATAATTAGCCTGTTGATAAAACGAAAAACGATTCATTAATTGTTCTTCTAAAAAAGTAACAATTTGCTTTTCATTTAATGTTGCAATCAATGGGCGATGTTCTTTTTCTTTGATTAGCCTTTGCACCAAAACCTCCATGGATTCATCCAACCAAATAACAATACCCTCTTTTTTCATCCACTGCATATTTTCATTAAAGCAAGGTGTACCGCCACCTGTTGCCAATACATACTTTTTCTTTTCCTTAAACCACTTTAATAGTTTCGTCTCTGTTTTTCTAAAATACTCCTCCCCATCTTCCGCAAATAATTCTGCGATAGTTTTTTCCTCATTCATTTCAATCAATGCATCCAAATCATACCCTGCAGACTTAATCCATTTGGACATTTTTTTAGACCAATACGATTTCCCAGCACCCATCAACCCAATTAAAAAAATCTTCTCTGCCGCCATCTTTATTTTTTATAATTATTTAAATGCATTAAACCCTGTAATGTCCATTCCAGTAATTAACAAATGAATGTCATGGGTGCCCTCGTAAGTAATTACACTTTCCAAAATCATCATATGTCGCATGATCGAAAATTCACCCGTAATACCCATGCCTCCTAAAACCTGTCTTGCATCTCGTACAATATTCACTGCCATCTCACAACTGTTTCGCTTGGCCATACTTATTTGTTGCGGTGTTGCACGACCTTCATTCATTAATACACCAATGCGCCAAACCATGAGTTGGGCCTTGGTGATTTCCGTAATCATTTCCGCTAATTTTTTTTGTTGCAACTGAAAAGCCCCAATAGGTTTTCCAAATTGAATTCGTTCCTGACTATATTTTAGTGCGGTATAATAACAATCCATCGCAGCCCCTAATGCGCCCCAAGCAATCCCATAGCGTGCTTTAGTTAAGCAACTTAATGGCCCTTTTAGGCCTTTGATATTCGGAAGTATATTTTGTTTCGGCACACGCACATTATCAAAGACCAATTCACCAGTAGCACTTGCACGCAAACTCCATTTGTCATGAATAGTGGGTGTGGTAAAACCAGCCATTTCACGCTCCACGATCAATCCCACAATTTCACCTTGTTCGTCTTTTGCCCACACCACTGCAATATCTGCAAGTGGCGAATTGCTAATCCACATCTTTGCACCATTCAAAATTACATGGTCCCCATCTTCTTTAATATTGGTAATCATGCTTAATGGATCAGAACCATAATCGGGCTCTGTTAAGCCAAAGCAGCCCAACCATTCGCCGGTCGCTAATTTTGGTAAATATTTTTTCTTTTGTGCTTCATCTCCAAATGCAAAAATGGGATACATTACTAAGGAACCTTGCACACTTGCCACACTTCGCACCCCGCTATCGCCTCTTTCTAATTCTTGCATCATTAAACCATAACTGATATAATCCAATCCACCACCACCATATTTCGTTGGAATGGTTGGACCAAAACAGCCATGCGCACCTAATTGTTTTACAATTTGTATAGGAAACGCAGCCCGTTGCGCATAGTCCTCAATGATGGGTGAAATTTCTTTTTTGACATAATCACGGACGGCCTTTCTGACCATGCGTTGTTCTTCATTTAACAACTCATCCAATTGCAAATAATCAGGAGATTCAAATAAATCGGTGCGAACTGCCATGATAAATAATTTACTAAGTGATTCTGTTTTGTAAAGTTAATTTAAACTAACTATTGTGCAGTTAATAAGGTCTTCATTTCATTGGCATATTGATGAGCGGCAATGGCTGCTTTTTCTGCAAAGTCACTTCCGTTACTTGCAAAAATAACTGCCCTACTTGCATTCACTAATAAACCCACAGAATCATTGATTCCAAATTTTGTCACATCAGCCAAACTACCTCCTTGCGCTCCCACACCTGGTACAAGTAAAAAATGATTTGGAATAATTTTTCTAATGCTTTCTAAATCAGATGCCTTTGTTGCACCCACCACAAACATCATTTGCTCAGGCCTACCCCAACTTGATACTTGTTCCAAAACTGATTCATATAAAAACTGTCCGTTGGCTAATTTTTGTTGTTGGAAATTTTGACTTCCGGCGTTAGAGGTTAACCCCAACACAATGGTGAACTTTTTTGTATAGGCTAAAAAAGGATCCACACTATCACGTCCCATATAAGGCGCTACCGTAATGGCATCAAAAGGTAAAACTTCAAAAAATGTTTTTGCATATTGTGCAGAGGTGTTTCCAATATCCCCTCTTTTGGCATCAGCAATAGTGAAATGGGTTTTTGGAATATGTGCCAAGCTTTCCTCCATGGCTTCCCAACCCTTCACTCCCTGTGATTCATAAAAGGCAGTATTAATTTTATAACCAACACAATAAGGGGCTGTTGCATCTATAATGGCTTTATTAAAAGCAATGATCCCCTTTTCATTTTTAGGTAACACTGCTGGTAATTTTTCAATATCCGTATCTAACCCAACACATAAATAAGAATTTTTTAATTTTATCTGTGCTACCAATTCCTTTTTAGTCATAAATTTAGTTTAATCTATTAGTTGCTTAATTCATTTTTACAAAAACTTGGTAGCCCCATGCCGGCAATTCGAGATGTTTAATATTATTAAAACTTTTACCTGAAAAAAGTTCTTTATAATTATTCACTTGCCCATTTAATTCCAAATCGACCACCTGATCTTTATTGGATAAATTCAACACGACCAGTACTTTGTCATTTTCAAATTCACGTTGGTAAGCCATAATCGCTTTTGGATTATTTACCCGCACCCTTTTAAATTGCGCCTGTTCGCCAAATACTTTGTTGGTATTTCTTAATTGTAATAAAGCGGTATAAAATGGAGCACGTTCGTATTTATTAAATTGAATGGGATCCTTCTCAAAAAATTGAATTGCCCTTAACACGGGTTCCTCCTGCCCACTATAAATAAGTGGCATGGTGCGATTATAAGTAAGTGCTAAAACTGCAAAGGGTGCATGAACTCTACCTGGCATGGTTTCATAGTCCGCTTTGTTCCAAGAGTTCTCGTCATGATTGCTTGTGAAATATAGTCGCCAAGCCCCTTTCATAAAGCTGGTATCAATGTTATTAAAAATTGTATCTAAATAGGTGACGTCCTTCTTACCTGCAGCCACTTCCTTGACCACATTATATTCTCTCCAAGTATAAGTAGCATCAAAACCTGCATTGTGTAATGGAGCATCATCCGCTTCCGCTAAAAAGAATAATGGCCTGATTGATTTTAAATCGTTTAAGCACCTGGTCCAAAAAGTGTTGGGAACACCCCAAGCAACATCTATCCTGAAGCCATCAATTTTTGTTTTATTCACCCAAAATTTCATGGTATTGATCATGCTATCCTGCATCTCCCTATTTTCAAAATTCAATTCACGTGTATCCGACCAATCAGAGGTGAAAGTGGGCTTGCCCGTACTATCTTTTTCATAAAAATCAGGATGGGTTGTCAGCCATGGATGATCGGCACCGCTATGATTAGGTACATAATCAATAATCACTTTCATCCCTAATGCATGTGCTTGCTTAATCAAATTATTAAAATCATTCATGGTCCCAAATTCCGGATTTACGGAGGTGTAATCCGCAACTGCATAATAGGAACCCAAAGTCCCTTTGCGACCATATATTGATATAGGTTGTATGGGCATTAGCCAAAGTGTTTGCACCCCCATTTTTTTTAATCTTGGGATATGCTTTGCAAATGCATTGAATGTTCCTTCGGGTGTATATTGGCGAATATTGACTTCATAAATATTTCCTTGTTGCATAAAAGATGGGTGCTTTTGCTGGGCAAATGATTGAAGTGCAAAAAACACAGTTGCTAACAAAATTATTTTTTTCATACGCTTCCCTCTTTATTATTTTCAAAATTAATATAAACGCCCCAAGATGCCAATTAAACAAGTTCATCCGCCCCTAAATTTTCCATAATTGACTTACCTTTGGATATGATTAAAAAGCTGTTCACCTTATTTTTTGCCAGTATATGCCTTTTGAGTTGCCAACAACAACCTGATTTCGAAATAGCTAGCAGCCCCTTGGATGGCGGTCGTTATTTTATCGAAAGCTGCTTGCAAGGCGAATTTAAGAAAGCAAAATTTTACCTTCTTTCCGACAGCGCGAACCAAGGTCATTTTGAACAAATCACTAAAAACTATTACGCACTTGACAAGGAAGGCAGGCAACAACTTAGACAAGCTTCCATACAGATCAACGAAATTAGTGCGATTGACAGTTCAAATTCAGTAATAAACTACCAAAATTCCTTTGAAAAAGTAGTGCGCAAATTAAAAGTGGTACAAACCAATGAAGGCTGGAAAGTGGATCTTAAATATACCTATACCCCAGAACTTTAAACAAGTATCACCCTATTGCAATTGACATATAATTTCATTTAAGAATTTTTGTATATTTGCAAAACATAACAATAACACAAAAAATAAAATAAGTATGGAAGCGCAAAAAAATACCAAAAAATATTGGATTTATTTCTCTGTTTGGTTAATCATCTTGGTTGCATTAATCATTTTTAAAAGAGAATTTTTCTGGTTAGCCCTTCCAGGTACCTTAACTTATTTTGCAAAAGGAATGGATTTATTTTAATTGGATTTTTGTAAAAATTTTTATACCAAAAAGGGTCCCGATGCATCGGGACCCTTTTTATTTTTCAGCAATTTTAAATTTCTTATTTCAACAAAGACAAAGCCGCAGCAGCATAACTGAAATTTTCAGGTTGATGATGATGAATAGGCTTTGTCACTTTGGATTCACCCAAACGAACCACAATTGCATTTTTATCTCTTATAATATAGACGTATTGTCCAAACAAACCATTTTGAGCGACCACTTCATGCCCTTGTTCCTTAAATATCCAATATTGATACCCATAAAAATCAACAGGCTTGCCATCTTCATAAGGATCCTTTAAATAGGAAGCAGGTGTGGTTGCAGCATTAATATAACTTTCAGATACAATTTGTTTGCCATTCCATTGTCCATTATTCAATACTAACTGACCAAATCTTGCATAGTCATGCGCTACCGCATTAAAACAACAAAACGCTTTTTCATGTTTTTCGTTTCCGTCTAATAACCACAATGCATCTGCTTCTGCACCCATCGGTTTCATAAATCTTTCCGAAACTAATTCTGAAATATTTTGACCAAATACTTTTTCGACAATAAATCCAAGCACTTGTGTGTCAGCACTTCGATAATTCCAATTGACACCAGCCGGCTCCTTTGCTTTTAACTGGCTTATTAAATAGCCCTCATCGTCCCCATAGTAGGCAGATGCATTTAAACTAAAATAGCTTTTATCAAATTCGCGATAATTGGTGCCTGAACTCATAGTTAATAAATCCTTGATGCGTACTTTATCCAAACCCTCATTTTTAAAATGCGGTACATAATTTCCGACAGGCTCATCCAATGATTTAATCTTTCCTTCGTCTAGCGCAATACCAATTAATAAAGAGATGATGCTTTTCGCAGCCGAGAAAGACCCGCTTAATGTTTTGGGGGTATAACCATCCCAATATTTTTCATATAACAACTTTCCATTTTGAATCACAATAAATGCATGGGTGTCATTTGAATCAATCACTGCCATTAAAGAATCAGGTATCACCCCTTTGTTGTAGTTGGAGTCCAATGGCCAAAATTGCGGCGCGCCACCACTTGCTACCAAACGTGTAGGATGTGTTTTATAGTCATGGATAGTATGTTTACCCCAGATTGCGAAGTTTTTTAAATGTGAAAACTGAGGTGTAAAAGACAATCCCCCCGACACGACAAGGACGACTAGTATGAAAATTATAATTCTTTTTAACATAGCTTCATAAAGTTTAATTTAATTTGCATCCGGATCAAACCGAATGACTAATGAGTTGTTATATAATATCAACCATTTGGTTACGTAAAATTAATTAAAATAAATAGTACTTCATGCTTTCCAACCAATTTCAAGAAATAATTGATCGTCGCCGTTCTAACCGAAAATTTGACCCATTAGTGAAAGTACCTGACGATGTCATCAAACGAAGTTTGGAAAGAGCGATACTATCCCCGAATAGTAGCAATATGCAATTATGGGAGTTTTATTGGATCAAGAATAAGGAAGAGAGAGAAAAGTACACTGCTTTGTGCCTTGGACAATCTGCCGCTAAAACTGCCAAACAAATCGTGGTATTTGTCACAAGAAAAGATTTATGGCCCCAACGTGCTAAATGGAATTACAATAGATTAAAAGATGCCATCAAAGGCGAACCAAATAAATTAGAAAAAAGAGGATTAGATTATTATGGGAAATTAATGCCCTTGGCCTACCGCAGTGATATTTTTGGAGTTTTCGCTTTCATTCGTCGGTGTATGAGTTTTTTTATGGGATTAAAAAAACCATTCATTCGTTTTGGCGGAAAAGCAGATCAAAGAATCACCGCGCATAAATCATGCGCATTAGCTGCACAAACATTTATGCTTTCCATTGCAGCATAAGGTTTTGAATGCTGCCCAATGGAAGGATTTGATCAAGTACGCGTAAAAAAACAATTGAATCTGCCCAGCGGTGCTGAAATTAATATGATCATCGGTGTGGGTAAGGGAACGAATGAAGGCGTTTGGGGCCCACGTTTCAGAATACCTTACGAAGAAGTGGTCTTTGAAAGATAATTGATCTTAATAGATTATTTCGCAGGCGTAATCACGATGTTACGATATTCAATAACGCCATGATCGCCTTGCATCATAATGGGGCCTGACTCCCCTTCACGGCTATCCAACGCACCTCCAGTAATTCCTGGGATGATTTGGTTTTGAATAACTATTTTACCATTCGCGATCACCGTTACAATGCGACCCACCAAAGTAATATCAAAGGATTGCCATACACCCGGATCCTTTGCCACCATTTCCAATGGATCAATAAAACCATATAAACCACCAAAATGAATATTGGTGGCCTCCATATCCTTGCTATCCTCTACTTGCACTTCATAACGGCCCCTCAAATAAACGCCACTATTACTTTCCTTAGGATAACGAAACTCAATATGTAATTTAAAGTCATCAAAAGTTTTAACAGTTCTAATATTTGATCCTGGACGAGGGCTTCTTAAAATTCCATTCTCCACGATCCATTGATTGTCTTTCCCTAATGCTTCCCAACCAGCTAAATTTTTTCCATTAAATAATTGAATTGGCTTTCCCCAAACAGGTGCCTTGTCTCTTTTTAAACTTGGCGCAGGCACACCTACCCAAGTAAGGGTTTGTCCTTTTGGGGTAATCATGGTGCCGGATAATTTTCCGTCCTTTAATATCCCTTCAACTATTAATTCTTTATCGCTAACTTCCCATTGTCCAGGAATATGGAATGACACTTTATTATCTTTAAAAACTACTTCAGATATCGGACGTGCACTTCCTCCATCCGCTACAAAATGTCCCGTTAATGTTTGAATACCCGACAAGCGCACTTCCAACCAAGATGCTGCTAAACGGTCCCCTAAATCAACCGTCAAATCCCATCTGCCTTCAATGGGTTGTCGCTTTGGTGTTTCCCCGGATGCAAATAAATGTATATTTCCAATAAATAAGAATATAAAAATGAAAATGGATTTAAGTTTAGGTATCATTTTGAATAGTATTTTTTTTAAAGATAGTTGCTGTTCAATTTAGGAAGTTTGAATTTACAAAATATTACAATATGAAAATCAAAATAAGGCGAACTGCCCTATATATTATGATACAGCATACACCTTGTGCTTTTGTCCATAAAAATGATTAATTTCAAAATAGCTACATTACAAATACACAATAGATATAAATAATTACACCCTACCCAATATGAAAAAGAAAATCATCCTACTCCTATATATGCTCATTGGCGTAACGATGATTCACGCACATGCACAAATAAAAATTTACGTTTCAAATAAAGGGAATGACAATGCTACCGGTGATATGAATCATCCAGTGGCGAGCTTTGAACGGGCACAAAAAATTGCACAAAAAAGCGACCCGACAGTTTCCGTGCAAGTCATATTTAAAAATGGTATGTATTATTTACCCAATACAATTCATTTTACACAAAAAGACAGCAAAATTGCCAAAGCGACCATCACCTATTGTGCCGAAAATGAAGGGGGTGCAGTTATTAGTGGGGGCGCACAATTAAAAGTGAATTGGACAATATATAAAAATGGAATTTATGTGACCGATGTTTTACCAGGTATAAAAATTGATCAATTATATATTAATGGAGAAAGGCAAGCAATGGCAAGATATCCGAATGCACAAATTGGTAAAAACGTATTTGATAGCTGGGATTTAAGTCACAATGCAATTTTTGATTCACTGGCCGATGTATTATTACCTTCTCGAATTGCAAAATGGAATCATCCTGAAGGTGGCTATATTCATGCAATGCATTAATATTTGTGGGGCGATATGCACTGGCTGATCAAAGGAAAAGATAAAAATAATACACTCATCATGGAAGGCGGCTGGCAAAATAATCGCCCATCCAAAATGCACCCCGTATTTAGAATGGTTGAAAATATTTTTGAGGAATTGGATGCCCCTGGCGAGTGGTATTTAAATGAAGTAACGAATAAACTTTATTACTACCCGAAAAATAAAAATATCAATGATGCAAAAGTAGAAATAGTTCGACTACCCCATTTAATTGAAATCAATGGAAGCATTGAAAACCCAGTAACAAATATTAATATCAAAGGATTTGTATTTAGACATACCGCACGCACTTTTATGGAAAACAAGGATCCCTTATTACGTTCAGACTGGACCATATATAGATGCGGCGCCATTGTTTTTACAGGGGCTGAAAATTGTGAAATCAGCAACTGTGAGTTTGACCAAGTAGGCGGTAATACCATTCTTGTTAATCATTATAATAAAAATATAAATATTAAAAGTTGTTATATACACAATAGTGGTGCTAGTGGTATTGTATTTGTGGGTGATACTTTGGCCGTTCGCAATAGAAAAATTGGGTATGGACGTCAAAATTATGAAACACTTGATACCACCAAGGGGCCATTAAATAATAACTACCCTAGTAATTGCTTAGTGGAGGATTGTTTAATCACCATGACGGGAAGAGTTGAAAAACAAACTGCGCCTATACAAATTTCAATTGCGCATAAAATTCATGTAAATCATTGTTCTATTTATGATGTTCCAAGAGCAGGCATCAACATTAGTGAAGGTGCATTTGGTGGACATATTATTGAAAATTCGGACATATTTAACACAGTCCTTGAAACAGGAGATCACGGAAGTTTTAATTCCTGGGGTAGAGATAGGTACTGGAGTCCAAGCCAGCGCGTAGAACACGAACAGGTGGCAAAAAATAACACCCTCCCCTTTTTGGATATGCTTGACAAAAATATCATCCGTCATAACCGCTGGAGATGTGACCATGGTTGGGATATTGACTTAGATGATGGCTCAAGTCAATCTGAAGTTTATAATAATTTATTATTAAATGGGGGTTTAAAATTTAGAGAAGGTTATAACAGAACAGCTACCAATAATATTATTATCAATAATAGCTTTCATCCGCATGTATGGTATAAGGAAAGCGGTGATGTTTTTACAAAAAATATATTGTTTGGTACTTACAAAGAAATATTAATGAATAACACCATTGGAGAAAATAAAAAATGGGGGAAATTAATCGATGCCAACTTTTTCATGGGCGACACCTCCAACAATCATTTGTTTATGAATAATGAATGTGATTCAAATTCAATCATGGGCGACCCGGAATTTAAAAATCCAATAATAGGCGATTTTACAGTTTCAAACAAAGCTGCTTTATCGAAATTAGGCTTTGTCAATTTTGACATGACCCATTTTGGCGTTACCAATATTAAATTAAAACGAATTGCTAAAAAACCGATATTCCCACCATTACTTAATAAAGTAAATAAAACAAAAGCAATAGCTGCCTTATGGATGGGTACAAAAATTACGGAGCCTAAGGATGAATCCATGTCGGCATTTGGGGTTGGCTTTGAAGTATCCGGCGTTGCAATTGGTGAAATTAAAAATGAAAGCCCTCTTGATCAAATTGGATTTAAAACAGGAGATTTAATCATTGGAATGAATGGTGAAAAAACAAATTCCATTAATAAGTTAATAGCGATACTAGCCACTAACAATAATAAAATACAAAAACACAACTTCATCCTTATTCGCGCACAACAGAAAATAAATATATATTATACGGGCAAAATAGATGCGAAAATTAGCATTGAATAAAGTATACGAAAGTGATTAAGGCCCAATTTTAAAGGCTTTTATTGCTATTTATACCTGATTTGGTTACCTATCGTCTTATCTATCTAAAAAAAGCTATTTTTGCCAAGTATTTGGATAACAGTTATGCTAATTAAATTTTTCGAGAATGATTAACGGTAAAAAAGTGCTAGTGGTCATGCCTGCCTATAATGCAGAAAAAACATTAGAGCAAACTTATAATGAAATCCCATTTGATATTGTAGATGATGTTATTTTAGTGAACGACGCAAGTAAGGATCATACCGTTATTGAAGCAGAGCGTTTGGGTATAAAGCATATTATTACCCATACCCAAAATAAAGGGTATGGCGGCAACCAAAAATCATGTTATAATAAAGCGCTTGAATTAAATGCAGATATCGTAGTCATGCTTCACCCCGATTACCAATATACTCCTAAACTAATTTTAGCAATGAGTAGCATCATTGCGAATGACTTATACCCTGTTGTTTTTGGATCGAGAATTTTAGGGAAAGGTGCGTTAAAGGGCGGCATGCCGATGTATAAATTTATTGCCAATCGTATATTGACCTTGACGCAAAATATTTTAATGAACCAGAAGTTAAGCGAATATCATACAGGCTACCGTTCATTTAGTAAAGAAGTTTTGTTAAAAGTGAATTACGAAGCAAATAATGATGATTTTGTTTTTGACAATGAAATGATTGCACAAATTTTTGATGCGGGATTTGAAATTGGCGAAGTTACCTGCCCTACCAAATATTTTGACGATGCGTCCTCTATTAATCTGAAACGCAGTATTCAATATGGCATTGGTGTACTTGGCGTTTCCTTTGGCTATTTTTTCAAGCAATTAGGTTTGTACAATTCTCCAATATACAAACACAAGCACTAATTTTTTACATACTTAGGAAGACGTTTGTAAAAAGCAAACCCATTTTTTTCGTATAGTTTATTCAAATCAGGCAGGGTATCTAACATTTGCTTATTTTGAATCTTAATTGAAAAATAAGCGGGCTTATCAATTTGACCATACAATACCCATTGATTAAAATTAAGCTCCTTTTGTTTTGTGGTTAGTGTATCTGGCTGCAAACTTCCGCCCGCTAATACACTGTCAATTTTAATTCTTTGCGCCCCATTATACGCCTGTTTTTTGGAATAAAAATATTGCGCATAACTTCGATAGCCAACCGTTTCAACATAACAGTCCTCCCCTTGTCTTTTTTCAAAAAATTCAATATTAGCGCGCTGGCTAATAGCTTCAATTTTTGGCACAATCACTACCGAGGTGTATAAGCAGCATAATGTCACACTAAAAAAAAGCAAAATTATTTTTAATTTGTTTTGTTTGCTAAACAGGTAAATCAAAACACCTAATAATAAAACAACCCCTCCGATGCCATCGATCCAATGCCATTGTACCTCCGCTTCTAAATTTGCGCGCGCAAATGGATCCTCCAGTAAATGCACCCAAGCTGTTTTATTGACGAGTGCAAATGGGATTGTAATTAAAACTAAGGATAATAAAATCCCAATCGCCCCTATTAACAATTTGAATACGATATGCATGCGCCTTACTCTGTTATTGAAGATGTCATTTAGATACATGCTTGCAATAGCCGTTAAGGGAAACCAGCAAAGTGAGGAATAATGAACAATTTTTGTTTTTACGATTGAGAATAGCAATAGCGTAACCCAAAATAAAACCACCATCCATAGCTTAAACATTTTTTGTTTCTTACGTTCCGCCTGCACAAACATCCCTTTCATAAAAAATATAGATGCAGGAAAGCAACCCAATAACAAAACCCACCAATGGTAAAAAAACGGCTCCCCGTGATCTGCATCACTGGTACTAAAAATGGCTATTTGTCGCTGCAAAAATTCAATTAAAAAGCTGGGACCATTTTGAATTAAGTCAACACCAAACCATGCAAAGCAAACCAATAGTGTGGTTGCAAATACGATCATGAATTCTTTTCCATTAATAAAAAAGCGAAAACGATGCAACACTACGATCACCAAATAGGTTAATAGCGCAATTAAAATAGCCACAGGCCCTTTTGTTAATACCGCCAACCCTAAAAATAAACCAGTTAAAGCCACCTGCTTAAGGCGATTCACTTGAACGGATGTTGTTAATGAATAGAAATGATAGATCGCTAAAAATATAAATAAATTAAAC
>SYEV01000003.1 GCA_005800655.1 Bacteroidota bacterium
ATTGGTACACTTACTGCCATGGGTGCCAGCAATGGTTTTATTAGACAAGTGTTTATTTATCAAGCAAGCATTATATGCTGGTCAGGTATTATATTAGGAAGCATTTTGGGACTAGGGCTATCCTTATTACAACAATATTTTGGTTGGATACAATTAGATGAAACTGCCTACTTCATTAAAACATTACCCATAAAAATAGTCCCTACACAAATTGTAGTAATATTATTGGGAACCGCAGTGATAAGTTATGTCTCATTTTTACTTCCCACACTTTGGATTAAAAGAATTTCTCCAGCGGCTGCAATACGATTTGATTAAACCCGCCAACTAGACAATAAAATTCCAGTAGCCACTGCGGCATTCAATGATTCAGCTGCACCAAAACTTGTAATAGTCACCGGATGTGTTATAAAGGGTTTCAAATTTGTTCGTATCCCTTTTGATTCATTTCCAATCACTAAAAAACAAGGGGCCTGCATTTTTGTTCTTGCAAGCGGCGCTCCCGATAAAACAGCTCCATAAACAGGCAATTTAGTATTAGTTAAAACAGTTTCTATATTGCAATGCGTCACATTGACTCTTAAAAAACTACCCATCGTACTTTGTATGACTTTCGGGTTGTATAAACCTGCATTATCCTCCGACACCATCATTTGCTTTACGCCAAACCAATCTGCAGTTCTAATAATTGCACCAAAATTTCCAGGATCTTGAATACCATCTAAAACTAGGGTGAATTCATTGTCAAATTGAAGTGGCACATTGACAACTTTTTTCTTTACCAATGCAAGTACTTGATTGGCGGTTTTGAATTGACTGATACGTGCTAATATAATTTCATTCACCTGCTCCGTAGGCACGCCTATTGGCTCCTGTGCATTTAGCCACTCGGCACTCGCATATATTTTTTCAATGGTCCAATCACTTTCCAATAACTCCTTCACTAATTTTGGTCCTTCGACAATAAATACAGATTCTTGGTCCCAATGTTTTTTATGGGCAAAAGATTGGATATATTTGAGCTCATTATTATTCATCTGTATTATGTTGTTTCTGAGGCTTAAAAATATCAGTTTCTTTTCAAGATTTTATCTTGTTGCCCTTTTATTTTTATTTACGGCCTGCGCAGATGTAAAAAATGCACTTGTACACGACTATCCAAAGCAGGTTCCCTTTGTATTTGAGAATAAGATAATCGTCAAAGGGGCTGATAACAAGGCAATACAACAGCAATTAGTGAATGAATTAGGTAATTATTGGGATGATAGCTTAAAAGTAAAAAAGATTAGGCAATTTGGTGTTTTCAATACCGTGTTACAACCCATCAATTTTCAACCGGAACGACTTCCAAGGACCATTCAATACATGCACGCCTATTTGGCAAGTAAAGGATACAACCAAACTGAATTTACCCCCATCATAAAAACAGACACTATTAACAACGAATGGAGAACTCGAATCACGATGCTAGTGCAATTAAATAAAAAAACATTACTTGATACTATTAGCTACCAACTCTCAGATAAAAAGTTACAACAAATTGCAATCAATCATTTAAGCCAATCCTATTTAAAAAAAGGACAACCATTTTCAAATGAAAATATTAACAATGAATTAGACCGATTGGTAACCCTATTCAGATCGCAAGGTTATTTTAATTTTACCAAAGAAAAGATTTTTGCCGAAATTGATACGATTGATCAAAGCTTGATGCAATTAAACCTTGATCCACTTGCGCAAATAAACCAAGTGACTAACGCAGCTTTGATGAAGGATAAAAATCCCAGCTGGAAAGTAAGTATTCAACTGCGAAACACCAGTCCTTCCAATGTTAAACAATACCATGTTGGCAGACAATTATTTTATAGTGATTTAAAATTAACTGACAACCCAGACAGCATTTTAACAACGCCTCCTCCTTTTTCTGAATATAAAAACGGTATCGTTCATTCCTATAGAAAGCGAAATTATAAATCAAACATATTTGAGCAACAAAGCTTTATTAAAAAAGGAGACTTATTTAACGAGAATTTGTATTTCCAAACACTCAATAACTTTAGCGGCTTAGGCGCCTGGCAACAAATTGATGGAAGAACTACAATTAAACAGGATAGCGTATACCTGCATTATTTTTTATTGCCTGCCTTGCGACGTAGCTATAGCTTTGATGTAGAAGGAAGTAGAAATACATCACAGCTCACCTCGGGTAATTTATTAGGGCTCTCCACTAACTTTACCTACCGTGATAAAAATGTAGCAAAAAAATCAATCCCCTCCATTACCAATTTAAGATTGGGCATTGAATTGAATGTAGGGAATAGCAATAATAATTTAACGCAAACCTTACTTTGGAATGTTGGGCATACCTATAGCTTCCCCTCATTAATATTACCATTTACGCCACAGAAAAATAGAAACTCAAAAAATACCAGAACCAACTTTTCTTTAAACAGTGCTTTTATTGATCGACTAAATTATTACCAATTAAAATCATTCACCACCAATTGGGGCTATGAATGGAAAAAGAATAAATTAGCCGCTACTGATACTTGGATTTACAAACCTTTAAATATTGAGTTTTATCAAATTAATAAGTTTTCAAAATTAGATAGTTTATTAATTCTAAACCCATTTTTAAGATCTTCTTTCAACGAAGGAAATGTGATTAGCCAAACTTTAAATTATATCTATCAAGGCAGCACTATTAAAAATCCCCGTCAAAATACTTATTTCAGAATTGGGATTGAAGAAGCCGGAGGTTTATTAGGGTTGACCAGTTTAAAATCAAATATTTACCGCTATTTAAAATTGGAGGCAGAACTAAGAAAGATATATAAATACGATTACACCGAACTTGCATGGAGAATCATGGGTGGTTGGGGCAATAATTACAGCAATAATAATACACTGAGCGGACAACTCCCCTTCTTTAAACAATTCACTGCAGGTGGTCCTTACAGTATGCGTGCCTGGGGGCTTCGCCAATTGGGATTAGGTAGTTCCAACTTTTACGATACCAGTGCTAAAAGTCAAAGTTTTGATCGTTTTGGCGACTTACAATTGGAAGCCAACTTAGAATATCGATTCCCCTTATTTCAATTAGGTTCCTACAAAATAGGCTCAGCGGTATTTACGGATATCGGAAATATTTGGAATGCCAGAGATACCAAGGAAGATCCTTTGGCTGGTTTCAAATTGAGCAGATTATATCAGGACTTAGCGATTGCGGTGGGAACTGGTCTGCGACTTGATTTTAATTATTTTATTATCAGGATTGACTACGCCTTAAAAATTAAAGACCCTACAAGATCCACCAATCAAGGTTGGATGGATATCACTAATATTAAATGGACGGAAGTAAAACAGAATGGAACAAGTGTAAATAACTATGCTTGGCAATTTGGTATTGGCTTACCTTTCTAAAATCACACTTTTTTATTTAGGCATTTGCTGCAGCATCCATCTCCACTTGACGCGCAAGCAAATCATCTATTTCTTTTTTTAAATCCTCCCATTGTATGGCATCTTCTATTTTAAAATCCCCGATTTTTGTTCTTCTTAATGCACTCATATAAGCGCCAACGCCTAATGCTTCCCCAAAATCTTTTACTAAGCTTCGGATATAAGTACCCGTTGAACAAACTACTTTAAAATCAATATTGGGTAAATGGATTTTGGTAATTTCAAAACTAATAATATATACTTTTCGCGGATCTACTTTTACTTCAATTCCTTTTCGCGCAGACTCATATAATCGCATGCCCTCTTTTTTGATGGCAGAATGCTGCGGTGGCATTTGTAAAATTTCGCCCATAAACGGAACTGTCGCATTGACTATTTCAAGCTCTGTCAAATGCGTAATGGTTTTAAAATTTTCAGGAGCCGTTTCTAAATCAAAGGAAGCAGTGGTAGCGCCTAAAACCATAGTGCCCGTATACTCCTTTGGCAAACCCTGGTATTCATTTATTTGTTTCGTAAACTTTCCAGTACAAATTATTAATAAGCCTGTGGCTAATGGATCTAAAGTACCCGCATGCCCCACTTTTTTTACTCTAATGAGATAACGAATTTTGTTGACGATATCAAATGAAGTCCATTGTAGTGGCTTATCAATGAGCAACAACTTTCCATCAAGAAATGGCATTAAAACTTCGGGGATGGCTTTTTGTCGCATGGAATATTCTTAGCTCTTAGTAAGCGCGCGCAAATAAAACGCGTTGCTTGGAAGGATTGCCAGTGAGAATACACTTTCCGTCCTCTAATGGATTATCTAATGGTATACAACGAATGGTTGCTTTGGTTTGATCTTTAATTTTTTCTTCGGTTGCAGCAGTCCCATCCCAATGTGCTAAAACAAAACCAGTTTTGTTATCTAATACATTTATAAATTCATCCCAGGTATCCACTGATGTAATATGATCGTCACGATATTGTGTTGCACGTTGCAATAAATTGGATTGTATCTCTAATAATAATGCGGCAACTGTTTCTGTTAATCTATCCAATGAGATGGCTGTTTTTTCCTTGGTATCGCGACGCGCTAATTCAACTTGGTTATTTTCCAAATCCCTCGGGCCTACCGCAATACGAATTGGCACTCCTTTTAATTCATACTCCGCAAATTTCCAACCTGGTCGATTATTATCTGAATTATCATATTTAACCCTGATACCCGCTGCTTTAAATGAGGATACAAAAACTGCCATCTTTTCATCTATCATTGCTTTTTGTTCGTCTCCTTTAAAGATGGGAATAATGACCACTTGCACTGGTGCAATTCTTGGCGGTAAAACCAAACCTTCATCATCACTATGGGTCATCACTAATCCACCAATGAGTCGGGTACTTACACCCCAACTTGTTGCCCAAACATATTCTTGCGTATTATTTTTATCACTAAATTTTACATCAAATGCTTTTGCAAAATTTTGACCTAAAAAATGAGAGGTACCTGCTTGCAAAGCTTTACCATCCTGCATCAATGCTTCAATGCAATAAGTATCTTCGGCACCAGCAAATCTTTCACTTTCCGTTTTTACACCTTTGATCACTGGCATGGCCATCCAATTTTCTGCAAAGTCCGCATACACATCTAACATTTTAACCGTTTCTGCAATCGCTTCGTCTTTGGTTGCATGTGCCGTATGTCCTTCCTGCCATAAAAATTCAGCAGTTCTTAAAAACAATCTAGTACGCATTTCCCATCTTACTACATTCGCCCATTGGTTGACCAAAATTGGCAAATCTCTGTAGGATTGAATCCAGGTTTTATAGGTATTCCAAATGATCGCTTCACTGGTTGGACGTACAATTAATTCTTCTTCTAATTTTGCATCCGGATCCACCATTAATTTTCCTTTATTATTCGGATCCGTCTTTAAACGATAATGGGTAACAATGGCACACTCTTTAGCAAAACCTTCCGCATTTTTTTCCTCCGCCTCAAACAATGATTTTGGGACAAATAAAGGGAAATAGGCATTTTCATGACCTGTATCTTTAAACATTTTATCTAAAGCTGCTTGCATGTTTTCCCACAGTGCGTATCCATAGGGCTTAATGACCATACAGCCTCTCACGGCGCTATAATCCGCCAACGACCCCTTTAAAACTAAGTCGTTATACCATTGTGAATAATCCTGTGCCCTTGTGGTTAATTCCTTTGCCATTTCTTAAAAAAATATTAACATTTTAAATAAAAACAAATGATGTACGAAAAACGCTCTATATTTCAAACTTCACTACCTTTATACTAGCAAATGTATGCTAAATCAAGGGCATATAAAAACCTAAAAAGTATCAAAATGAACATAATAAATACTACCCCAAATTTCATACTAAACGCCATTGGCATAGTAGCGATTAGTTTTTTTGTAACAAGTTGCACTAGTTTGCAACAAACAACCACTGTTGCAACAGATGATTTATATTATACGCCAAGCAAACCATCAGAACAAGTGGTAGCGCAAGCTGAGGAGGAAACTTATCAAGATTATCAAAATTATCAGGACGATCGATATTTAAGAATGAAAGTGGCGAATAGAAATCGTTGGTCTAGTATTGACGATTTTGGCTATTGGAATAATCCAAGTTTTAGCATGGGTTTTGGAATGGGTTATGGTGGATTTGGCGGATTTGGTTTTGGTGGCGGATGGGATCCATTTTGGAACAATCGTTTTGGATGGGCTGGCTATTATGGCGGATTTGGAGGCTTTGGTGGTTTTGGATTTGATCCGTTTTGGGGTGGTGGATTCGGAGGCTTTGGATATGATCCATTCTGGGGTGGCGGATTTGGAGGCTTTGGATATGATCCATTCTGGGGTGGCGGATTTGGAGGCTTCGGTGGATGGGGCGGAGGTTTTGGTGGATGGGGCGGAGGTTTTGGATATGGGAGATTTGGTTTCGGTGGCTGGAACCCCTACTATGCTAGTATGTGGAATCCTTATGGAAATTACTATGGTGGCATCTACGGAGGCATCTATGGTGGTATACCAGTAAATGTAAATAATTACGATAAACGAGTACCAGTGCAACCTAATCGCACCAACTTAAATCCATACATGAAGAATATTGGACAATTTAGAAGAGTGGGCGATGCTAGAGAAAATGGTAATTTTGCAAATTCCAATAGCAATGGCAATGTAGGTGCTAGATCAAATACACCAGCAGCCTTTAGAAGTATCAATAGCAATTCAATTTCCAGTAATAACGTGGGCACTGGATTTTCAAGATCAAATAGCAATAGCAATTCCACACAACCTAGTGTAAGTAGCTTTGGTAGTTTAGTCAAAAGAGTGATGACTACTACATCTAGTGCAAGAGCAGCAAGTTTTAATAATTCATCAAAAAATTATTCAGCACCTAATAATGCTAACAACTCTTATAACACACCCAACAGAAGCTCCTCTAGCCCTAGCTATACAGCACCTGCTTCTTCAGGAAGTAGTTCAAGTGGTAGCAGTTCTGGTGGTGGCGGATTTATTGGCGGCGGCAGAACAAGAGGCGGCGGCGGCAATTAATCACGCAAAAAAAATAAATGCTGGTTTGAATGATATCCATATTATTTAAACTCGTTTACAAAAAAGTAACAAACTATTATGAAAAAAATATTACTGTTTAGTTTAGTAGGATTTAGCTTAAATGCGTTTGCACAAGATCCAGATGATGTATTAAAGTATTCTTGGTTTGCCCCTCATGGAACCCCAAGAAGTAATGCATTGGGCGGTGCCATGGGTTCCTTAGGCGGGGATATGTCATCGTCACATATCAATCCAGCTGGTTTGGGATTTTATAAATCAAGTGAGTTTTTGTTGACTTCAAAATTTTCTAATAAAACAAACAGCGTTGATTATTTTAAAACGAATACATCTGTATCTTCTAACAAAATAAATCTAAGTAACTTAGGTATTGTTTTAGCTGATGGTCGTAAAAAAAATAATTGGAGCAGTACTGCCTTTTCAATTTCTTACACACAAATTGCAGACTATAATAACCATTATGGGCTTTCAGGTAGAAACCCCTATTCCAGTTTTACTGAAAAATTTGCTGATCAATTATATGACACTGAGTCAAGCTTGACCGCTGCACAACAAAATTTTATTTACGGAAGCTCCCTTGCGATTCAATCCAATTTAGTCACCCCAATTTTTGATAAGAATGGTGATATTACAGATTATAGAACCACTATACCCATAGGCAACTTGAATCAAAAAAATGATGTGGTTACCAAAGGCGGGTATAATGAACTTGCGTTTGGTTGGGGTGGAAATATTGAAGATAAATTATATTTAGGGGCTAGTTTTACCTTGCCAATGATCAACTTTAGCAAAACCAATTATTTTGGCGAAACTGGTCATTTTGATTTTTACGAAGAAAGTTCTTCCAAAGGTTTTGGTTTGGGGGCTAAGTTTGGTTTGATATATAAAGCAGAACCTTTCTTACGTTTTGGATTTACTTATCACACACCGCAATTAATCAGCTTCAGGGATGCAATAAGCGCAGAAGTGTATACGAATTCCTTACCAAATGGATTAAGCTCTTATGATTTAATGAATAATTATAAAAATAATTTTTATCCAGCAAGTTATGATTACGCAATGACAACGCCTGCAAAAGCAATTGTTAGTACAAGCTACTTTTTTGCAAATCCAAGTAAGCCTACCCAACCATTGGGTTTTATTAGTGCAGATCTAGAATGGGTAACATATGCAGGTACCCGTTTTTATTCCAATGATAATAACCAAGAAGTAGTTAGCTATTATAATGACCTCAACTATATAATAAAAAATACCTATCAAAATAATATCAATATCAAAATTGGTTCAGAAGTAAAATTAAATGGTAATTGGATGGCTAGGGCGGGTACTGCTTTTTATGGTTCCCCCTACAAAGATGCAGGCTTTAAAGCTTCTCAGTTTGTTTTAAGCGGTGGTATTGGTTACAGAACAGAAAAACATTTTATTGATCTTACCATTATGAATACCATGGTGAAAGATGCCATTTTCCCTTATCGCTTAACTGAGAAAAGCAGCTACTACGCCGATTTTAAAGGCAATAATTTAATGTTAAACATAGGATATGGTATAAGATTCTAACCATTTATAATTTGTAAATTCAAACGGAAGTATTGGATTTTAAAAAATAATTTACCCCATAAAAAAAAGATCCGCCCCCGATTACTCGGGGCGGATCTTTTTTTTATGGCCTACCTAGTAAGCTTATGCTAGGAAGCGACTATTTTAAATCGCTTGTCTTTAAACCTTGATTCAATTTAATGTCCGTGTACTTTACATTGATTTTCATAGCACCCATATCAATGATCATTTCAGAAGCCAACTGAATACCATTAACTGTTTGATACGCATTGTAAAATTGTTGTTGTGTCACGGTTCCACGACCAGGTACTTCCTCTGATTTAGTAGTTTTAACTAATAAATAAGTGGTTGCATCATAAAAACGGTGTGATACTTTTTTAGAAGGTGTTGTTACTTCAACATCAATAGCATCCTTGCCATTTACTTTTTCTACACCAACCACTTTTAAGCCATACCCTTTCGTCAAATATAATTGCTCAGGAGCGATGCTTGCCGACTCATCCAATCCCTCTTTCACATCATCTGTGATGGGAGCTTCTTGGCCTTGTTGGCTTACCGAATATTTACCATCCACAACTGCTTGCTTCATTAATGCCATGTCACCCATTGACATAGTGGTAACGGAATTACCTGGGATTACAATTTTTTGAGACATATTTAGGGATTGCCCCATAATGTTTGCTGTACCATTTAATGCCACATCAGTTACTTTAGCTAAAGCTTCTGCAGATCCAATGGCAGCAATTGCCTTTGTCATTACCACTTGTGGTGTCAAGGATACATCTACTTTTATTTCTGTAGGTGGCGCAATTTCATTTCCTTCAATATCAAAATATTTTACTGGGCCATATTTCTCAAGACCTTTCGCTATTTGTTTTGCATTACCAACAATCACAATATGCATCTTCGATGTATTCAATAATGCTTTTGCAGCATCCTGCACTTTTTGCGCATCAATAGCTGCTAAATTGGTTAAATATTTTTGATAGTAATCCACAGGCAAATTATTTTGTGCAATTTTTAAAGCAAATCCAGCAATCGTTCCAGGATTTTCTAAGGAACGCGCAAAACCACCAGCAAGATAATTTTTCATTCTACTTAATTCTGCATCCCCCACTCTTTCATTTAGGATAATATTAATTTCACGCAACAGTTCTTGTACTGAGCTATCTGTTTTTTCATTTCGAACCGATGCGGAAGCTTCAAATATACCCACTTGACGACTCGGATTCAATGAGGAATAAGCACCATAAGTAAATGCATATTTTTCACGTAAGTTGGCAAACAAACGTCCAGAAAAACCACCCCCTAATATATTATTCATCACTGATCCAGCAATCACATTGGATGATCCAGGAAGTAAATCAACTGTGGTTGCAATTGTTACTACACTTTGAACACTTGCTGGTCGATCAATAACAGCAACATAGGTTTGATTAGGCAATGCAGGTTTTGCAAAATTTTGTTTCGTTGCAGTACCCTTCGCCCATGATCCAAAACTTTTTTCTGCCAATGATTTGGCCACTGCTGGCTCAATATCACCTACAAAAACCAAATAAGCCATATTGGGTTTCCAATAGGTACTCAAAAATGATTTGACATCATTAATCGTAATGCTGTTCACTGTTTTAGTGGTCATCATTTCTCCATAAGGATGTGATGCACCATACACTAGCTTTTTCACTACATTACCAGAAATTGCATCCGCATCATCTTTACTTGATTCTATTCCAGACAAGGTTTGCTTACGAATTTTTTCCAATTCATCACTAGCCAATGCTGGATGAAGAACTACCTCCGCCATTAAGGACATTAAGGAAGGAAAATTAGACTTAAGTGAGCTAACCGTTGCAGACTGACTTGAAGTAGACATACTCCCTCCTAAAAATTCCACTGCTTCGTCTAATTGGGCTTTTGATTTAGTGGTGGTACCTCTTTTTAATAACTGCCCTGCCATTTCAGCAACGCCCGCTTTATCGCCTTCTGCAAAACCATCATAATCAAATGCCAAAGAAGCAGTCACTCTTGGCAATTTTGTATTTTTAACAACAAATACTTGTAACCCATTCGCTAAAGTGAATTTAACGGGGCTACCAATTTGTATTAATGGTGCTTTTCCTGGCGCAGGTGCTTTTGAACGATCTATTGTTTGTGCCATTGAAAATATGGGCAACATGAATAAAGCGATATATATCTGTTTTTTCATAAAATTATTTTTTGTGTTGTGCAATTCAATTGCGCAATTACTTTGTAGTAGGTTTTGCTTTAGGTACATAATAAAGAACAACACGATTGTCCTTGTTTAAATATTTTTTAGCCACATTTAATACATCCTGTCTAGTTACTTTATTATATTTATCCAATTCAGTATTAATTAAATTTGCATCACCAAAATACACTTCATTATTGGCTAAGCTTTCAGCGATACCCGCCATAGTTCCATTACTTGTAACTATTTGTGTGGTGATTTGATTCTTTACTTTTTGGAATTCTCTTTCCCCTACTAGGTCTGTTTTCAAGTCATTTACGATACTATCCATACTTAATTCCAAAGATTCAATTTTCACACCCATGTTCGCAATGGCTAAAGTGATGAACAGTCCTTCGTCCTCATTAAAAAATGGTGCGGATTGTGCAGCGACTGCTTGTTGTTTTTTATCTACCAATGTTTTATTCATTCTAGATGATTCACCCACAGATAAAATAGTGGACAATACATTAAATGCATAATACTCATCCCCACCTTGTTTAGGCGCTCTATAGGCTTGAAACACCCCTGGTAATTGAATATTATCTTGTATCACATCTCTTACTTCACCGCCCAAGGCTGGCTCTTTAATAGTCGGTCTTGGTATTATATTAGCGCCTTTTTTAATAGGGCCAAAATAAGCTTCAATTTTCTTTTTTACATCTGCCTTATTAAAATCACCTGCGATGGATAAGACGCAATTGTTAGGCACATAAAAAGTTTTATAAAACTCAATGAACTCGTCTAATTTAGCTGCGTTTAAATGATCCATACTTCCTATTGGCGCCCACTGATAAGGATGTACTTTAAATGCACGTTTCAACATTTCAGTTAAAAAGGAGCCATAAGGTCGGTTGTCCACTCTTTGTCTTTTTTCCTCTTTAACTACTTCGCGTTGTGTGTTCACCCCAATTTGTTCAATTTTAGCATGCATCATTCTTTCACTTTCTAACCACAAACCCAAATCCACTTGATTGGAAGGTAGTAACTCATAATAAAATGTACGATCCTGTGAAGTATTTGCATTTAATGCACCACCTGCATTAGTGACGTATTTATCAAACTCCCCGCGTTTGATATTTTCAGATCCTTCGAATAATAAATGTTCAAAGAAATGCGCAAAACCAGTGCGCGCAGTATCCTCATTTTTTGAACCCACATGATAAAGGGCCGTAACTGCGACCACAGGCGCAGAATGATCCTCATGTAAAATAACTTTTAAGCCATTGGGCAAAGTGTATTTTTCAAATTGGATGGTTTGCGTTTGCGCATTTGCCATGGACAATGAAGAAATACCGATCACTGCCATTAAAATTCTTAGTTGCATAATTTTATGTTTGATGATTGATTTGTTTATTTTTTGATTGCTTTTTAATTTGATTGTCCCCTTTATTCGAAATTTATTAAATCGATGTAGGATCCAATATTAAAAATACGCTATTATTATAATATGAAGAATTAGGTTTTATACCATCGGTGGCTAAATAATTTGAGCGGTATTTATTTCATTGGGTGAATACCATGTAATATCGAGATCTTTTTTAAACCAGGTCATCTGCCTTTTAGCATAATGTCTGGTATTTTGTTGGATATTTTCAATGACTTTTTCCTTGGATAGGTTGCCTTCAAAATAAAGGGCCCATTCACTATAACCCACTGTCTGTAAGGCATTCAAATGAAAATGAGGCGCTAAATTGCGAACCTCTTGCTCCAACCCATTTTCGACCATCGTCAAAACACGCTGATTAATTTTCTCATACAATTGCGCCCTTGGTAATTCAAGACCTACTTTAACTATATTAAAAGGACGCGTAACTTTATTTTTATTTTGAAAACTAATAATTGAGGCGCCGGTCCCAAGCACCACTTCCAACGCGCGCATCAATCTTTGGGGATTTTGCTGCTCGCCTTTAGCCCAATACATGGGATCCTTTACGGAAACTTCCTTTTGCAACCATCGTAATCCTAGCTTTTCGTATTGCTTTATAATATTCTCCCTGATGGCTGGATCAATGGCAGGTATCATATCTAGCCCTTCACAAAAAGCTTTGATGTACAAGCCTGTTCCGCCTACCATGACCACCGAATGATGTGTTTTAAATAATTCATCTGCTTTTGCTAATGCATCATTTTCAAAAACTTGGGCATTGACCGTATCATTCACAGAATGGCTGGCGATAAAATGATGTGAGACTTTTGACAACTCCTCCAAACTAGGTCGCGCAACGCCAATATTTAATTCCGCATAACATTGTCTTGCATCTGCAGAAATTATTTCAGTTTTTAAATGTTGCGCCAATGAAATTGCAAAACTGGTTTTCCCAACCGCAGTCGGACCCACAATGATATATACAGTATGATTAGACAAGAAAATTTATTTGAAAAATGAAATAAACTAATTAGATGCTATTGAATAGCAAGAAAAAATGATGTAAAATAATGGATCTGCTAAAATGCTTCTCCTTCAAAAAATTCACCTCTTTCTGCATTGCTATCGGAATCTTCTGCACTATCATCGTTCTCTTTATCATCCTGCTCATATTTATCATGATCACCTTCTTCTCCTTCTTCTCCTTCCTCCCCAAATCCATCCTTGGCTTCAGTTAAATCATATTTTTCTTCAATATCTGCAAAGGTTTTACCTAATAATCCCTTTGTTCCATATTGCATAGGCCCAACTCCTTCTGTTCTTGATACGATGGGGTATTCCAGAGACATGTCCGCATCTGCATTTTTAATCACTTGGATCAATTCAATTAAAAATGTCCAAGACTTTACAAAATCGTATAAATAAATGAAATGCTGATTGGTATCAATGATTTCCGAGCCAATCGTTGTTTCCTCCATTAATAAAGGTGGTGCGACATATTCTTTTTCATAGACCGCTTTACTAATTTCACGCCCTCTTTTCCAAATGTCATTGCTTCTAAAAAAAGTAGCATCATGTTTTTGATCAAACTCAAATGCTTTTAAAATGATATTATTTAATTCAGTAAAGTTTTGGGTATGTTTCACCACCACATCTCGATATATCGCATCATCCTCCTCCCAATAAACCCTAAATTTCAAAAATGCCATATCACTTTTTTTAGAACTGCTAAAATACTATTTATTAGCTTGATTTAAATGATTTTAGACAACTAAATCATTTAATTATTTACCCGGTTTCAAGCCAATTTTAGCTGCTTGTTCAAGCATAAAAGCATAGGCTGCTTCATACTCATTAGAGATGAGACCATCCAGTATTGCCTCCCTTATGGCATCCTTAATTACACCCACTTCACGGGAAGGGGCAATGTTGAATAATTCCATAATAAGTTCTCCTGAAATGGGTGGTTGCCAATTACGCACTTTGTCTTTTTCCTCCACAGCCACCAATCTTTGTTTTACAAATTCAAAACCTTGTAAATAGCGCCTCACCTTTACTTGATTCTTACTGGTAATATCAGCGGAACATAAAACCATCAAATGATCAATATCATCTCCTGCATCAAATAACAATCGTCGAATGGCACTATCTGTTACATTATCTTTGGTTAATGAAATGGGACGCAAATGTAACGCCACTAATTTCTGAACCATTTTCATATGTTCGTTGAGTGGTAATTTTAATTGCGTGAAAATTTTTGGTACCATCCGCGCGCCCACCACTTCATGACCATGAAAAGTCCATCCAAATCCTTTCTCAAATTTTTTGGTTCTTGGTTTTGCGATATCATGTAATACTGCTGCCCATCTTAACCAAATGTCATTGGAATTGGCAGCTACATTATCTAACACTTGTAGGGTATGAGAAAAATTATCTTTATGACCAATCCCATCCAATGTTTCGGCGCCTTCCAATTGCAAAAATTGCGGAAAAATAAATTGTAATAACCCCGCTTCTTTTAATAAGTACCAACCATTGGATGGCACTGGTGTTTTCATTATTTTTTGTAGTTCATCCGTAATTCTTTCTTGCGAAACTATCGTGATCCGATCTGCCATTTTTTTAATTGCGGCAAATGTTTCATCCGTGATCGTAAAATTTAATTGCGTAGCAAATCGAATCGCGCGCATCATGCGAAGCGGATCATCATCAAAAGTTTGTTCGGGCGCTAAAGGCGTTTTAATAATTTTTTGGTCAATATGTAACATGCCCTCAAATGGATCTACTAAATTGCCAAAGTTGGCATCACTGATATCAATAGCCAAAGCATTGATTGTAAAATCTCTTCTATTTTGATCGTCTTCAATTGTACTCACGGTAACAATTGGCTTGCGACTATCCCTGGAATAACTTTCCTTACGTGCTCCTACAAATTCAACTTCCACCTCCGGAAACTTAATTTGTGCAGTACCAAAAGTTTTAAAAAGTGCAACAGGCGGCTTTGGATTAAATTGTTTTGCTACTTCATTGGCCAATTGCATGCCATCACCCAAACAAACAATATCAATATCCTTAGTGGGCCGATCTAAAATTTTATCACGCACAAATCCACCCACCGCAAATGCTTGGGTATTTAGGG
>SYEV01000032.1 GCA_005800655.1 Bacteroidota bacterium
AATAGTAAAAATAAATTGGAGGATATGTTAGAATAAAGCTAAAATAGGATCCAAGTCGGTATTTGCTGGCAAACAGGTTTTATTTATACATATATAGTATTGATTATCAGTTGAATATTTGCCGATGGTGGTGGCTAAATTAGGGTCTTCCTTAGTTGAAAAAATTAGCATTTTGTGTGGTTGAAACCTAGATAATACCTTTTTTAAGGAATTCTGCACTTTGGGTCCAATGGCGACTAATTCAATTGAATCGGCAGCCATCCAGCTAAAACATTGCCCCCAATAGCTAAATGAACTCGGATATTGTATAATCAACTTATGCATTTGGTGCATCATTTGCTCCGATTGACGCATCCAGTGGGTGTTGTCAAAAACATGGCCTAGGTAATATAAACTCATACAAATCAATGCATTTCCACTAGGTTGTGCACCATCATAGGTATCCTTTTGTCTTACAATCACATCAGATTGGTATTGTGCCGTGAAATAAAAAAACACGCCCTCCTCGTCTACAAAATGGGTTTGCACGTATCCCATCCACTTTTCTGCTTTATGCAAATAATCGGTATCTCCTGTAATTTCCTGAAGATGAATATAGGATTGTATTAAAGCGCCATAATCATCTAAAAATGCAAATGATTTTTTTATACTGTTGGTATTGGTATGAAATAAATGTTCCTGATCCTTGTCTGAAAAATTATTTTCAACCCAAACAATCGCATCTATCGAAGCTTGCTTGTATTCCTCATCCCCAATGGCAGCATAGGCTTTACACAATGCAGTAATTAACAAACAATTCCAAGATAAAATTATTTTATAATCAAGTGCCGGTCTAATTCTTTTGGATCGATGATTGAATAAAATATTTTTTGCACCTGCAAATTCAGGGGATACACTTTTTTCAAGCGCGTCTGTCGTCCATAAAATATTGGTATGTTCCCAATTGCCATTTTTTGTTACTTGGTAATAATTACAAAATTCCGTGAACAAGGATGGGTCCAATAATTGTTCAATTTCATCATAGGTCCAGGTATAAAATTTACCTTCCACACCTTCACTGTCCGCATCCAATGCAGCATAATAAGCTCCTTCTTGATTAGCTAATTCTCTTTTTAAAAACGATACCGTTTGTTTTATGATAGGTACATATATTTCCTTTTGTGTTATTTGATAAGCTTCGGCCATTACCCCAATGAGCAATGCATTATCATACAACATTTTTTCAAAATGAGGCGCCTGCCACTGTGCATCAGTACTATATCTGGCAAAGCCGCCACCCAAATGGTCATACAACCCGCCTTGTATCATTTTATCAATGGATCGTATCGCGTGAACCATGCAACTTTCATTACCATTAATTTTGTAATTTCTAAATAGCATTTGCAAACAAAATGTTTGCGGAAATTTTGGAGCTGCCCCAAAGCCACCCCACATCGTATCTGCATTTTGTAATATTCTGTTTCCTATGATTTCTACTTCTTCCTTGGTGGGTAAATTATTATCCGCGTTTTCGGCATCAATCTCAATGTTAAATGATGCAGGCTTATGTATGATATTCTTGTTTAGTAAATGTTGCGTAAGTTGCTCAGCTTGGTCATTTAGCTTTTCAATATTATTGGTATAAGCTTCATGTACTCCCTTTAACACATCCAACCAAGAAGCACGTTGTGGAATTGTCCTGGGTGGAAAATAAGTACCACCAAAAAAAGGCTTACCATTCGGAAGTAAAAAAATATTTAATGGCCATCCGCCAGAACCAGTCATTGCTTGAAGTGCATCCATATAAATATGATCCACATCGGGTCGTTCCTCCCGATCCACTTTCACATTGATAAAGTGGGCATTCATATATGCAGCAATGGTTTCATCTTCAAAACTTTCTCGCTCCATCACATGACACCAATGACAGGCTGCATAGCCAATACTTAATAAAATGGGTTTGTTTTGATTTTGCGCGTCGGTAAATATAGTAGGTGACCAAGCCACCCAATATACTGGATTGTGCGCATGCTGTAATAAATACGGGCTCGTTTCTTCAATAAGACGATTGGTAAACTTAGGATTTGCATTCATTTAAATGCAATTTAATTGAAGCAGAAAAATATTAAGTAAATACGCCTTACTTCTTTTTACTACTTAAGGAAAGATATTGATCCAACCCAGACATCATACTTGTGGTTTGTGGGCTAGGTACTCTAATATGTAAAGTTAAACCTGCATCTTCAACGGCTTTACAAGTATTGGAACCAAACGCACCAATAATGGTACCATTTTGTTTAAAATCAGGTTTGTTGTCAAATAAACTTTTCAATCCGCTTGGTGTAAACAAACAAATAATGTCAAATTCAGTTGTTTTCAAGAGGGAAGATATATCACTGCTCACAGAGCGATACATATAGCCTAATTCAAATTTGGTTGCATGCTCCTTTAACCAATTGACAATTTCGTTGTCTTGTTGATTTTCGCTACACACATACAAAAACTTTTCGTTTAATTTATGTTTGTTCAAAACATCAAACATTTTTTTATTAGAGCCGTCAGTACCAAAAAACACTTTTCTTTTTCGATACATAATAAACTTTTGCAAATACAATGCAACTGATTCAGTAATGCAGAAATATTTTGTATCCTGACTAATGCTCACCTTTAGTTCATCGCAGGTTCTAAAAAAATGGTCTATGGCATTTTTACTCGTAAAAATAACAGCTGTATATTCTGCAATATCAATCTTTGTTTTTCTAAAATCCTTCCCGGAAATGGGTACCAATTGAATTAATGGCTGAAAATGCAATACGACGGCGTGCTTTCGCTCTAACTCGAAATAGGGCGATTTTTCACTTTCTGGCCTTGCTTGGGAAACTAGAATTTTCTTAATGGTCTTTGTTGTAGTCGATTTTTTTGCTCCACTCATTTCACTTCCATTTTTATTTTCGTATCATATTAATAAATGCCGCCAAAATATTGTACTATAAATTTATACAATATGGTCAGTGGCAATATCTCGAAGGCACAAAGGTATAGAAAAAAATGAAAAGACGTGATATGTAATTTATTCCTAACTGATGTTAGGGAGAACAAATACCTGTATAAAATTAAAAGCACCGTAATTAAAGCCGCGCCGCCTATCGCATAAGGATGAAAGATGGGTTTTGAAAAGGCCAATACCAATATAAAAGGCACCAATAAAACACCCAAAACTTTATTAATCATAAATACTACGAAAATATAGGTATTGACGAGTTCCTTTGCATTAAAAACATACCCAGCAATTTGCAAGGAAATATATTTTCCAATATATAAAAATGTAAAAAATAAACTAATATAAAAAAAGCCTTCCCAAAAGGAAAGCGCCAATAAATGCCGATTAAAAATCAACAAGGTAGATATCAAAGAAAAACTTAAAATAAAACAAATATTAATAATCAGCGAGCCCAAACTATTTTGTAAAAGCTGCTCCCGATATTGAATCATCCTTAATGAGGATTGGCTAAACTGTTTAAAAAGTTTAGAAAAATATTGGGGGAAAACATTATTTACAAATCCGAATAAAAAAATCAGAATTAGGATTGTATAAAAAAGTATATCCTTATCTGGTAATGCAAATCTTTGTTCAATTTTATATATCACTTGCGATTCTCTTGCGATAATGGTACTTGGAAAATATAATTTATACGCATTTCTTTTTTGTAGAAAATAATTTTTATACGCCTTTAGGGTATTAAAATTACTATCCATTTTATTTCCTATGAATGTTTGTACTAGCCAAGCATCTGCGATTTGAAAGGAAGTTGGAATCACCGGCACATACTTAATCAACAAGGTATCCTTAACCAAAAGTGAATCCGCCTTCAATGCACTTGTATCCTTACCCAAATCCGTTAGTGGCACTTGATTTTGAAAGGAGGACAAGAGTATAAAGCACCCTACAACAATAAAAATATATTTTTTGCCGAACTGCATACATTGCAAAAATAAGTATACTGATGCAGAATTAGTAACTTATAGCTAGCTTTGTCCTAATACATTTAAACTATTCCATGGCAGGCATCTATATTCATATACCCTTTTGTAAAAAAGCTTGCCATTATTGCAATTTTCATTTTTCTACCCAGCTCAAATACATTGATGATTTTACAAAGGCGATCATCCAAGAAATTGAAATTCAAAAAAACTATCTTTCCCAGCCTATTGAAACACTTTATTTTGGTGGCGGAACACCCTCTTTATTGCCGATGGACGATTTCCATAAAATTTTAGATAAATTAAGGTCCGTCTTTTCCCTTGATTCCAATATTGAATTTACCATCGAAGCCAATCCTGATGATATTCAACCCAAACAGGTTAACGCCTGGAAAAAAGCGGGGGTAAACAGACTAAGCATTGGTATCCAAAGCTTTCAGCCAACAGCACTTCAATGGATGAACCGCGCTCACACAACCGAACAAGCACATGAAGCCATTAGAGCGGCGCAAGGCGAAGGAATTGACAATATAAGTATTGACTTAATTTATGGAACACCGCATTTGACAAATGATGATCTCAAGGCTGATTTAGCAATAATCGACCAATACCAAATTCAACATCTTTCTTGTTATGCACTCACGGTTGAAGAAAAAACGGCTCTGCATACCATGATTCAAAATAAAAAGATAGATCGGGTTCATCCTGAACACCAAGCAGCGCATTTTGAAATCATCACTCATTACACAGAACAAATAGGGATGGAGCATTACGAGATCTCAAATTTTAGCAAACCCGGTTTTAGAAGTAAACATAATAGTAATTATTGGAAGGGCATTCCTTACTTAGGCCTTGGACCATCGGCCCATTCTTATAATAAAAACACCAGGCAATGGAATGTTGCTAATAATCAACTTTATTGTAGCACACTTGAAAAAAACGAATTGACGTTTGAAATAGAACAATTACCAGTGGCAACAAAATACAATGAGTATATCATGATTTCCTTGAGATGTATGGAGGGATTTTCGCTTGAATATATTACCCAAAATTTTGGACCCGAGTTTCATGTACATACCCTTAAAATTACAGAAGGTTTTCTTGCAAAAAACTGGCTAACAGAAACTAGCCAAGGGTTTGCCCTTTCAAAATCTGCCAAATTTTTTGCCGATGGTATTGCAAGTGATTTTTTCTGGATCAATGAATGAGGTGTTCCCCATAGATGAATCGCCCAATTTAAAATAATATTTTTTCTATTTCCTTGAATGCGACTGTCGGATTTTGCCCCTCCCATAAAATTTTATATACCGTATCAATGATGGGTAATTCAATGCCTAAATTTTTATTGATCACTGTTATACACTTACTGGCATTATATCCTTCGGCCACCATATTCAATTCCAACTCGGCCGATTTTACTGAATAACCCTTGCCAATCATATTACCAAAAGTCCTATTTCGGCTATGCAATGAATAGCAGGTAACTAACAAATCGCCTAAATAAACGGAAGCTGCATAATTCACTGGTGTTCCTTCCGATTTCTCTTTTTGCTTAATTGCACTTAACAATACTTTCATTTCGTTCGCGCAATTCGCTATGTATACACTCAAAAAATTATCGCCGTATTCCAAGCCATGTGCAATCCCTGCACCTAATGCATAAATATTTTTTAGGACGCCTGCATACTGAACTCCCACCACATCATTGTTCACAATGGTATTGATATAATCAGATTTAAAATACGAAGCAATTTCATTGGTCAGCAAAGTATCTGCCCCTGAAAATGTCAAATAGGATAACTGCTCTGCTGCCACTTCTTCGGCATGACTGGGTCCCAACAAAGTAAAATATTGCTGTATTGGGAAATTAAATTTTTGTGCCAAAAATTCATGTAATAAAATATTATAATTAGGCATTACCCCTTTAATTGCAGAAACCACTTTTTTTTCTTTCAATAAATCCGAAGGTACCCCTTCCAAAACAGATGCAATATGAATGGAGGGTACTGCCATAATAACAACAGTGGATTGTTTGACCACTTCAACGATATCATCTGAGAAATTGATCTTAGTCGTATCAAAAAATGCATTTCTAAGGTAATGGGGGTTATGGTGGCGCTTTTTAAAGTAGGCGATATTATCCGATTGCCTAACCCACCAATTGATTTGATGCCCATTATCTGTGATAATTTTTGCAATAGCGGTTGCCCAACTTCCACTTCCAATTATACCAATTTGCATGCAGCTCATTTTTGCAAACATACGAAACTCAATAAAAAAGGGGCGCATTTTTTAAATGCGCCCCGTATCCAGCTAGTTTTCAACTAAATATGATTATTTTTTCTCCTCGAATAATTTTTCTTTGGTTACTACATTTACCAAACTACCCTCTTTTAAAGTTTTACTTACTGTACTATAAGGTCCAGTGATAATTTTATCTCCTACTTTTACTCCAGCCACTTCAATAAAATTTAAATCCTGGATATCAGTTTTCACTTTCACCATTTTCACTTTATTATCCTTTTGCAACACAAAAACTACTTCGCTCACATCTTCATCAATGGTAGTAGGTGCTTTTTCAGTACTTGAATTTGCAGTTGATTTAGTCACCTCCGTATTTTTTCCTTCCCCTTTTGCATCTCTTGTTGTTACTGCATTTAATGGTACCGTGACCACATTTCTTTTTGACTTGGTTTGTATATCTGCACTTGCTGTCATACCAGGACGGAAAGGAAATATATTATTATCCTTAGCTAAATCAGCGTACTCTTCAGGTATTAATCTAATGTGTACTTTGTAATTAGCAACTTCAGCTGAACTAGAAACGCCGGAAATAGCGGTAACTGGATTTGCAATTTTATAAACAACCCCTTTGAATTTTCTATTATTATATGCATCAACTTCAACAAGCGCCGTATCACCCAATTTAACTTTAGTAATGTCATTTTCACCAACATCTACTCTCACTTCAATGCTTTTCATATCTGCAACACGCATCATTTCCGTACCCGTCATTTGTGCAGTTCCTACCACTCTTTCTCCTTTTTTTACATTCATCAAACTAACAATGCCATCCATAGGACATGTAATAATGGTTCGTGCTAAATCCTTTTCAGCCCTAGCCAATTGCGCTCTTACCCCTTGAATTTGCGCCGCTCCACTTTTGATAGATTCTTTTGCTGAATTATAACTTGATTCTGCCGATCTAAATGCTTGTTCTGTTTGCTCATATTCCGCTCTGGATACAATTTTATCAGCAAATAATTTTTTGAATCGCTCATTCGTTGCTTTTGTATTTTCGTAAACAGTTTTCAAACCGCTTAAACCCGCTTTTACATTCTCATATTGTGCTTTTACTTGATTGACACTCGCCGTCACCTGATCACGTTGAGATGAATAAATATCAGCGTAAATTTTTGCTAGTACCTGCCCTTTAGTAACACGATCACCTTCCTCTACAAAAAGGTTGACAATTTCACCAGAAATATCTGGACTCACTTTTACTTCAATTTCAGGATATACCTTACCACTTGCATTTACAGACTCAGTAATCGTTCTGAGTTGAACCGCTTCGGCTGTTACAGCAATACCTTCCTCCTTGCCAATAACGCCTGCTTTTTTTAAGCCAATAAGTAAGCCGATGACAATCACAAAACCTAAGCCTATCCAAATAATTTTCTTGTTCATTTTTATATATTTTACTTCTGTAATTTTTTAATTTATCTGTTGATTATAATTCCAACGAAACACCTTTATAAAATTCTAATAATTTAATTCTAAATACATATTCATATTGTGCAGATTTAAAATTTACCTTCGCTCTTAAAAAGTTATTTTGGTTATTCAATAATTCAATAGTGCCTAACAAGCCAAGCTCGTATCTTTTGGTTGCAAATTGATATGCCTTTTCTGCAGAGCTAACTGCTTTTTGATTCGCATTCAATTTATTTAAAGCTACAATGGCATTCGTGTATGCAGTATAAATATCCTGTTTTAATTTACGTTGAATATTTTCCTGTTGCAACTCTGTTGATCTGTAATTTAACTTAGCTTGTTGGTAGGATATTTTGGATTGACCACCATTAAAGATGGGTATGGACAATTGTAAACTTAAACTTTGGCCAAAGTTGCTATTTACTTGGTTGCCCCAACCATTCCAAATATTACCCCAGTTTCTGTTGGCAGTAGTGGCTGTATAGGTTGGGCTTTGAACAAAGTATTTACTATTGTTCACTGTAACAAATGGACTTGCTGGTGTAATTGCACTCACACCTGTAATATCAAAGCCTGATGTGTATTTAAATTGATTAGAGAAATTAGATGATAAGCCATAACCAAAGCTTAAAGTTGGATAAAAATTAGCCTTCGCTGCGGCTACTGACTTCGAAGCTGCTTGTACACGCAATCCTGCCGCTTTTACATTTGGTAAATTTTGTTCTGCAATGGTAAAAACATAATCCGGCTGTAAATCAGTAAACGGTTGAATTTTAATTTTTTCAACAGGCTGTACTAAAATATCAAATTCAGTACTTGCATCTAAATTCAACAAAGCTTTTAAACTTAATTTGGTTTGAATTACATTAGAGATAGCTCCAATATAATTACTACTATCATTCGCTAATTGTGTTTCCAACTCCAACAAATTAATTTCAGGGAGCACACCCACTTCTACCCGCTTTTTAGTTGCATTCAATTGTTCAAGCGTTTGTTGAATTTGTATTTTAGTAATTTCAGATTGTTCAATGGCTGATAAAACCTGTAAATAAAAAGTAGCTATACTCATTGAAATGTCATTCGAAATAGTTTGCTTATCTGTTTCACTTGCTAACCAACTAAAATTAGTGGCTTCTGCATTGTTCCTAAGTTTGCCCGCATTGAAAATTTGAATACCTCCATTTAATCCAAAATTATTGAATAAAAATTGGGTATTGGCAAAGCCGTTGGTCGTTGGGTCAATGGAACGTCCTAATCTTAATCCCGCGCCTGTTGATCCATTGATGGTTGGTAATCTATTTGAACTCGCTAACTGTGCTTGTAATTTTGCCAATCTTGCTTGCACATCGGCTTGCTGAATGGATATATTATGCTGAATGGCATATTCAACGCATGTTTTTAAATCCCAAGGTGCCACGTTTTGTGCTTGTAAATTGATGCCAATGCCTAGGATTAAAATAGAAAAAATGTATTTCATCGACTTAATTATGTTTTGAACTTCTTTTGAGAATACAAAAGTAAACTAATGCCGCCTAGTTTCCATATTTTTAGACAGGCGGAAAAGCCGTCTGCTGAACAGCAATAATGAACGATGAAAGGCTAACAAAATGAACTCTTCGGTTAAAAAGGGAATAAAAAAGTTATAAAAAACTACTTTTAAGTGGTCTTTTTATAATAAAATAGCCTGTAAATAATAGAAACTAGTCCAACCAAGACAATGGCTGTTAGTGCGGAATAGGGTTTATCAATAACTACGGCTACGGCAACAAACGCATAGGCGCATACAAAAATCACACAAAAAATAGGGGTCCATCTTTTCAAATACCCGGTTACCGATCCATCTCCTTGATTTTTACGCCTTAATATTAAAAGGGTTGCTGCCGAAGTACTCATGCCCAAGCAATCTAAAAAAATACTAAAACTCAATACATCATCCACCCCTTTGCCAAAAAATGTAATTAAGATAGTGGTAAAAGCAAATAAGGTTAATCCAGGAACTAACGCTTCTGTTTTGGCATGCTTTTTTTGAAATAGGGCAGGCAATACTTTATCCTCACTCATTGCAAACATCACTCGAGGATTACTCATTAAAATCACGTTCACATAGGCTAACACACTTAGCACCATCGCGAAATCAAACACCTTGGCACCCAATTTGCCAAACCAGGCCTCAAATAATAAGGAGCCAATTGCATTCGCGTTTTTCATTTGGTCAAAACCAATCACTTTAATATAAGTGTAATTAATAGTGAGGTATAAAAATAATACGACCAGGATACCCACTACAATCCCCTTTTGCATTATTTTTCCAGAAGCTACTTCAGATCCAAAATTGATGGTTTGTTGATAGCCGCCATAAGTAAAAAAAACGGAAACCAAACTTACTAATAATAACAGTGCCCCATTGGTGCCATCATAGGTGTATATTTTCCCTTCGTTAATACCATGTGGCGGAACCGTAACCCCTTTAAATAAAGAAGAAATTAATAAAACAATTAAAGAGATTTTTACGACCGTTAAAATATTCTGCGTGCGACTACTCGTTTTTAACCCCAACAAATTAACAACATAAAATAAGGCTACTGATAATGACGCTACGCCAATATTAAATAGGGTCCCAGAAGGTTGCCCAAATAATAAATCGCTCACATAGTCGGCGCCAATTAAA
Organism: Bacteroidota bacterium; assembly: GCA_005800655.1. GTDB lineage: Bacteria > Bacteroidota > Bacteroidia > Chitinophagales > Chitinophagaceae > Sediminibacterium. The sequence continues at coordinate 10,343 of SYEV01000032.1, forward strand.
GCAACTACAGCCAAAGAAGCGGCATTACTAATTAAGATTAAAACGTTGATGGTAAATCCAACGCCCGGATGATAGCAATGTGCAAACACTTTATAATACCCACCCATGACCGGAAGCCGTTGTCCAATTTCAGCATAAGTCAATGCGCCAAACAAAGCGATCAAGCCACCAATCAACCATGCACTAAAAAAAATAAGCGGCGTGCCCGATTTTGCTGCAATGGTTGCAGGAGTTTTAAATATTCCCATACCAATCACCAAGCTCACCACAATCATGGTTAAACTAAAAAAATTAATGGACTGTTTTTGCTTCATAGGTAACCAATGAAAGCTAAATATAATAAAAATGGGGAAGTTTTCAACAAGCCGTTAGTAATTAAAAAAAGATAGGAGTAGATAAATACTATATTTGATTCAGAATTAGGTTCATGCAAATGATTAAAAGGGAATCCCGTTAAAATCGGGGGCTATTCCCGTAGCTGTGAGTTCATTGCCAAAAGCAATCCATGCAATATATCCACTGAAGCAATTTGGGAAGGATGCATAAATAAAGAACAAGCCAGAAGACCTGCCTGATTAATAAATCAACAGCTTTCGGGTTAAAAGCAGGGATTGTAAAAAATAGATATGCCCTTGCATTACATTGGATTTCTTTAAAAGGAATCTGCTGCTTTGCCAATTGCAGGTCAATTAATTATGGTTCTCTTTCTCCAGGAAGCTCATTGTTAACAACAAAAAAAACAAAACAATGAGCAAAAAATTAATCACGCTCTCGGTGTGCCTAATCGCCACCACCCTCGCCTTTGGGCAAAAAGAAGAAATTAAAAAAATTTCCGACACCGTTATTTCATTGGATGAAGTGATTGTTACTGCTAACAAAGTAGAACAAAAGCAAAATGCGACAGGCAAAGTGGTTACTGTCATCAATGCAGCTGCACTTCAAGCGAATGCAGGAAGAAGCATTGCGCAAATTTTAAATGAACAAGCTGGCTTGTATTTGCCAGGTAGTTTAAGTAATGCAGGAACGGTGCCAAGTATATACATGCGCGGCGCTTCCAGTGGTCGTACCTTAATTTTAATTAATGGCATGCCCGTAGGCGACCCTTCTATGATCAGCAATGAGTTTGATTTAAACTTAGTCCCCTTGAATTTGATTGAGCGCATTGAAATTTTAAAAGGTGCACAAAGTACCTTGTATGGTTCAGATGCTATTGGCGGTGTGATTAACATCATCACCAAAAATAAATCTGTTCCCAACTTCTCCGGGGATATTAGCACAGGCAGTTATGGTACAAGAAAAATAAATGCGCAACATAGTAGCAGCATTGGAAAATTGAATTATGTTATTGGATTTGGTAATGAATCTGCCAAAGGATTTTCTTCTGCCAAAGATTTGACTGGGAAAAATAATTTTGATAATGACGGCTTTCGCAATAATAATTGGTTTGCCAATATCAATTATGCTTTTAACCAAAATTGGAATTTAAAAGCTTCCACGCAACAAACAAGTTACAATGCCGATATTGATTATGGGGCTTTTAAAGATGATAGAGACGAAAAATTTAATAACGCTACCAAATTGACAGGTTTTATTTTGAAATACAAAAAAGAAAAAACTATTTTTCAATTGCAATATCAATTAAGCACACAGGATCGTCAATATAATAACGATAGTCTTGATAAAACTTATACCATTTTTGAAGACAATCAATACGCTGGAAAATCTCATTTCGCGGATGCCTTTTTTTCAAAAGGTATTTCAAAAAATATGCAATGGATTGCCGGCGTTGATTTTAGATACGGATCTTACCATCAAACTTATGTATCCATAAGTAAATGGGGCCCTTATAATGATAATTTTAAAGATACTTTTCAATACCAAACTGCCTTGTATACCTCTTTATTAATCAATGACGCTTCCAATAAGTGGCTACTTGAATTAGGGGGGAGAAGCAATAAACATGATCGCTACGGGTCAAACCAAACTTTTACAGTTAGTCCATCTTACAAATTAAATACAACCATTCGATTCATGGCAAGTGCTTCTACTGGATACAAAGCGCCTTCACTCTATCAGTTGAGTTATAATGACGCATTGAAACCAGAGCAATCATTCAATACAGAAATAGGCATGGAATATAAAACCACTCCTTTATTTTTTAGAGCCGTTTATTACAATAGAACCATTAATAATGGGATAGACTATAATTATATTGATTATAATTTTTTCAATTATATCCAACAAAAGGTAAATGGATTAGAACTTGAATTCAATTGGAAAGCCAATGCAAAAAATAATTTCTCCGCTAACTATACTTTAATGAATGGGCAAGAAACCAATCAAAACAGAGTGACCACTACCGATACCATAACGTATAACTATTTATTAAAACGTCCCAAAAATACAGCAGGTATTCAATGGACTTATGAAGTATCCCCTAAATTAAATTTTAGCATGGCAGCAAGATATATAGGCAAACGATATGATGTGGGTGGATATGCAGCAGCGGATATTAGCTTAAAAAGCTACACCTTACTCAATGCGCATATTCAATACAAGCTCAACAAGCATCTATTATTGTACGCTGATGGACAAAACTTAGGAAACACGGTATTTCAGGAAATCAATGGATACAATGCAATGGGGCGCATGCTCATGCTTGGTCTGAGATTGAAATAACATATACATAACTGTTCAATTTAAAAAAGCTTTGTATCTTCATACAAAGCTTTTTTTATGGACTTCCATTTTGACCAATTACTTACAGTCATATTCACCCTATTTGCGGTGATAGATATTGTGGGATCCATTCCTTTACTAATTGCCATGAAGGAAAAATCGGGTGCCATAAAATCCCTTAGAGTGACACTAATATCTGGTGCACTCATGATTCTGTTTTTATTTTTAGGAAAACCCTTTTTGCAAATACTAGGTTTAGACGTTAAGTCATTTGCGGTGGGCGGTTCTATCGTCATATTTTTATTAGGCCTTGAAATGGTATTGGGTCATGAAATTTTCAAAGGGGATAAAAATGCACATTCAGGCGCAGTAGTTCCCATTGCATTCCCCATTATTGCAGGAAGTGGTACCCTCACCACCATTATGTCTTTAAAAGCAAACTTCGAAGAATACTATATCGCACTCGGCATCTTAGTCAACCTAGTCATCGTTTTTGCTGTATTAAAATCACTCAACTTTATTGAGCGTATGCTAGGACCCGGCGGCTTAATCGCTGTTCGTAAATTTTTTGGCGTAATTCTTTTAGCTATTGCGGTAAAGATTTTCTCCAGCAATGTGGGGGCACTTAAAAAATAATTAATTACTATTCAAAATTTGCAAGGCTTCGGTATCCTTGTATTCAATGATTAAAGAACGTAACTGCTTTTTTAAATCCATGATCGTATTTGCTTGTTTTTGATCAAGAATAAGATTATGCATTTCAGTAGGATCCGTTTTTAAATCATACAGCTCCCACTCATTCCTTGGTCCGTAAAATCGAATCAACTTATATCGCATAGTTCGAATACCAAAATGAGGAGGCACTCTATGCGGCTGTGGATACTCATAATAATGGTAAAACATAGCAGTTCGCCAATTTTCAACCTTACCCGATTTTATCACTATTGGTAAAAAACTTTTTCCTTGCATTTCAGCTGGCGCTTTAACTCCAGCAATATCTAATAAGGTAGGTGCAAAATCAATATTCACTACCATATCATTGACTATGGTTCCAGACTTTATATGTTTGGGATATTTTAATACTAAAGGTGTTTTTAAACTTTCCTCATACATAAACCGCTTATCAAACCAGCCATGTTCCCCCATATAAAAACCTTGATCCGATGCATACATCACTACTGTATTTTCCGCCAAGCCTGATTGCTCCAAATAGGCTAAAATGCGACCAATATTACGATCCAAGGATTTAGCCGTAGCTAAATAATCTTTTAAATAGCGTTGATATTTCCATTTGATTAATGCGATGGAGTCCGATTTTACTTTCTCATATTCCAATGCAATTTTCCCATAATAATTTTTATAGGCTAATTTTTCAGTGGGCGTTAAACGTCCAAACATCCCCGGTTTATCATAATTAATATTCATCTTTAAATCATCCCCAATAGTCATCGTTTTGTTGACTGTCATATCTTGTTCAAGCGCTGCTGTTCGACCTTCATAGGTATCGAAAAAGTTATCGGGCATTGGAAATTGTTGTGCATCATACGCGCCTAAATCTTCTACTGCAGGCATCCAATTACGATGCGTTGCTTTTTCACCCACCACTAAAAAGAAAGGTTTTGTGGTATCGCGCTTATCCAACCAGCCCAATGAAAAATCACTGATTAAGTTGGTGACATACCCATTGTACCTCACCGTATCCTTGGTCATTTCCACGAAATCGGGTTGAAAGTAATGACCTTGATCTGGCAACACTTTCCAGTAATCAAAAC
>SYEV01000033.1 GCA_005800655.1 Bacteroidota bacterium
AAAGCGCTTACGAATTTGATTTCGAGAATACGTCTATACTAAAGTTCACCTTTACCTTCTATCCAAAGCTTCACAGAATCAGTGGTAATTGATTTTGGTCGCTCTAATGGGAAACCTAATGCTCTGTCCCAAGTTAAACTTGCTAATACACCCAATGCCCTACTTACCGCAAACAATACGGTGTAAAATTCATATTCAACAATACCATAATGAACTAGTAAAGCACCACTATGTGCATCCACATTCGGCCATGGGTTTTTTACCTTTCCTAATGATTCTAAAATTGGCGGCACCGTTTCATAAATTTTCCAAACAGTATTCACTAATTTATCATCAGGTAAATGTTTTTTTCCAAATGCCATTTGTGCAGTAAAACGTGGATCTGTTTTTCTTAACACTGCATGTCCATATCCTGGAACTACTTTTCCTGCAGCTAAGGTTTGTTGTACGTATACTGAAATTTGATCTGTGGTTGGTGCATCGGTACCGATGCTTTCTTGCATTTCAAAAATCCATTTAATCACTTCTTGATTTGCCAATCCATGCAAAGGACCCGCTAATCCGTTCATACCAGCAGCATAACTTAAATAAGGATCACTTAATGCAGAACCCACTAAGTGGGTCGTATGCGCGGAAACGTTTCCACCTTCATGATCCGCATGAATGGTCATGTATAAACGCATTAATTCTTTGGTCGTCTCATCTTCAAAACCCATCATGTATGCCAAGTTACCTGCCCAATCCAATAATCCATTTGGATGTATATGTTCGTTGTTCTTATATTTTCTTCGGTAGATATAGGCTGCTACTCTTGGTAAACGCGCAATTAAATCCATGGAATCGTCGTAAGTATATTGCCAATAATCTTTTTTGTTCATGCCCTTCGCGTACCCTTGTGAAAATTTACTTTCAGTTTGTAACGCCATTACACCAGCCACAAACATGGTCATGGGATGTGTTGACAATGGCAAAGCATCAATTACATCAAATACATGCGTAGGTACATGACTACGACGTTGCCAATTGCTAGTGATTTCCTTTACATCAGTATCATTTGGAATTTCACCAATCATCATTAAATAAAATAAACCTTCTGGTAATGGCTCATCGCCTTTGGGTGCTTTTGGTAATTTTGCTTGTAATTCAGGAATTGAAAAACCCCTGAAACGTATTCCTTCTTGCGCATCTAATAAACTAGTTTCTGTAACTAAACCAGTCATACCACGCATCCCTTGGTATACCTGCGCTAAAGTTATTTCGCCGATTTTTTTATCGCCGTGTTGTTTTAATAATTCTTTGATTTCTATGCCTGCGGCAGTTGCCTTTTTCTCAAACCTATCTTTAATGTCTTCCATATACCAAATATTATAATTGTACCTTTTAAATTTGGACACAAAGTTAACTAAAAAACCGGCTTATTTAGGTGCTTTTTTGTACAAATAATAGACCACCCAAATAAATAATAAATTGGGTATCCAGGCAGCTAACATGGGAGGCAAATTCCCTTTGGTAGAAAAGATAGTGGAGAACCGATCTGTGATAATAAATAAGGCTGCGATAGTAAAGCCCATGGCCAAATGCGAGCCACTTCCACCCCTAATTTTACGTCCGGCAATAATGGCCCCAATTAATGTAAGTAACAATACGGTAACAGGAGTTGCATCACGACGATACCTTTCAATTTTTAATTCATTCAGTCCCTCAGAGCCCCTCATTTCTTCTAACTTAATTTGCTGAATAAGTTGTGGGGTGGTGAGTTTGTCTTTAGTATATCTGTCTTTTTCTAAATCCACAGGTTTAAATGCCAGCTTTTTATGCATACTCTGCGTATAAGAAACTGTTTCTCTATTATCAAAAACTTTTCTTTCAATCACTTCATTCAAAAGCCAATCTTTGGTAGCGGTATCATATAAAATCATTTCCGCTCTTATATTTGAAATAACTTTTCCGTTTTTTACTTGATAGGAAAAATAATTACTTCCTCGATTGGTTGCAGTGTCATATCCATAGATACCTGCATAGGTTGATGAATCAATTTTAAAATAAATATCTGACGAACTTTGTAACAAAGCATTATAACTTGAACGCGCATCTATATAAGTAGCTTCAAACCCGCCCCTAATTTTTTCCGCTTTTGGAATAATCCATTGATTGGATACCCATAAAAATAAACCCAGCAAAACACCACCCAACACATACGGTCTTAACCAGCGATTATAAGAAACACCACTTGCAATGATGGCCACAATTTCTGTCTGTCCCGCCATTTTTGAAGTAAAAAAAATAACAGCGATGAATACAAATAGGGGAAATAATAAAGCGATGATATGTGGTATAAATCCATAGTAATAATGGGTAATGACTTCGCCTGCTGATAATCCAGACTTTACAAAGTCATCTGTTTTTTCACTTGCATCAATCACCACGGCAATGACTGCAAATAAAAATATGGCGAAGAAAAAAACCGCCAAAAACTTTTTTAATATGTACCAATCTAATTTTTTCAATTAATGTTTGGTTATAAGCGTTGACTAATTTGTGGGACCATACTTTTTTTCCAACTGGAGTAATCTCCCAATTGTATATGCTTTCGTGCCTCTCCTACTAACCAAAGATAAAAAGATAGATTCTGAATACTTGCCAATTGCAAACCTAATATTTCATCTGCCATAAATAAATGTCTGCAATATGCCTTGGTATAATATTGACTCATTTCATTGGGAAGTCCTGGATCTAAAGGGGAAAAATCTTTCGCCCATTTCAAATTCTTAATATTGATCACCCCTTGCGATGTAAAGACCATTCCATTACGGCCATTGCGTGTTGGCATAACACAATCAAACATATCCACACCCAAATCAATGGCTTCTAAAATATTCCAAGGCGTTCCCACACCCATTAAATACCTTGGTTTTTGCACCGGTAAATTTTCACAACACAATGCTGTAAAATCATATAATTGTTGTTCGGGCTCGCCCACACTTAATCCACCAATGGCATTACCCACAGCATTTTTTGAACTAATGTATTCACAGGATGCTTTTCTTAAATCTTCATAAATGCCCCCTTGTACAATGGGAAATAAGTTTTGCGTATAACCATATTTGTCAGGTGTGTTATCAAACTGATGCACACATTTATCCAACCAAACATGGGTTAAATCCATACTCTTTTTCACATAATCATATTCACTTGGGTATGGGGGACATTCATCAAAGGCCATAATAATATCACCCCCAATGGTTCTTTGAATATCCATCACTTTTTCGGGGCTAAACAAATGTTTACTGCCATCAATATGCGATTGAAATATTACGCCCTCTGGCTTTATCTTACGATTGTTGGCTAAAGAGAAAACCTGATACCCACCACTATCGGTTAGTATGGGACGTTCCCAACCCATAAACTGATGCAAGCCACCAGCAGCCTCAAGTACTTCCAGCCCTGGTCTTAGGTATAAATGATAAGTATTACCCAATATAATTTTGGCATTGATGTCCTTTTTCAATTGCTGCTGTGTCACTGCTTTTACCGAACCAATGGTTCCCACTGGCATGAATATAGGTGTTTCAATTACCCCATGATCGGTGGTAATTTTACCAGCCCTAGCCGAGCCTGTTTTACTCTGGGTTTGCAATTCAAATGTTAATGCCGCCATGGGGCAAAGGTAAGGTCAAAAAGGATGTTTTCCACATTCAATATTCAAGTGAATTAGCTGTGCCGGCATGCTTTACTTTTGTAACATGCTAACCAACCAATTACTATCTAATCTATTGATAGGCGCTTTTGTATTTATTATAGCCGTTCAGTTATTTTATTATTTGTTTTTTTTTCTCAGACTCGCTTTTTATAAGAAAAAAACGAAGCTAGTAAATGTAGAGCATCCTATTTCAGTAGTAATATGTGCGCGCGACGAAGCTCATAATTTGGCGAATAATTTACCAGGGGTATTGGTACAAAAATACAGTACGACACACGAGGTTGTTTTAGTGAATGACAATTCAGAAGATGAAACAAAATATTTAATTGAAGAATTTAAAAAATCATTTAAAAATTTAAACCCGGTTTTACTTTCTCAGGAAGCTAAAATGATTAATGGAAAAAAGTTTCCTTTGTCCATTGGAATTAAATCTGCAAAAAACGAAACCTTATTATTGACAGATGCAGATTGTGTTCCTGCTAGTGAACATTGGATGCAATTAATGCAGGATGGCTATGATGATGATATTGAAATTGTATTAGGCTATGGCGCTTACAGAAAAAAGCCAGGTATCCTAAATAAATTAATTCGCTTTGAAACTTTTCAAACAGCATTACAATATTTCTCCTATGCCCTTGCTGGTATGCCTTATATGGGTGTAGGACGCAACTTATCATATAAGAAAGACGTGTTTTTGCGCAACAAAGGTTTTTCCTCCATTAATCAGATGCCTAGCGGTGATGATGATTTATTCATCAATCAGGTGGCCAATAAAAAAAATACGGCAATTGTTATTGATCATGATGCACACACGATTAGTGAGCCCAAAACAACTTTTCAGGATTGGATGAATCAAAAGTATCGTCATTATACTACCAGTAAGTATTATAAAACATCCCATGCGGCATTACTTGGTTTATTTGCATTTAGCCAATTTTTAGTGTATCCAATTTTTATTGCAGCACTCATACTTACACATCAATATATTTTATTAATTAGCTTATGGGCACTTCGCTTAATGGTACAAGGAAGTATTTTAAAAGGAGCCATGAAAAAGCTAAACGAATTGGATCTTTGGCCTTGGTTTGTTTTATTTGATTTTTGGTCTATGTTCTATTATTTATTTACCTTGCCTAGCTTATGGAAAGCCCCACAGAAAAATTGGAACTAATCACCAAATATTTTGCCGACTTCACGCCGCATCAAGTACAACAGTTTGCGACCTTGGAAGAAGCATACAAGGATTGGAACGCGAAAATTAATGTTGTATCTCGTAAAGATATTGACCAACTTTATTTACACCATGTTTTGCATAGTCTTTCCATAGCTGCTATTGCGGAGTGGGAAAAAGGCACACAGGTGATTGATATTGGCTGTGGTGGTGGATTTCCATGCGTCCCTTTGGCTATTTTTTTTCCTGATGTACAGTTTTTAGCGGTGGACAGCATTGCAAAAAAATTAAAAGTGGTGGATGCCGTTTGCGAGATGGCAGGAATAAAAAATATTACAACAAAGCATACCCGAGCGGAGGAAATTAAAAATAAAAAGTTTGATTACGCAATTAGTCGCGCCGTTGCGCCATTGAAAGATTTATGGAGATGGGCTGGACCATTACTTATAAAAAAGGCAAACCAACCCAATGGATTGATTTGCCTTAAAGGTGGCGACTTACACCAAGAAATTTTCGAAAGTGGTGTGCGCCCTAAAATGATGTCTATCTATGATATATTTCCTGAGGAATATTTTCAAGAAAAGTTTATCATACAAGTTAAGAAGCCTTAATTATTTTACTAGTTAGGAATTTCCAATTTATTATTACTTCTGTTTAAATCCGGCATACGATAGCTTGGATCAATTTCAATTGATTTTAAAGCAGATAATGGTTTGCTAGTTTCAAAAGTATAGGTTGGCGCAACCCATTGCCATGCTGAATGTAGAATGTGATTAACAGCGCCTTCTGACCCCTTTCCGCCTAACATTAAATCAAGTGGCATATAATGTAATTCGCTTGTGCCATCCTTATAAGTGATTAGCACTTCAATAGGCATCGGTAGTTTACCTAATCTTTGTATGCTAATGATCGCCGTATTATTTCCTGCTTGAATATCATTCAACCCATAATCAATCGTTTTAGTTGAGTTCATCCAATACTCTTTTAACCATTGTAATTGCAATCCACTTGTTTTTTCAGCTATACGGAAAAAATCATTTGCATTGGGATGCTTAAATTTCCAAGTATTATAATAATTCAACAAAACAGCATCGCGCACTGAATCTCCAATAACATAACCTAATAACCCTAATAAGGTTGCTCCTTTTGAATAGGCTGCATTACTATAAGCATAGTTGGTATTAAAATGATCCGCATGTGTACTTGCTGGCTCCTCCAAGCCACTCTTAGCTAAAGCCATATAGCCTGCATAACTTCCCGCTTGGGTTAAAGGCAAATCTAATTTTGCTTTTTCAACACTCGCAAGTACTTGTGCCTTTGCACGCTCACTAATAAAAGGAGATTGCGCAGCTGCATTTGCATCATACCATCTTGACACTTTACTTTCAGCAAATGTTGCAAAGCCTTCATCCATCCATGCAAACAAACTTTCGTTACTACCTAAAACCTGCTGATACCAATTGTGCATCCACTCATGAAACACCGTACCCAAACTTGGACCTTTAATTAATGTTGCCATTGCGTATTCCATGCCACCATCACCTCCTTGAATAAATGAATATTGTGGGTAAGGATATGCACCAAAGTTTTTTTCGATGTAAGGCAATACTTTTTCAGCAGCATATAAAATATTGGCCCATGCACTATCTGATTTTGCATCTTTCTCTTTATAATAAACATGTATTGTTAAACCCTTGCGAACTTCCTTAGACAAATGTTTGAATTGATCATCTGCAGCCCAAACAAAATCATGAATATTATTTCCTTTAAAATTCCAAGTTTTTAATCCTTGCGCATTTGCAACTGCATTTGGATTTTGTAAAACCCCTGTTGCAGCAACCGTATAGTTGTTAGCTAATTGTAAGCTTACATCAAAATTGCCCCATACGCCATAAAATTCACGTGCGATATAAGGATTTGTACTCCAGCCTTGATAATCATACTCTACCATTTTAATATACCATTGACTCATAGAGAAACGAACGCCTTCGGCATTGTCCCTACCTGAACGACGAATTTGCTTTGGCACTTGAGCTTCAAATACCAATGATAATTTTGCAGAAGTTTTTGGTGCAATTGGATTGGTTAATTGTACTTCCAAAATAGTTTCGTGTTCAATTAGTTTTTGCGCTTTGCCGTTAATAGTAATGGCGCTTACTCTCTGATAACCAATTTCAGCAGGTGTTAATTTTTGTATACGATCTGTAACGCGCGCATCCCAATCTTTGATCACATCACCTCTTCTACTAGTCATGGTATTTTTTCCTAATTCTCGGCTACGCACATCCATGGATGAATTGGGCTGAAAAGCATTCCAGTATAAATGAAAATATACCTTCTTTAAAGTGTCTGTTGAATTGTTGGTATACACAATATCTTCTGTTCCTTTAACGATATTGGTAGCTACATCTAATGTTGCATTAATTTTATAATCAATACGTTGTTGCCAACGGTCGGCTTGGGCAGATACTCCGCTTACAAAAGCAATAATGGCAATAAAAATAAATGCTAACTTCTTGTACATAGGATTAAATTAAGAAGCTAATTTAATCATTTTTTCCTTCCACTACGATCACGATCTCCCCTTTTACTTGCTTTTCTGAAAAGTATTTAACCAGGTTGCCTAAAGTATCAGTAATATTTTCCTCGTATATTTTTGTCAACTCCCTACTTACGGAAGCCTTTCGGTCAATTCCAAAATGGGTAGCGAATAACTCCAAGGTTTTGACAAGTCGCATTGGGCTCTCATAAAATATCATGGTACGCTCCTCATTAGCCAATGATTCCATTAATGTTTTACGTCCTTTTTTTAATGGAATAAACCCTTCAAAAATAAATCGCGTAGCTGGTAAGCCACTATTCACTAGTGCTGGTACAAATGCAGTGGCACCTGGCAAACTTGTGATGGACACTCCTGCTGCCTTACATGCACGTACTAATAAAAAGGCTGGGTCAGAAATTCCGGGCGTCCCAGCATCCGTTATTAATGCAATATTTTTTCCAGCCTGTAACTGTTGTACCAAATGATCCAATACCTTATGCTCATTGTGTTGATGATACGGCGTTAAAGGCTTATGTATTTTGTAATGCTGTAATAATTTTGATGAGGTACGCGTATCCTCACATAAAATAAAATCAACGGATTGTAAAACCTCAATTGCCCTAAAAGTAAAATCCTTTAAATTTCCAATAGGTGTAGGAACTAAATATAACATGGAAACAATTAAGTAATTAAAAAAGTAAGCTCAGCAAAAAAACTATTGAATAACTTCAATTTCGAAATATTCCATCACCGCATTTGCCAATAATTTTTTACTAGCCTCCTCAGCAATCGCTTTTGCATCAGTTTCAGATCCTGCTTCAATTTGTAAAGTGATATGTTTTCCAACCCTTACATCACTTACGCCATTCATACCTAAATTATGTAAACCGCCTAAAACTGCTTTTCCTTGAGGATCTAATAAATCCTTTAATGGCATCACTTTAATTTGAACTTGATATATCATATAGAATTATTGAATAATTGTTTTTTTGTACAACAAAGATACTAAGCAATACCCCATAAAGCCAAATGGAATCGCCAACCATTTATAAAAAAATGCGGTCAGTACTATTTCTATTGCAACCAGGAGTAATGGAATGACTAATTTTCGTTTATTAGCAAGCCCTTTTAGCGCCAACATGGGTGTTTTCATCACCATTAAATAGCTGACTATGATGATAAATCCATACCAAAATGCGGGTATTAACATCAATTGCGCTACCGCGCCTGATTGCCAATAAATTAGAGGCAATGAAGCAGTTAATATACCAATCATTGGAATAGGTACTCCCTTAAAATAGGTGGTTTGTGTTTGATCCAAATTGAATCTAGCCAAACGATACGCCCCAGCCATGGGTATTAAAAAAGCAGGTGCTAATACTATTGAATTATGACTAAACGCATTTACATCATTTGCCATGGACATTCTTAAAAACTGAAATACGATACATGCCGGAGCTAAGCCAAAACTCACCACATCCGCAAGAGAATCCAATTGTTTTCCCAACTCAGAAGAAACTTTTAATAACCTTGCAACAAAACCATCAAAAAAATCAATCACCGCTGCAATTCCAATTAATAGACTCGCCATATATAATTGCTCAGGCATTTCAATAATCATTCCGCCTGTTTCATCAATTGTTGCCATTGCACCTGCTTGAAAAACATATACAATTGCCCAACATCCAAAAAATAAATTTAGGAGTGTGATGAAATTGGGAATTTGATTTTTTAATGAAGCCATGCTTTATTTTTTGTTGCGTTTCATTAATGATTCAATTTCCTCCACAGTAATTGGAATATTTTTCATTAAATCCTGATTACCATTTGCTGTAATCCAGAAATTATTTTCAATCCTTACGCCCATGCCTTCTTCTTTAATATAAATACCTGGCTCAATAGTAAATACCATACCTGCAGTAATTGGTGCAGTTCTTGTACCTAAATCATGCACATCTAATCCTAAATGGTGTGAAATCCCATGGTATAAATATTTTCTGTACGCTCTGTTTTCAGCATCCTCATTTTTGACATCTGTTTTTTTCAACAAACCAATTTTTAAAAATTGTTGTGTTGCTTCCTCCCCTACTTTATCAGTATACTTTAAAATACTAATGCCCGGCTTTAAAATTGATTTCGCATAATTATGTAAATGCAAGCAAGCATTGTACACTTGT
>SYEV01000034.1 GCA_005800655.1 Bacteroidota bacterium
AAATAAAAACCAACAAGCTGATTGGGATGCATGGTGTCCTGGTGCAGTTATTGGCGAAGTAGTTGCTACACCCCTTAACCCCATTATTTATCAATTATAAAAATCTGAAGTTGATTTAATAATTGTAAATGCACAAATCATGAAATTAGGATTCGGATTATATAAACATATGCTGAACGAAGCGCATTATAAATTTGCGAAGCAGTGTGGTGCGACCCATTTGGTAGTGCATTTGGTAGATTATTTTTCACATGAAAAAAATAATAAGAACAGTGCAAGTCAACCATTAGGCCAAAAAGAGGGATGGGGTCAAGCGGGCTCAGGGGAGATATGGACTTTAGAAGATTTATTAAGTTTAAAAAAAGAAATTAATAGTCATGGTCTTGAATTAGAGGCTATTGAAAATTTTGATCCTGCCATGTGGTATGATGTTCTTTTAGCAGGTGAAAAAAGAGATGAGCAATTGGAAGGGATAAAAGAATTAATTAGGAATGTTGGCAAAGCAGGTATACCCACCTTTGGATATTATTTTTCACTTGCAGGGGTGGCTAGTAGAACGCAAGGCAACTATGCAAGGGGTGGTGCGCTTTCGGTTGGAATGGAATTTGTTGATGATAGCCCAGTACCTAATGGGATGATTTGGACTATGGTTTATGATGCGAATGCTCCAGAAGGGTTTATTCCCCCCTGTTCTACTGATGAAATTTGGGAGCGGCTACAATATTTTTTAAATGCAATTATTCCAGTTGCCGAGGAAGCTGGCGTTACATTAGCGGCACATCCTGATGATCCCCCATTGCCTTTTCTTAAGCAAACGCCTCGTTTAATTTATCAGCCTGAACTTTACCAAAAATTACTTGATTTATATCCAAGTAAAAGTAATCAACTGGAATATTGTTTAGGTACATTATCCGAAATGACCGAAGGTGATATATATGAAGCAACGAATCAATATAGTAAGCAAGGAAAAATAGGGTATATCCATTTTAGAAATGTGATGGGGAAAGCACCTAACTATAAAGAGGTTTTTGTAGATGAGGGCGACGTGGATATGATACGAATACTTAAAATTTTGAAAAAAAATAATTTTAAAGGAGTATTGATTCCTGACCATACCCCACAAATGAACTGTGATGCTCCATGGTATGCTGGGATGGCATTTGCAATGGGTTATATGAAGGCGGCATTGAAACTTATTGATACCGATGAAATTTAAATCATACATGTGAGGAGTAAAAAAATAAAATTCAGATAAAGGGTTTAAAATTTATAACAACGTTAAAAAAAATAATTTATGCTTTGGAAAAACGACAAAGAGATGTTTGAACTTGCAAAAAAAGAAATGTTTGTAGCCCTTGTTGGAGATATACTTGATAAAATGGGATACACAAAACAATTTTTATCACCTCATTTAAAACCACTTGATTCGTCCATGGTAACTATTGGCAGGGCCATGCCTGTATTAGAAGCTGATGTTTTTAGTGAGGTAATGGAACAGTCACGAAATCCAATAATGCAAAAGCCTTTTGGCCTTTTGTTTGAAGCGCTTGATAGTTTAAAAGAGGATGAGGTATATATATGTTCTGGTGCTTCTCCTAATTATGCACTTTGGGGTGGCTTGATGAGTACGCGCGCCATAAAACTTGGAGCTGCTGGAGCAGTGCTAGACGGGTATAGCAGAGATACTAATGAGATTTTGGAATTAAGTTTTCCTACTTTTTCAATAGGTACTTATGCCCAGGATCAGGGTCCGCGTGGTAAAGTGATCGACTATGGTGTTGAAATTGAATTCAATGGTATTAGGGTAAAACCAGGAGATATTATTTTTGGGGACAGGGATGGTGTTTTGATTGTACCTAAGGAGGCAGAAGAAGAAGCATTCTCAAGAGCCTTAGAAAAATCAAGAGGAGAAAAATTGGTTAGGAAAGCATTAGAGGCTGGAATGTCCACTGTAGATGCATTTGAGCAATTTGGAATTATGTAATAATCAATTTTAAAGATAGCCAGATTTTAGAATTGTTATTTTGATGTTGTATCCTATAGGTATCGTTTTAATAAAATAGTACATTTTGAAATCAAAAAATTACCGTTGGCGCATCTTGACTTTTTTATTTTTTGCAACAACGATTAATTACATTGATCGTCAGGTCATAGGTATCCTTAAACCTTTTATTGAAAAAGATCCTTCCATAGGTTTTAGTGAAGCTGATTACGGATATATTGTTTCTGCCTTTCAAATTACGTATGCAATTGGATTACTATTAACTGGTCGTTTTTTGGACAAGTTCGGAACGCGTATTGGATATTTTTGGGCTGTATTAGTATGGAGCCTTGCAGCCATTTTACATGCATTGGCTACTGGATTTAAAAGCTTTGCATTAGCTCGTGCCGCATTAGGCTTGGGGGAGTCTGCAAATTTTCCAGCTTCTGTAAAAACAGTGGCAGAATGGTTTCCCAAAAAAGAGCGTGCTTTTGCTATTGGATTATTTAATTCAGGTTCTACGATTGGTGCAATAGCTGCACCCATCATTGTTTCAGCAATTACTATTTCACTTGGATGGAGATGGGCATTTATTATTACGGGGTCATTTGGTTTAGTTTGGATTGCTTTTTGGTTGGCTTTTTACAAAAGCCCATTAACACATCCCAAAATAACACCCGAGGAATTAGCATTTATCAACCAAGATGATTCTGACATTGTGGAGGATAGAAATTTAAGATGGTCAGAACTACTAAAATACAAACAGACGTATGCCATCTGTTTAACAAGATTTATTTCCGATTGGGTATGGGGCTTTTTTTTATTTTGGATTCCAGATTTTTTAAACAAAACCCAGGGTATCAATTTATCTGCACTGGTACTTCCCCTCATCATCATTTATTCAGTGTCTAGCTTGGGTGGAATTAGCGGTGGCTGGGTTTCTTCTAAATTGATTCAATCCGGCAAATCGATTAATTTTTCAAGAAAATTATCAATTTTTATTTACGCATTATTAGTATTGCCTTTAATGCTACTTTCTTTTGTTGACAATCTTTGGATGGCAGTGCTTCTAATTGCGCTTGCTTGCGCTGGCCATCAAGGCTGGGCTTCAAATTTATTTTCAGTGATCTCAGATATTTACCCCAAAAAAGCAGTTGGTTCAATGATGGGACTCAGCGGTTTTATTGGAGCCATAGGCGCGGCGCTATCCGCTCCATTTATAGGGCTTTTTTTAGAGGCCACTAATAGCTATTATTATATTTTCGTCCTCGTATCTTTTATTTATTTAATCAACTGGTTAATCATTAAAATTTCAATTCCTACCATAAAACCGATCAAGGTGTAGCCAAAGTAGGTATTTTATCCTTTGTATAAATATGGCCAAATTATATATAATATTGGCAATGATTGTCTAAAGGGGGTCCAATGAATTGCATAATTTAGAGTGAGTAACATCTATCAATCATAGAAATTAGAAATCGCTGTATGCATTTATTAAGAAAACTTGAAAAGCCACTTTTTAGTAACGGTTATGCACTTTCGGCTGAAACGAATCGTTTAGGCGCGCTTAACCCCACTCAAGCAAATTTGCCCATTGAAAAAATTCGCGAACTATTTGCATTACAAGGGTATGTGTGGCTAAAGGGGTTCTTTGATAAAGCCGAAGTTTTATTATTACGAAGCCGTTTTTTTAATGCGTATAAAAATTCAGGATTGTTACAACCAGAAAGCGACCCGCAGGAAGGTTTTTTTTCAGGAAACAGTGAATCTGAAAATAATCCAAAAATTTTAATGGAATTTGTTAGGACCGCTGCTTATGAAGCATTTTGTCTTCAACCCAAACTTTGGCAGTTTTATGATGATTTGTTTCAAAGTCCAAGTTATTTACATAAGCGTAAAATTGTACGTTATAAAACACCTGATCATTCCAACCAATTATTGAAAGGACATCCAACCACTACGCCTGCACACTATGATTTAATTTATTTGCGTGGCGGCAATGATAAAGTTGTTTCAAGTTGGATTCCATTGGGAGATACGCCGATTGAAATGGGAGGCCTTGTTTATCTGGAAGGATCTGCTTTACTTGGAAAAAAAATGGAGGCAGAATTCGCAATCAATAATAAAAACCTATCTCCTGAAGAACGCATCAGCGCCTATAATAAAAATATGACTGAAGGAGGTTGGGTTGGAAAGGATTTAGGTGCGATGGCTGAAAAATTTAATACACGTTGGTTGGTTGCTGATTATGAAGCGGGGGATATGGTGATTCATAGTCCTTATATGATTCATGCTGCCACAGACAATGTGGATGCAATGGGTAGAATTCGACTTTCAACTGATATTCGTTATCAAAGTATCCGAGAAGAATTAGATGTACGATGGGAAAATCATTGGACTTTAGAAGATATGTTATAATCAAATTTAAAATCACATTCAAATTATTTAAAGGACCTTACTTTTAATCAATGTTTTGAGAAATGATGTGAGCTTATCAAATAGTAAATAAAAATTATGAAAATAGCGGATGTATTGCCTTTATACCCAGATAGGCTTTGGACTTTAGCCAAGCAAGTTGGCGTTACACATGCAGTTTCACGTTTGCCATTACATGAAAATGGGGAAACGTCTTTTGAGTATTCGGATTTATTAGCCTTGAAGCAAAGATTTGAAAATTTTGGTTTTAAACTTGAAGTTATTGAGCCGGGAATTAATTCTCAGATGCATAAAATGAAACTTGGAATTGAAGGTCGTGATCAGGATATTGCGGATTGTATAAAAATGATACGTAATATGGGTGCACTAAATATTCCTATTTTTTGCTACAATTTTATGGCGCAGTTTAATTGGGTTAGAACCGCTATAGATACGCCTACACGTGGCGGCGCTATTGTTACTAGTTACAATCATAGTTTAATGAAAGACGCGCCCTTAACGGAAGCGGGAATTGTAACAGAGCAGCGACTTTGGGATAATTTAAAATATTTTTTAGAACGTGTAATTCCTGTAGCCGAAGAATCAAATGTTAAATTGGCTTTACATCCTGACGATCCACCTATTTCACCCATTAAGGGAGTGGCCAGAATAATTACTAGTGCAGCAGCGCTAAAAAAAGCAATGGACCTCGTGCCAAGTAAAAATAGCGGTGTTACTTTTTGTCAAGGCACTTTGGCTGCCGCAGGAGAAAAAATACCTGATGAAATAGAAGACCTAGGTCGTCAAAATAAAATATTTTTTGTTCATTTCAGAGATGTGCGTGGTACTGCTGATAATTTTTCAGAAACTTTTCATGATGATGGACAAACGGATATGTTTGAAGCAATGAAAACCTATAAAAAAATAGGTTTTGATGGTCCTGTTCGAATTGATCATGTACCCACTATGGAAGGTGAAAAAAATTCAGATCCTGGTTATGGTCAAGATGGTCGACTTTTTGCATGGGGGTATTTAAAAGGACTTATGGAAGGTGCAGGGTACTAGTAGGTTATGATTATTGTAAACAGATAAAGCACAAAATATGAGATTACAGAATAGGGTGGCAATTGTAACAGGCGCTGCTGAATCCATAGGGAAAGCAATTGCACTTCGTTTTGCAAGGGAGGGCGCAAGCGTAGTTGTTAATTATCATACCAAAGCTGATTTAGCAGCCCAAGTAGTTATGCAAATCATACAGGAAGGCGGTCATGCAATTGCTCATTGTGCTGACGTTTCTAATGAGGTTGAAGTGCAAGAAATGATTCAAGCAACCATTGCAACATTTGGCAGAGTTGATATTTTAGTAAATAATGCAGGAATTGATCCACGTAAAACTTGGAATGAGATTACTGTGGAAGATTGGGATCATGTAATGGCAACCAATGTAAGATCACAATTTATATGTGCTAAGGCAGTTTTCCCATTGATGAAGCAACAAGATTATGGAAAAATTATAAATGTATCTTCTGTTGTTTTTTTAACTGGTCAAAAAGGATATGTGCACTATGTGGCATCAAAAGGGGCAATCATAGGATTTACTCGGGCACTCGCCAACGAAATTGGTATGCATCATATAAATGTCAATGCTATTATATTGGGAGCAATACATACAGAAAAAGAATTGGGAAAATTGGGCTCTTTGGAAGCACAGGAAAAAGCAACGAATATGTTAATGGACATCCAAGCCATTCCGCAACGAATTCAGACGAGTGATATAGAAGGAACATTTTTATTTCTAGCTTCTGCTGATAGTGATTTAATTACAGGGCAATCAATGAATATAGATGGCGGCTGGATGATGCACTAATCATCACTGTATAAAAAGATATAAATTAAAAGTTATGAGGGTTGCATTATTAGGTATTGTTCATGAATCAAACACCTTCGTAAATGAGTCCACGACCCTTAATAAATTTAAGGAAAGTCGCTTACTTTTTGAAAATGATATAATACTGCAATACAAAAATTCATTTCATGAATTGGGCGGGATGATTGAAGTATTAGAAATGAACGAAATAGAAATTGTCCCGATACTTTATGCGGAAGCTACGCCTGGCGGTAAGGTGACTAAGGATGCTTTTGAGTTTCTTTTACAGGAGGCTATCATAAGGATAAAACAACAACTTCCCTTAGATGGTTGCCTAGTCGTACCTCATGGCGCAGGCGTTTGCGAAGCATATGATGATATGGATGGCTTTTGGCTTAGTCAATTGAGAGCAACGGTTGGAGATACAATACCAATTATTGGAACACTCGATCCACATGCAAATGTAAGCCAGCTAATGATTCATTCAACAGATGCACTTGTTGCTTATAAAACAAATCCGCACATTGATCAAAGAGATGCAGGTAAGGAAGCTGCAAGCATGATGGTTGATTTACTTTTTGGTAAGATTAAACCAGTTCAAATTTTTTCATCACTACCACTAATTATAAGTATAGAGCAGCAATTTTCTGGTGAAAATCCTTATAAATATTTGTTACAACTATCTGCTGAAATTTGTAAACTGGATGGGATCCTTTCGGCTAGTATTTTACTCGGATTCCCTTATGCTGATGTGTATGAAATGGGCGCTTCACTTATTGTAATATCAAATGGGGATCGGGATATAGGAAATGTAGCCATTAAAAAGATTGAAAATTATATGATTTCCAACAAAGGGTTATTTGTTGGGACCAAACATGAAATAGCTTCCTTAATTAATAAAGTGAATACCATTGAAAAGCCTGTTTTATTATTAGATATGGGTGACAATGTAGGAGGAGGGGCACCTGGTAATAGTATTTATCTACTTGACCAATTAGAGGATGCCGGAATAAAAAATACCTTCATCTGTATTTATGATCCAGTGTGTGTAGCTAATTTAATGGATGTTGAGATTGGCGCATCCGTTGAAATTAATTTTGGCGAAAGCCATGAAAAAGTTGAAGCAATGAAAAGACAAGTTACCTTAGTTTGGAAGGGGCATGGAAAATTTGATGAACACAAGCCTAGACATGGCGGACAAATTCATTTTGATATGGGCAATATTGCCATCGTAAAAACAAACAATCAGGATGTTGTAATGCTAACCTCGTTAAGAATAGCACCGTATAGTTTGGTACAACTAACTGCCTTTAATATTGACCCTACTTCATTCAACGCAATTGTTGCAAAAGGAGTGAATGCACCTATTGCTGCTTATGCTGACGTTTGTAAAAACGTTATTCAAATGAATACCCCTGGAGTCACGCAAGCAGATGTAACCCAATTAAATTATAAAAAAAGACGCGTTCCTTTATTTCCATTTGAAAACGAATAAATTTAAATATTAAAAAATATATATTATGTCTCAAATATCTTATGCTAATTCTGCGCTTCTTTTGGAACGCGCCAAAAAGGTAATTGCGGGTGGCGTATGTTCGGAATTTAGAAAGTATAATCATCCCCACGCCATTTTTTACACACATGGACAAGGAAGTAAAATATATGATGTAGACGGAAATGAATATCTTGATTTTACATTAAGTCAGGGGCCTATGATTTTAGGACATTCTCATCCTACTGTATTATCTGCTATAGAAGAATACTCAAAGCATGGTCAAATGTTTGCAGGGCAGCACATTAAAGAAATAGAGCTTGCTGAAAAATTAAATGAAATTATACCTAGTGCGGAACTGTTACGTTTTTGTTTAGATGGTTCTGAAGCTGTTCAAACTGCATTTCGTGTAGCCAGGGCAAAAACCGGCAAGAAGAAATTCATTAGATTTGAAGGCCATTACCATGGTTGGCTTGATAATGTAGCCTGGGGTTTATCAAGTCCATCCTTAGAAGCTTTAGGGGATAGAACTTCCCCTAATATTTATCCTTGGAGTCAGGGTATTTCAGCTGAATCGAAAGATGAATTTATTGTTTTACCATGGAATGATCTTGCCTTGTTAGAAAAGACAATGTCAGAAATGCATCATGAGATTGCGGCTATTATAACAGAGCCAATCATGTGTAATAATGGGTGTATTTTACCTGTCCAAGGTTTCTTAGAAGGGATTAGATCCATTTGCGATAAATATAAAAGTGCATTTATACTTGACGAAGTGATTACTGGTTTCAGACTTAGTTTGGGTGGGGCACAACAATATTTTAATATCGTACCGGATATTTCAATTTTTGCAAAAGCTTTGGGAAGTGGTTATCCAATTAGTGCAATTGTAGGTAAAAGGGAATGGATGTCTTTAATAGAAGAATCAAAAGTGATACATGCAGGCACCATGAATTCAAGTAATCCAACGGTTGCAGCCGCACTTGCGACCATTTCTGTCTTGGAACAAGAGCAACCTTATGAGCGCATGTTTATGCTAGGAAATAAATTAATGAATGGATTAAGAAAAGCAGCTGCTGTAGCAAATCAAAAAGTACTTGTCCAAGGTCCTGGTCCCATGTTTATTCTTGCTTTTACAGAACATACAGCTTTTAATGATTATAGAGATACCTTTTCAGGTGACAAAGCAAAATTGGCAAAATTTATTGCTGGAATGCATAATAGCAAAATCAGAATTATTGGACGTGGACTTTGGTATATTAGTGCAGTACATACCGAAGAAGAGGTTGGTCATGCAATCAAAAAAGCAGCTGAAGTATTTTTAACTTTATAATTTTATTACTTTAAATATTTAAAATGAAAGATAAATTTGAATTAACCAATAAGGTGGCCCTAATCACTGGGGGTGGTTCTGGAATTGGCTTGGGCATTGCTGCTGCATATATTGCGCTTGGCGCAAAGGTGGCTATTACAGGTCGAAATATTACTAAATTGGAAGCTGCGAAATTAGCACTAGGCGATCACTGCTTTATTTATGTAAATGATGTAACGGAAAAGAATACGCATGAAAAATTAGTAGAGACCATTGAAAAGGAAGTGGGGCCGATTGAAATTTTAGTCAATAATGCGGGTATTCACAATAAAAAACCTTCCATTGAAGTCACAGATGCTGAATTTCAAATGGTCATGGATACTAATATTAATAGTGTTTTTGCACTCACTCGCACTGTCTTAAAATATATGATGCCTCGTGAAAAAGGTTCGGTAATAAGTATTAGTTCTATGGCAGCACTTTTTGGTATTACACAGGTGGTTGCTTATAGCAGTGCTAAAACAGCCTTATTAGGTATGACAAGATCACTTGCATCAGAGTATTCGCATACGGGTGTTCGATTCAACGCGATTGCGCCTGGTTTTATAGAAACAAAAATGTTTTTAGATATCATGGAAAAAGACCCAAAGCGAAAAGAAAAAATTCTTTCTCGCACGCCTGCACGCCGATTTGGAACAACAGAAGATGTTGCTTATGCTGCTGTGTATTTAGCATCTGATGTTTCCAATTTTATAACAGGGGTTTGTCTTCCAGTAGACGGAGGAAACTCAATTGGTTTTTAAACTTGCTTATCAATTTATATTTTATTGATGACAGGCTAGTTTTTGACCAATTGCATTTATTTTAATTTTACTAATATGCCAAGCACCTAGATTAGCTGTAAATAATTCATTAAAATTTTTACCGCCAAAAGCTAGGTTGGTTGGGTTACACAAACCATGGGCCTCCCAATCATCAATAAGTAAATGGACTTCTTGTTTAGGACTAATTTTATAAATACAATTGGGAGCATAACAACTAACATAAAGATTTTGATCTGCATCAAATGCCAAACCATCTGGGCAACTTCGCGGTAAACTACAGTAAACCTCGCGCTTACCTGCAGTCCCATCTGGATGAATGGCAATGCGCTCAACGCCAGGAAGCCAGGTACAAGCAACATACAACCAGTCTTCATTTAAAGATAGTGCAAGGCCATTTGAAAAATTAAATGGACCAGCATGCCAAATTTTACCATGACCATGTTGATCAAAACAAAATATTTTACCTGTGGTTTGTCTAAATGCACCACTTTCCGATACCCATAGTTTTCCATTTTTACTGAAGCATGGATAATTGGGAATATTAAATGAAACGTCTTCAGCGCCTGTTGCAAATTTCGTTAACTCATTTGTTGCCAATGCTAATTTCCATACACAATGGTTTTTCATATCACAAATAGCTAGCCATGATACATCTAGTGAAAAGGCAATTCCAAGAATAAACCCATGTGTATTTGCAATTTCAATTATTTCTAGTCTGTCAGGAGATACCTTATATATTTGACCTGCTTCACCCCCTGCCCATACAGATCCGTCGGGGTGCACAGCAACACATTCTGGATGGTCTAGCCCATCTGCGAAAATTTCAATATCGTCAATGGTAATATTCATAATTTAATTAATTTAAATTCTTTCGTTTTTTGTTTTTGAATAAAATTTCAAATGCACTAAAATTATTATTTCTTACTTCCTGCAATTGTAATACCAAGTCCCCCATCAATTCTAAATGCTTGACCTGTAATAAAGGATGACTTATCATCACACAAATATTTTACAAGTTCCGCGACCTCCTCAGGGGTACCGATACGTTTTGGTAAATGCATCTCGATGCATTCCTCCATCACCGCTGCCGGATCTGGAGACAAGTTAATAGCATCACGTAACATAGGGGTATCGATAGTTCCAGGGCAAACTGCTACACATCGAATTAGGGGTGCATAATCTACCGCAATACTTCTGGTTAGTCCTAGTATGGCAGTTTTAGCTGTTGTATAAGCGGAAACATTTTGTTGGCTTACGAAAGCTTGCACACTTGCAATATTTATGACCACTCCCTTTTTGCTTTCTAGCATAAAAGGAATTGCATACTTAGCACAAAGAAAAAAACTTTTTAAATTTACATTCATCACTAAGTCCCAATCATCGGAACTAGTTTCTGTTACCGAACCATATCGCTGAATTCCTGCATTATTAATCAAGTAATCAACTGACCCGAAATAGTTTTTAATTTCATGAATGGCATTTTTAACTGCATTTTCATCTGACACATCACAAACTACTGACATGGACCGCTCATTGTCAGTTGGACTTATAACATCAATATCCAAAATTCCAACATTTGCACCCGCTTCCAAAAAAACCTTAGCACAAGCAGCGCCAATGCCTTTGGCAGCCCCAGTAATTACAATTGTTTTATTTTGATAGTTCATATAATATTGATGCGTTTTCGGTAAATGAAATATTTATAATATCTTTTTTTGTTATTAGTTTAATTTTTTCATTTTCTATCATGATATCAGACACCCCATCAAATTCTAGTGGAGGCGTTATCATAAAGGAGATATATTTTTTCTCAATGGTTTCACCTGCATCAATGAATCCGACAGTTTTTTCATTAAATAGTAGGGGCGTATTTAATATTTCATGAAATGGTTGATGAATAGCCGTATCTCCAAATTCAAGTCCCATGTAAATTAAATTACCTTCTTTCACATGCTCCCAAATATGTATCCAAGGATAGTCTCTTCTTGGCCACAGGTATCCTATCAAAATATTACTACTAGGATTATATGCGGTGATCCATCCATAATTTGATTTTTCTGCAACAATATAGCTACGTACAATATCTTCTCGATGGTCCAATTCCGCGTTCATCTTTTTTTGATGCAATTCCATGTTCTGTTGTTCCCATGGTATCGTATTCGAATCGATATTTTTATAGTCGGATTGGTCAAAGCCAATTGTTGCGTTACAGTCTACCATTATTTTATTATCAAGAAATGGGGCTGCGATGGTAGGATGTTGCACCATACTGCATAACCTCCCTAGTGGATTAATATTTAAAACCTGCTCCTTGACTAAATAAATAGGGGAGGTTGGATCTAAATAAACTTTGCGATTAACTTTTAATCCTTCCAATACAGATGTTACATGCATTTCTAAATAGTCATCCTGCGTCGAAATTGCATTTTCCCATGTCATATTTGCAAATTGACCATGATCAGGAAGCCCCGCATTTTTTTCTCCCGATGAAGGTTCGCCCCATCGTCCTAGACATAAAAAATGACCTTGATAGGCTGCCCCGTTTTGATTATTTACAGGAATTAAATTCTTTGGATATGAAAACGATAGCGGGTTAATGCCTGTAGCTTTAAGCTGGAAGTCAATGATGGCACCTCCATCTAAGTTAATGGATAAGGAAGCGCTTTCATTTTCAATGCAGGCCTTGCTTTTTTTAGACATTACAGCAATATTTATTTTAATACTTGAAATTTTAAGAAGAACGACTCATCAATTATCAATGATCAAAGATTCTGAATTTATTTTTTTAAATTCTGCAGGTGTTTTCCCAGTGTGTTGTTTAAAATACCTGAAAAAATTTGCAAAATTTACAAAGCCACATTCATTACTAATTTGAGAAGTACTTAGGTTACTTTCAGTTAACAATTTACATGCATGTTTAATTCTAATTTCATGTAAAAAATTTGTATATGTTTTACCAGTTTTTATTTTAAAATATCTGCAAAAGGAGTGCTTACTCAGGCAAGCAATAGAAGCAATTTCTTTGGTATCTATTTTTTTATAAAAGTTTTTGATGGTGTATGAGTATACATCATTAATTCTGTCTTCAACATGCTCGTTGACTAAAGGCACAAAACCAATAGGCAATATCACGCTTCTTTCCTTTGATTTTTCTATTAAATTTAAAGTTTGTAAAAGCAATAAAATTTTATCAGACCCACTTGCATGTAGCATTTTTTGCATCAAAGCACCAACGGCACTTTTTGTTTTCCCTTTAATTATTAAACCCCTTTCCGCTTTTTTTAATAATGTTTTTATTTTCAACAAGTCAGGAAGATTTAAAAAATCCTTGCCCCAAAAATCTTCTAAAAAGTGTAAAACAAGTGTCCGTACTTTTATATTTTTATTTAAATAACTTTCATCGTTTTTGAAAAGGTGAGGTAACTCTTTCCCAAGTAAAAATATATCGCCAGATTTAAAGTTTAAAATTTTATCTCCGATGATACAAATACCATTCCCTTTTTCAAAATAGACTATTTCTACCTGAGGGTGGTAGTAGTATTTACTGGTTTGATTACTATCTAGTTCTTCTCTAATAGAATAAGAAGGTGTTGAATCTAATTTTATTAAAATTGGCTTCATAAGTAATTAAATATATCACATAAATTAAATAATATTTATTAATTACATAAACTAAATTATCGGATAGGCCAAAAAAGTACAATAATTGGCTTTTTTTTTAATTTCATACCAAATTGTCAATCGCTAATTTGTGTACGTATAAAAACCTGTGAGACCACACACATAAAACTTTTAAAAAAATATAAACATGTTACGATTGCTTACATTTTGCTTTATGCTATTCTTATCCACGCAAGCATTTGCTCAAAATACAGTGCTAAATGGTAAAGTCAATGATGCTACAGGCAACCCAATTTCGGGCGCTAGTGTTCGTGTTGTTGGATCCAACAAGGGTACATTAACCAATGACAAAGGGGAATTCACCTTGACCATTGCTGCTAATGCATCTTTACAAGTTTCCTCTACTAACTATGAAACTAAGGTAGTTGCTGTTCAAGGCAAATCTACTTTATCTATTGTTTTAGCACTGGAAGCTACTAATTTAAGTGATGTTGTAATCATTGGTTATGGCTCACAAAAAAAGAAGGATTTAACTGGTGCCGTTCGTAGAATTAATTTAGAAGGTTCTCCTTTATCAACAATGACAAACGTAAATGCATTGTCGGCTTTGCAAGGTACACCAGGTGTAAATATTGGTGCAGTAGCCAATGCAGGAGGAACGCCAAGTGTATTGGTGAGAGGACAACGTTCATTATCTGCATCAAATGCACCATTGGTTATTTTAGATGGGGTTATTTTTTCCGGTAATTTAAACGAGATCAACACACAAGATATTGCTTCCTTTGATGTTTTGATGGATGCAAGTGCAGCAGCTATTTATGGATCTAGGGCGGCAAATGGTGTAATTATCGTAACTACTAAAGTGGGTAAAGCTGGAAAGCCAACCATCACTTTTACTAATAATTATGGTGTACAAAGCTGGACTAGAAAACCAGACATGCGCATGGGCGACGATTTTATTAAATGGAGAACTGATAACAGAAAATTAGCTGGTCAAGCGGACTTGTCTGTTCAAAAAGTATTGGATCCTAAGGAGTTGATTGCTTATAATGCTGGACAACAAATTAATTGGTTAGATGAAATTACTCAGTTTGCACCATTAAATGATGTAAATATGAGCGTTTCAGGAAAGTCTGATAACGTAAATTATTACGTTTCAGGTAGCTTTTTAAACCAAAAAGGTGTTATTGATAATGATCAATTCAAAAAATATAATATTGCTGCGAAATTAGATGCTAAAATAAATAGATGGTTATCTTATGGTTTAAATTTTTATTATTCAGCGAGGGATTATTCAGGTTTACAGCCTCGAATGGACCAAGCTACCATTGGAACACCTTTTGCTTATAAGTGGATTGACGAGTCAAAAAAAATATTAGATAAAGCGCCAGCTGTAGCAAACTTGGTCAATCCTTATTGGGAATCGCAATATGATGACAATTTGGAAAAATATACAAGTACAAGAATAATAGGATATGTTGCTGCTGATATTCCTTATGTTAAAGGATTAAATTTCAGAGTAAATATTAGTAAAAATAAAACTGAAACAGTCAGCGGAAATTTCAGACATGAAACCTATTTTATCAATCCTGATAATGCTGCTGATATAGCTGCACCAACGAAGTTTTTAGCAAATACTTATGGAAGTATGGCGAATGGTTTAAATAATTCTTGGGAGGTACAAAATTTATTGACGTATAAAAAATCGTTTTTAAATCATAATTTTGACGCCTTGGCAGGTTACCAAAGAGATTATACAGAGATTTCTACCTTGTCTACTTCAGCCTCTGATTTTAATTCAGCTGGTACTACCACTTTAGGGTACTATGGATTACATCTTGGTAATCCAGCAAATCAACGCGTTAGATCTGCATTTCAAGAAAGATCAAATTTGGGTTATTTAGGCCGTTTAAACTATAATTATAATAGCAAGTATTACTTTACGATGAACTATCGTAAAGATGGTTATTCCGCATTTGCGCCGGGAAGAAAATTTGCTGAGTTTTATGGTGGGGCACTTGCTTATGCTATTAGTGAGGAAGAATTTTTCAAAAAAGCTTTACCTGTGGTTGATTACCTAAAGTTTAGATTAGGATATGGACAAAATGGTAACCAAGGTATTGAACCTTATGAAACAATGGCAAATATAGCCTCTGGATCTACTGTTTTTGGACCAACAAGTACCTTATTTATTTATCAAGGTAATTTATCTAACCTAGGTTTATCATGGGAAAAAACTACAACTACAAATTTTGGATTAAACTTTGCCATGTTTAATAATCGTGTTACGGGCGATTTGAATATCTATCAAAGTCAAACAACAGATCAATTATTAACAAGGTCATTGCCTAGTTTATCTGGTTTTGGATCCGTTAGAACCAATATCGGTCAAGTAGATAATCAAGGTGTTGAAGCATCCATTACTGGTGTGATTATTGAGCCAAAAAGTGCCAATGGAATTCGTTGGGAAGCCACTGCAAATTTATGGATGAATAGAAACAAAGTGGTTGCTTTAACTGGCGTTGATGCAGACGGCAATGGTGTTGAAGATGATGATTTAGGAAATAGATGGTTTATTGGAAAACCAATTGGCGCTATTTATGATTATCGTGTTGATGGTATTGTGCAAACAGGCGATGCAGAATATATCTCAAAATATGGCGCAAAGCCAGGTGATTTAAAAATACTAGATATTAATGGAACTAAAAGAGATGATGGTATGCCTGATGGGAAAATAAACTCATTCGATAGAACTATTGTTGGCTATGTACAACCTCGTTATAGTTGGAGCTTTGCAAATACGGTTTCATATAAAAATTGGCAATTTTATTTCAATTTTAATGCGATCACAGGTGGTGGATCTGAAAATTATTATAATTCACCTAATTCAACTTATAACTTAAGCACTTTTGGAAATAACCAACAACAAAACTGGTTAAATAAGGAATATTGGACACCTGAATCTCCAAGCAATACCTTTGCGCGACCTAACTATTCAAATCCTTATGGCTATACTTATCCTCATGCTCGTACATTTATTCGTTTGCAGGATGTGAGTTTGCAATATGCACTTGACGCTAAGCAAATAGAAAAATTAAAAATTAAGGGATTGAAGTTTTATGTTTCAGCAAGAAATCCAATTGTATTTAGTGATTGGTTAGGATTAGACCCTGAAAATGGTGGTGTACTTGGCCAATCAAATCCTGTATTTAAGACCATCAATTTTGGAACCACTTTAACTTTTTAATCACTAGAATAATTAATAATATTATGAAAAATCAAATAAAAAAAGTATCAATTGTTCTGTTTGCTTTTTGTTTTTTAATCAGCTGTAAGAAGGACGATACTTCTTTTTTAGAAGAAATTAGAAAAGACGGATTAACGGTTGATAATGCGTTAATCACAAAGGCACAATTTGAATTAGCTTTAAATAGTTGTTACAGACAAGTACAATATTTTTATAACTCCATTGATGGATGGACTGATTATTGGCACTTGGGTGTAAATATAGATGTTGCGGCTACTACCACAATTTATATTTCCGATCCATCTGCGCCTTGGGTGGATTACACAAAAATAAATTCTCAAGATGCACAATCTGCAAAATGGTGGAATTGGAATTATACCTTGATAAAATATGCGAATACGGTTATTGGTGGGGTAGAAAATAAATATGCAGTAATTAGTGCGGATGAAAAAAAGGTATTATTAGCTGAAGCAAGATTTTTTAGAGCTTGGGCATATCGTAATTTAAATATCGCATTTGGTGGTGTGCCAATCATTAGTGGACCAGTTACTGAACCAAAAGTTGATTTTGTACGTAACACCCCAGCAGAATGTAATGCGTTCATCAAAGCTGATTTAGATTACGCAAGTGCAAACTTACCTATTACAACTACAGTTAATGGAAGAGTGGTTAGAGCTGCGGCTGATCATTTATTAGCTGAAATTAATATCATCTTAAAAGATTATGATGGAGCTATTGCTGCTGCTTCAAGAGTTATTGGTGGTACAAGTGGATCCTATTCATTAATGAATACACGTTTTGGTGCTAGAAGAACAGAAACAATGACTGCAAGAGGCGTTCCAACTGATTATTATTGGGATTTACACGAAATTAATAATACCGACTATCAAATGGGCAATAAGGAAGCCATTTGGGTAGCACAATTTGAGCGTAATACACCAGGCGGTGGTGTTGGTTATCCAACACAAGGCAATTGGATGGTTCAAGGTCGTGCTTATTGGTCTAGACATTGGTTATTTGCCAAAGCCGGACATAACAATACAGCAGCGGATAGTATTGGTAGAGGAGCTTCATTTATTAGAGGAACAAATTACTCCAACTGGGATGTATGGGCAAATTCAGTAGGGGATATTAGGAACAATGAAACCAATATTCGTCGTAAATTTTATTTCAATACTAATATTGCTGCAACTGCTACACAACCAGCATTTAAAAAGGGCGATTTAATACCGAAATCTTTTTTAACTGCCGCTGAAGATTCAATGTGGTATTGTTATCCTAACTGGACAAAATTTGGAACCGACAAACATTTCGCCGGCGATTTCATTTATGGTTATACAAAGGATCAATATGTAATGAGGTTACCTGAAACTTTATTATTAAGGGCTGAAGCGTATATTGCTAAAGGGAATAAGGCAAGTGCCCTTGCGGATGTGAATACGATCCGTGCGCGTGCAAAAGCACCATTAGCTACCGTGAATGAAATGGATATAAATTACATCTTAGACGAGCGTGTAAGAGAATTGTATGGCGAAGAATTTAGAATGTTAACCTTAATGAGGTTAGGTTTACTATTTGATCGCGTTAAAAAACATGGTGGTGCTATTCAAAGCGCTACGGTATCTGCAAAAAATAACTTATTACCGATACCGCAGAGCGAAATTGATAGAAATATTGGTGCAAAGTTGGTTCAAAATCCTGGATACTAGGATAAATAGTTCAATCGTTTAAAATAGCCAACTATTATTTACTTAAATTTAAGTAGTAATAGTTGGCTATTTTTATTTAAAGAATTACAAATTTCACATTATATGTATAAATATTGCAAGGTTGTTAAATCAAGAATTTATTTTTTTAATTTTTGTTTTGTTGCGCTTTCACTTATAAGTTTTAACTCGTTAAAAGCCCAAACAGATCAGTTTGCTAAAATTGGCGCACAAAAGTACGAGCTTCAAAAAGATTTATTAATTGAGCCGCCTCCCCCTGTTTTAACTAATAAAATTCTTCCTGGTGGTTTAATGCAAGGTGACGCATTTAAATACAATCATCAAATCTCGACGAAACAGGAACTGCAATTGGAATTAGATTCAATCAAAAAACACTATGCGGGTTTTTTAAAATCTTTTTCTCCAGTCCAAAAATCCTTACGTCGTCAAATGCCAATTGAAACAATGAATTGGCGTATTGAAACGATCGATGACCAACAAAATTTTAAAAATACTTTAGAAGGTAAAGGGCAATGGCAGGAAGTAAAAATGCCTCATTATGGGCCACCTGTTGGGCACGCTGTTACTTATTATACAAAGGAGATTATTTTAAATGAGGATATGTTAAGCTTGGGTAGTTTATTTACTTGTTTCAAGGGGGTAGATTATAAAGCAGAGGTCTATTTTAATAATGTTTTTGTTGGAAAGCATGAAGGCTTTTTTGCACCATTTGAATTTGATGTAATAAAATATGCGCATAAAGGAAAAAATATATTATTGGTTAAAGTGATAAACGAGCCAACCACAACAGGTTCTGTAGATGACAAAGGCATACATACGGTAGGCAATAAAATTTATGCTGCTGGTGGATTAGGCTATGATGAACCAATGGAAGGTTGGCATATTTGCCCGCCAGCTATGGGTATTTATCAGGATTGTTATTTGGAAGCAAGGGCCACTTTATTTGTGTCAGATGTTTTTGTTCGTCCAATGACAAAAGATAGTAAGGCGGAGGTTTGGTTGGAAATATTCAATACTGAAAACAATCAAAAAAATATTTCAATTGACTTGTCTTTATATGGTGAAAATTTTAAGGCAACCCTATTTGAAAATAAAAATTATTTGGCAAGTACAACACATATACCGGGAATAGGGGATTTGGTCAAACCAACTGATTGGCAAACTAAATCATTACCCATGCAGTATGGGGTAAATTATATCAAAATTCCAATAAGTATTCCTGAATTTAAATGGTGGGAAACAAATACGCCTTGGTTGTACAATTTACAAATTAAATTATCGGATGCTAATAATCGAGAAGTGGATAGAGTAAACAAAAATTTTGGGATGAGAAGTTTTCAAATGGATACGGTGAATATTCCTAAAGGAAAAATGTTTTTGAATGGGAAGCCGATTCGGTTGAGGGGTGCAAACTCCATGGGCTTTGAACAAAATGATGTAAAAAATAAAAATTGGAACCAACTCATTGATGATATTTTATTAGCAAAGCTGGCGAATATGAATTTTTTAAGATTCACACAACGTCCAGTGCAATCGGAAGTGTATGACTATTGTGATAAATTAGGAATGCTAAACCAGACTGACCTGCCTTTATTTGGCGGACTTAGGGTGAATCAATTTACGGAAGCAGTGAAACAAGCTGAGGAAATGGAAAGATTAGTTCGATCACACCCTTCAACTGTAGTAGTTACTTATATGAATGAACGTTTCCCAAATGCAGAAGGGAGTCCACAACGCAGTTTTGATAATTCTGAGGCCATTTATAAAGTTTTTGCTGCAATGGATCAAGCTGTTTTATTATCTAATCCTGATAGGGTTATAAAAGCAGGAGATGGCGACTACGATCCACCAAGTCCAGGGCTTCCTGATGCGCATTGTTATAACACATGGTATAATGGGCATGCCTTAGATTTAGGTAAATTTTATAAAGGCTACTGGCAATTGATTAAACCCAATTGGTTGTATGGTTGTGGCGAATTTGGTGCTGAAGCTTTGGATCCACTTAACACTATGTTAAAATATTATCCAAAAACATGGCTACCTCAAAATGACACTGAAAATAAGGCGTGGACCGCAAATAAAATTTCTAAATCACAAACCAATACATTTCATTACATGTGGTATCCCACACAAGTAGGTCTTGAAAATTGGATTAATGAAAGTCAAGATTTTCAGGCCTGGGCTATGAAATTAGTGACCGAATCATTCAGAAGAGATTATCGCAATGTTTCCGCAGCAGTGCATTTATTTATAGATGCATGGCCTGCAGGTTGGATGAAAGCAATTATGGATGTGGATAGACAACCTAAAAAAGCCTTCTTCAGTTATCGTAATGCATTGGCGCCCTTATTACCTTCCATTAGGAGTGACCGAAATTCATTCACGGCTGGGGATACTGCAAAACTAGAGGCTTGGATTTCAAATGATCAAAATAGCATTCCAATAAATCATACTGTGCAATACGAAGTATTTATAAATGGCAAAGCGGTGGTAAGACAATCAGCGAAAGCGGATATTTTATCAAATGCGCCACAATTCCAAGGGTTTATTAAGTTTATCGTACCTAATGTTTTAACAAGAACAACTGCAAATATTAAGTTAGGTATATTTAATGATAAGGGAATATGTATCGAGCACAACACACTTGAATTACAAATTTTCCCTGCGATCAAAAAATCAACACAACAACTATTTGTATTAGGTACAGAACAAAGTAAAGCAAATAAAATTGCCACAGATTTTAGTTATACGATAGCTTCTGTTATGAATAATGCGCAAGTAGTTATTGTTGATGGCCCTACGGATTATGAAAAAAATAAAACTGAAATTAATGCTTTTGTTAAAAATGGCGGTAAGGCAATATTAAATGAATGGCCTAATGGCGATTATGAAATTGAAAGCAATAAATTTAATATTCAATCTACCATTATGGGTAATTATTATTTTGCAAATATTAGTAATGAAGTTTTAGCCTCATCCACATTAAAGCCGAAAGATTTTTTTATGTGGTATGATAAATCCAAAGATTATATACAACCCATTTTATATTCCGTGATTAAAGCGCCTAATTTCAAACCATTGGCAACTAGCGGCCTTTGTAATTTCGCTGGGGAGGATCCTGCTGGTTATTTAGCCACTGGGTCATTCAAATATGGTAAAGGGCAATTTATTGTTAATACCATTAGTTTAGCAGGAAGAATTAAGGAGAATCCAGCCGGTATAGAGTTCTTAAAAACAATCTTGAAAAAGTAAAATATGCTTATGCGTAATAATATCTCATATTACTGTCCACATTGGGGCAATCAAAAATCTTTTGATACTTTTTGTAAGAATGTTAAAAATGCAGGATATGATGGTGTTGAAATAGATATTCCATTTGACGAAGATGAGCGCGACCATATTTTTGTCAAATTAAAAAAGTATGATCTTAAGTTAATTGGACAATATTGGCAATCCCTGGAAAAGGATTTTAAAACACATAAGGCTAATTTTACAAAACACTTGTATCATTTAGCTTCCTTTGAGCCTGTATTAATTAATACACAAACAGGAAAGGATTATTTCAGTTTTGAAAAAAACATGGAACTCATTCAGCTTGCTGACAATATTAGTAAGCAAACAGGCGTAATGATTGTACATGAAACGCATCGGGGTAAGTTTTTATATAATTTACCCGTTGTGCAAGCTTGTATAAAAGCGAATAAGAATGTGAAACTTACTTTGGATGCCTCTCATTTTTGTAATGTTCATGAATCTTATTTAGAGGATCAAGCAGAAGCTTTACAGGCAGCCATTACGCATACCCAACATTTACACGCCAGGGTTGGACATCCCGAAGGCCCACAAGTAAATGACCCTCGGGCACCTGAATGGGCAGAAGCGTTAAAAAAACATTTTTCATGGTGGGATCAGGTGGTTGCATTGCATAAGAAAAACAAAACACCCTTAACCATTACTACTGAATTTGGTCCTGCACCCTATATGCCAAGTTATCCTTATTCAAACAAACCTGTTGCAAAACAATGGGATATTAATATATTTATGTTGACCCAATTACAAAATCGTTATAAATAATTTATGAAAATAAAATGTATACTAGCTTTCTTGATAATATCATTACATGTGCAAAAGGTAAGTGCACAAGTTTTTAATATTTTACCCTATCCAAATAAATTGGAAACCACTACCAAGGGTCAATTTGATTTAAATACTACAATTGAAATTGCTACAACCATAACTGATCCGATGGTAACGCCCACTATTCAATTATTAAAAGAAAATCTAAAGCAATACCATAAAATATCACCCATTGGAAAAACAAAATTTGAAATCTATCTAGATAATTCAATCACGAATAAGGAAGGGTATACGCTTAGTATCGCATCAAATAAAATTATTTTAAAAGGAAATAACGCAATTGGTGTTTTTTATGGTGTTCAAACATTTTTACAATTAGCAGAACAGTTTAAAAAAACCAAATTAATTCCCGCTGTATTTATTGAGGATGCACCCGCCTTATCCTATAGAGGATTGATGCTGGATGTGTCAAGACATTTTTTCCCAATCGACTTTGTTAAAAAACTAGTAGATATCATGGCGATGCAAAAGATGAATAATTTGCATATGCATTTAACGGATGACCAAGGTTGGCGGATTGAAATTAAAAAGTATCCAAAGCTGACAAAGGTTGGTGGCTATCGCAATGGTACCATTATTGGCAAGTTTCCTGGAGATGGCAATACCAATCAGCGTTACGGTGGCTTTTACACACAAGCAGAATTAAAGGACTTAGTTAAGTATGCTGCGACTAAGTTTATCAATATTGTCCCTGAAATTGAAATGCCAGGCCATGCGAGCGCAGCTATTGCAGCATATCCTGCTTTAAGCACCTTTGAAAGTGAAAAAAAGGTACAGGAAACCTGGGGTGTTTTTGAGGATGTATTTTCCCCAACGGAATATACTTTTAATTTTTTACAGGATGTTTTAGATGAAGTATTGGCCATCTTTCCTTCACCTGTCATACATATTGGTGGTGATGAATGTCCAAAGGAAGCATGGAAGCGTTCGGTTTTTTGTCAGGACTTAATGAAACAAAAGGGCATCAAGGATGAGCATGCTTTACAGAGCTATTTTATTCAACGAATTGAAAAGTATATAAATTCAAAAGGCAGGCAGATTATTGGTTGGGATGAAATTTTAGAAGGCGGCTTAGCGCCGAATGCAAAAGTAATGAGTTGGAGAGGCGAAGCTGGCGGTATTGAAGCAGCAAAGCAACATCATGATGTAATCATGACACCCATTGA
This sequence comes from Bacteroidota bacterium, assembly GCA_005800655.1. Lineage (GTDB taxonomy): Bacteria > Bacteroidota > Bacteroidia > Chitinophagales > Chitinophagaceae > Sediminibacterium. Next base: position 23,790 of record SYEV01000034.1, read on the forward strand.
TTATTGTTATTTTAATTTTTATCAATCTACTAATCCTAAAGATTCTATCGCTTGGGGTGGATTTTTACCACTTTCAAAAGTGTATAATTATAATCCAATGCCTAAGGGTTTAAATGAACTAGATGCAACTTATATTAAAGGAATTCAAGCTAATTTATGGACCGAATATGTTACTAATGTTAAATTAGCGGAGTATATGTTATTTCCTCGCTCTATTGCTTTTGCTGAAGTTGCTTGGACAAAACAAAAACCAGGGTTTGATCATTTTGTAAAAAGGTTAGTCCCTTATTTAAGTCAATTAAAAGCAAATGATATTCATTATTCTACGCAGTTATTTGATATTAAAATTAAGAGCAAATTAAATGCGCAAAAAACCGGTTTTACATTACAAGCGACTGGTGTTGCAAGCCCTGCTGAACTTATTTATGAAATGTCGGGAAAGCCATTGACAATAAAAAGTCCTAAATTAATTGCCCCATTAACGGTTTCTACATCTGCGACTATTTCCATTGGCGCTTTATTTGAGAATACAGTAGTTAATGAGGTTCATGCTGAATTCACTATTAATAAAGCTACAACCGCTACCATTTTAAATACATCAACACCCGACCCTGCGTATAATCAATCAGGTGCGCAAGGTTGGAGTAATGGTATTATTGGCAGCAGTAATCGTTTCAACGATGGGGAATGGTTGGGCTTTAATGGCAAACCCTTTGAAACTGTAATGCAGTTTAATAAAACCGAAACACTACAAAATGTTCAATGTATGTTGTCAAAGAAAGTGGACGATTTAGTTGTAGAGGGTTTCGTTGTTTAAATGTAGGATTTTTTCTTTTAAAAATAGTTGTTTTCGTCTTTTTAGGGACTGTTGTTTAATGAGTGCTCTTTTTTGGAGTATTTGTTC
>SYEV01000035.1 GCA_005800655.1 Bacteroidota bacterium
CCTCTGGGGTATAAGGTATAAATTCAAGTTTTAATTGACGTACCAATTCAGCCTGTCCAATGGGTTTACCTATGATACCACTTCCATCATCTTTTTGATAGGAAACCGTTTTGCCTTTTCTTCTTATAGCAGATGCATATACGTTTAGCAAGCTATCTGTAACTGAATAAGTTTTAGGTACCCACCAAGTAAACATGGGGTCATATCCATTATAAAAACTATAATAATTTTTTAAAGTACTCTGTAACCCTCTTATGGATGCGCTTGCATAATCCGCTAAAACCATTTCAACACTGTCCATTTTTTTAACTCCGCTAATTGATTTTAAAATTTCTTTATTTAAATCATTCAGCTCCTTCGCTACTTCCTGTCCTACCACCGACAAGCCACGTCGACGCACTTTTTCTAAAGCATAAATTCGATTTTCAAAAGGAAGATACTTGGCTATTTTAACATACTTTTCCTGTTCTTCATTCAATTGATATGCTTGGTCTTCTAAATTTCGTTTAAACAAGATATAATCTACTTTGCCATTGATATCAAATGAATTGAAATCTAATTTCAACATTTGTTTTTGATAGTCTGCAATTAAAGTAAGTAAACGCTGACGACGCTCTGGCGAATTATATCCACCACCTGCATCTGATCTACTAAATCTATTTTCCTGTGAACTACTGGATGCATAAAACCGTGTAACACTTCCTTTATCAGCATCATACTGAATCATCATATCAGCCATTTCGCTGGTTTGCTTATACAAACTATTTTTACTCGTCTGCGCTGATAAAAAAATTGTATTCATTTGCATAAAAACAAAAAAAACAAAAACAACACCCTTAACCCAATAACTTTTGTTCATAATTATAAATTTATAAATAGTTTCAATTCAATTAATATTCAACAAATAAATTACTTTTCTTTTCTTGGCAACTTCGCATCTCTTTGCGCTGAGTTATAAACAAAGGCTGCAACAACTGTGGCCATTTGTTTTAAATCATCTTCAATTAAATGATCATATACATCCATATTACTATGGTGCGTTCGTGTATCGTATTCAATTGGATCCTGAATAAATTGAAACCCCGGTAATCCTACACCATCAAAGGATTGGTGATCAGTTCCACCAGTATTACTAATCGTAATTGTTTTAGCACCTAAGTCATGAAATGGGGTAAACCAATTTGAAAAAATGTCAGCACAAGCCGCATTACCTTGCAAGTAAATGCCTCTGATTTTTCCTGTTCCATTGTCAATATTGTAATAGGCTGAAAATTGCTCATGTGCTTTATTTGGTTTGCCGTTAGCGTCCATAAATGTTTTTTTAACATACCCTCTTGAACCTAATAAACCTTGCTCCTCCCCACTCCATAATCCAATACGAATAGTGCGCTTTGGTTGTACACCAATAGCTTTTAATATGCGCATCACTTCCATCATGACTGATGATCCAGCTGCATTATCAGTTGAACCCGAACCTGCCTGCCATGAATCCAAATGCGCTCCTATCATTACCACTTCCTCTTTTAAAGTTGGATCGGTTCCAGGAATTTCAGCAATTACATTATAGCCTTGTAAATCCTTGTCTTGAAACTTAACTTTCACATCGGCTTCAATAGATACATCGGTACCTGATTTTGCAATTCTCAATAAAGTATTATAATCCTCAATGCCTAAAGCCATATCCAAAAAATTTTCTGGATCAGTTCCCTTATATGGGCCACCTCCTTGTGAAAATATTGTACCATCATGATTTCTTGTACTTGAAGATATCATTCCAATAGCGCCTTCTTCCATCGCCATTGTTTTTAACATGCTTGTAACTCGCATCGAAGCCCCTGCACCACTGCGCGCAAACTGTTCTCTCATTTGACGCATTTGCGCTGTATCAGTAGGTTGACGACGACCACCCGCTTGTGGCGTGGCAGCAGCCATTTTCGCAAGGTCCTCATCTGTATATCTAACTGCATCCGCTTTGAAACTTTGCTTATAGACATTCATTTGATCAATGATGATTAGTTTTCCTTTTAATTTGCCTTTATATGCCATTAACGCAGCAGAATCCTTTAATGCAATTACTATTAAATTTCCTTTCTTTAATCCTTTGGTTCCTGCAGTCCAAGTTTTTGGCCAAGCAAGCAAAGGTTTATAATAAGGTGCTGTCATCGCTAAATACATTTTTTGTAAATCCCAACCTTTCCCAAATTCCCCCCAAGGATCAATAACTGCATTAGCCATTCCCCAACCTCCTAAAGTTTCTTTGGCATAATTCGCTGCACGCATATACCCTTCAGAATTAGTCAAACGACTACCATTTTTATCGGTTAAATTAAAAGCGATATCCATTACTTTTGATCGCGTTAATCCTTCTTCTCTAATTTTTTGCATGACAGATGCATCAACCAATTCTTGCGAAAAAGAGATCATGGGTATTGAAAAAACAAGGATCAATACACTAACAAGTATTTTTTTCATTCAGCAAATTTTATAATGATATAATAGTACTAATTTAATAAAAACATCCCATTTTAGACGAGTAATTATGTGAATGGCCAACACCAATTCAATTTTAATCAAATAATAGATAATTAACTGACTAGCAGTCGAAAATACAAGCCATTCGCGCAACCACTCTATGCAGAATATGTCATATTAACTAAATTTATATAGCAAATTGGGTCACAAAATTGTCATATAGCCCTATTTTTGTAATACCACTACCTTCTTTGTTCAAGAAACCCGATCGACGTAAACTAGAATTAAAATTTAACCAATGAAAAAGAGACAGTTTATTAAAGATGTTTTATTAACGACCCTTGCTGCGCCTATTGGCTTAACAGGACTAGCTAATACTTTTAAGAAAAATGCTTCTTTACCTGCAAAGGAATTGGCTATGGTGGAGGATTTTTGGCTCAGTATCAGAAATCAATATTTATTAAAGCCCGACTATATCAATTTAGAAAATGGCTATTATAATTTTTTACCCCAACCTATTTTAGATAAATATATTGAACATATTAAAGAGGTGAATTATCAGGGCTCCTATTATATGAGAACAGTGCAATGGGATAATAAAGATAAAGTTGCTGCACGTTTAGCAAAACTAGGGGGTTGCAGTGCTGAAGAAATGATCATTACTCGAAATACAACCGAATCCATTGACCTAGTCGTAAGCGGATTTGATTGGCAAAAAGGGGACGAAGCGGTGATGGCCATACAAGATTATGGTTCCATGTTGGATATGTTTGAGCAAGTAAAAAATAGATATGGGATTGTGAATGTAAAAGTATCTATTCCGAACCATCCCGCGAATGACGAAGAGATTGTAGCTATTTATGAAAAAGCCATCACTTCCAAAACAAAATTGATGATGGTAAGTCATATGATTAATATTACAGGTCATATTTTACCTATTAAAAAAATATGCGCAATGGCGCATGCAAAAGGGGTGCAAGTGATTGTGGATGGCGCGCATGCTTTTGCACATTTCCAATATAGTATTGATGATTTGGGATGTGACTATTACGCTGCATCCTTGCATAAGTGGTTGAGCAGTCCTTTAGGTGCAGGTATACTATACATTAATAAAAATAGAATTAAAAACCTATGGCCACTATTAGCGGATGGTGAAAAGCAATTGGATAAAATTAAACGTTTAAACCATATTGGCACCCACCCTGTTGCTACCGACCTTACCATTAATGATTCTATAGATTATTATGAAATGATCGGTGCAGAAAAAAAAGAAGCCCGTTTGCGTTATTTACAAAACTACTGGACGAGTAAAGTACGCAATAATCCAAAAATTATCATCAATACACCAACAGATCAAACAAAATGTTGTGGCATTGCCAATGTTGGAATAGCGGGTATCAAGCCAAGTGATGTAGCGACTAGATTAATGAATGAATTTAAAATATTTACAGTTGCCATTGATTATGCAAATGTAATTGGATGTAGAATATGCCCCAATGTTTATACCACCACCGGTGAACTTGACCAATTTGTAACCGCTTTAAATACTTTAGCAAAAAATGTCTAATAATTTTAATAGAACCACGGAAGCATCCTCCTTATATCATGATATTGAAAAATCAACTACAGCGGATATAGTTTCAAATATAAATACGGAAGATAAAAAAGTTGCTTTTGAAGTAGAAAAACAAATTCCGCAAATATGTTTATTGATTGATGCAGCTGCGAATAAATTACAAAACGGCGGCCGTTTGTTTTACATTGGTGCCGGTACCAGTGGCCGTTTAGGGATGGTTGATGCAAGTGAGTGTCCTCCTACTTTTGGTGTTTCAGAGGATGTAGTGGTGGGTATTATTGCAGGTGGACAAAAAGCCATGTTTCATGCTGTTGAAAATGCAGAAGATGACATGGATCAAGCTTGGCTTGATTTACAAGCTCATAAAATAAGTGATTTAGATGTGGTTGTGGGTGTTGCAGCAAGCGGCACTACGCCCTATGTGATTGGCGGTTTAAAAAAATGTCAAGAACAAGGTATTATCACAGGCAGTATTAGTTGTAATACAAATAGCCCGATTTCCGCACATGCCAATTTCCCCATCGAAGTAGTGGTTGGCCCTGAATTTGTTACTGGAAGTACAAGAATGAAAAGTGGTACTGCACAAAAAATGGTGCTTAATATGATTTCCACCTCAGTAATGATAAAACTGGGTCGCATTAAAGGAAATAAAATGGTGAACATGCAATTGACCAATCAAAAATTATTTGATCGTGGTGTAAAGATGATCATGGATGAATTAAAAATAAACGATACTGCAAAAGCAGAACAGTTACTAAAAACTTATGGCTCAGTAAAAAAGTCGATTGAAGCAGCTACTTTAGAAAATGAGGTTAATTAGGAAAACTGATTTTCCCCATGGTTGTCTCCACCTTAGTTGCATTTCCTCCTGCTAGTAATGGCTTGCCTGCAACAGCTTCGTTCCCAAGTAGTGCAAATAAAATGGCCTCCTTCGCATCAGGTAATATGCCTATTTCCATGGATGACTTTATAGTAATACTTGGAAGCAATTGTTGCAGATGTTCCATTAATAAACGATTATGCATTCCTCCACCACTAATATACATGGTATAAGTAAATTGATCCCCCACTACATTTTTTATTGCTTCACTAATGGTTTGCGCTGTAAACATATTTAGTGTCGCAAGCACATCCTCATGGGATAACATAGCGCCTAAAGCCATTTGTGCTTGAATAAGGTATTCAAGATTAAATAATTCTGGTCCAATGGTTTTAGGGAATGCTACCTTAAAAAATGAATCGCTTTTTAATGATTGTAATAAAGCTTCATTTATTTTCCCTGACTTTGCAATGACCCCATCATTATCATACGCCAACCCATCAAAATACTTTCGCGTATAAGCATCCATTAAAGTATTGCCAGGGCCCGTATCCGATGAAAATACTTGTGCCAAGCTGCCCCCTGCGTTTAATAGTGTAAAATTGGCGATACCTCCAATATTTAATAGAATTCTATTTTCTGTTTCATGCGCACACAATAAATAATCACCATATAAGGATAATGGTGCACCCTCGCCTCCTGCAGCAATATGCTTTTGTCTAAAATCACTAATCGTTATTATTCCCGTGGCTACTGCTATATGATCGCCATCGCCTATTTGCAATGTAGCGGGACCAAATGCACCCTCTGGATGTAAGCTTTTGGGTGCATGATAAATAGTTTGACCATGACTCGCAATTAAATCAACATCCGTTGATTGTATCCCCCATTGTTTAAGTGCGTCATTCACCATGCTTGCATGTTGCAAGGCCAACCATGGATTGAGTACACATAATTGTTCTAAGGAAACTGTTTTTTTGGAAAATACTGTTAGCAACTTTTCTTTCAAATCGGGCGCATAAGGCACAGTAATAAATTGATCCAATAAAACTTTGGTTGTATTTCCAGCACCAGTAATTGTACATAATGCAATATCCAATCCATCCAAGGAAGTGCCACTCATTAATCCAATCACCCTTCGGCTGGACTTATTGGCAATGTCATATAATCTTTGAATATTTGTATGCATATACTGCTTTTGTGCAATTCATTAAAGATAGTAAATGCACTTGTAATATGGCGGTTTCCAAACGCAGCAATTAACAGCATTTTGCCAATTTTCCACAACCCACTAAATGCATTCAAATTCAATGGCTTATAGTGTAACTTTACCCTTAATAAATTAAAGCTATGCTTAAAGTGGGCGTGTTTGGTGTGGGGCATTTGGGTAAGTATCACCTAAATAATTGGAAGGAAATTTCAGAAGTGGAACTGATTGGCTTTTTCGACCCTAGTAATGAACATGCAGATGAGGTTGAAAAAACCTATGGCCTTAAAAGATTCATGGATGAAGAAGCGCTTATTGCAGCCTGCGATATCATTGATGTAGTCACACCTACCCATTTGCATTTCCCAGTTTGTGAAATGGCAATTAAAATGGGCAAAAATGTGTTTGTTGAAAAACCAATGGCCAATACGATTGAAGAAGGCAAAACAATCGTAAATATGGTGAAGGAAGCCAATGTAAAATTACAAGTGGGTCATGTGGAAAGATTTAATCCTGCCTTTACTGCTTTAAAAGATTTATACTTAAATCCACTTTTTATTGAAGTACACCGATTAGCACAATTTAATCCAAGAGGCACTGAAGTTAGTGTGATATTGGATTTAATGATTCACGATATTGATATTATTTTAAGCATTGTTAAAAGTGATGTAAAAAGTATTTCAGCAAGTGGTGTTGCTGTATTAACCGACACCCCTGATATTGCCAATGTGCGTATTGAATTTAACAATGGCTGTGTAGCTAATTTAACCAGCAGTAGAATTAGCATGAAAAAAATGCGCAAAATTAGATTATTTCAAAAAGATGCGTATATCGGAATTGACTTTTTAGAAAAAAATACAGAAATTATCAAATTGCAACAACCCGATGAAGCTGCTGCTTTCTCCTTTGATATTGAAACCCACCAAGGCACTAAAACTATTTCCATCAACAACCCGGTGATTGAACAAGGCAATGCGATTAAAGCGGAGCTGAGCAGTTTTGTTCATGCAATTTTAAATGATGAAATACCGGTGGTCAATGAAATGGATGGCTACTTGGCCATGGAAGTAGCGCATCAAATTTTAGAAAAAATTGGTAAAAGCACTTCTAATATTAGTGAAAATTGGTCACCCGATTTAGCACCGAGGGAAGATTTGGAATCAGAATAATCCTTATAAAATTTCGAAAAGCAAATACTACAAAAACAACCTGTACGTAACAATAATTAATTCGTATTAAGTAAGTAAAAAATAGCTTTACCCTAGTCGCTTTGTAAGTACATAGGTCGCAATGGCCAAATCCAAGGGTCTTGTAATTTTGATATTTTCAAACTCCCCGTCTACTAGAAACACGGCTTGCCCACTGGCTTCCACCACATTAGCTTCGTCTGTAAAATTGGGTTGATATGCTTGATCAAAAGCGGCTAATATAATTTCAGATTGAAAGGTTTGCGGTGTTTGTATCAACATTACTTTTTCACGGTCAAACAAATGATGTTTTTCGTTTTCCATGATACGCACAGTATCTGTTGAACTTACAGCGGGGATGGCAGAACCATTTTCAACTGCTTGCTGATAACATCTTTGCACTAAAGCAGGGGTTAACAAGCACCTAACTGCATCATGTACAAATACAATTGACTTTTCCTTCACCGCAGCTAATCCATTTTTCACCGATTGAAAACGGGTTTCACCACCAGCGATAAATTGAATGGGGTTTTTAGTTCTATTATTTAATAGCTTTTTTCCTTCTTCAATATACCCTTCTGGTAACACCACCACTAAGCTAATATCATCAAATGCATTTACAAATTGATCAATGGTATGCAGTAATATGGACTTCCCTTCAATTTCTAAAAATTGCTTAGGCACCACCGAACCCATACGCTGACCTGTGCCACCAGCAACTATTATGGCAATTTTATTAGAATACATGATTGATACTTGTTTCAAGTTTAATTCCTATTTGGTTAACAATTTCACAACCTCCGCTGCTAAATCATTTTTATTAATAGGCGCAGTTCCTACTAACTCGCAAACCATTCCTCCAGCAATATTGGAAATTTCAGCCGCCAATAACATATTTTTTGAGCTCGCATACACCAATGATGCCACCGCAATAACAGTATCCCCCGCACCACTCACATCCGATATATTACGAATATGCGTTGGAATTAATTTTCGATCCTTACCATCAGAAAAATACACCCCATGCTCTGATAAAGTAATAAATGAAATTGTATTATGCAAATTTTCATTTAATGCAGTATGTACTTTATCCATATTTTGAACCGTGATATCACCAATCGTAATTTTTAACCCCTCTTTTACTTCCTTTAAATTTGGCTTAAATAAAGTGCAGTTATTATAGGCTAAAAAATTTTTTTGTTTGGGGTCAACTGCTGTTGGAATCCCTTTTGCATTACAATAATCAATCACCGAGGTAATGATATTAGGTGTTAACACCCCCTTATTATAATCTTCTAAAATGATTAAGGAAGGTTTTTCCGTGTCTACATATTTATAAAATCCAGCTAATAAAGCGGCTTCTTGTTCTGCGGTGATATCATTGGTATGCTCATGATCCAATCGCATCATTTGCTGATTGCGGCCCATGATGCGTACTTTATTGGTCGTAACTCTTGTATCACTCTCGTGTATATAGGAAGTATTGATTCCCTCCTTATTTAATAAGCTGGCTAATTCAATACCTTCTGCATCCTTGCCCATCACTGAAAAAATGGTAGTGGGTGCGCCCAAGGACCTCAGGTTTAAAGCGACGTTTGCAGCGCCTCCTACACGTGTTTCCTTGCGTTGCAATGAAACAATTGGCACGGGCGCTTCAGGCGAAATACGATCCACTACACCCCACCAATAGGTATCCAACATTATATCGCCGACTACCCCAATTTTTGTTGTGGTAAAGGAGGTAAACAAGGTATGAATGTCATTCACATTAATCATGCAATTATGCCTTTTTTTTATTACTTAAGGCGATATAATACAAAGGTAAGCCCAAAAGCGTAATGCCTAAACCCCATAATGAATACTTAGGTTGCGCATATACCAATCCCACACAAAATACACTTGCCATCACAATATAAATAATTGGCAAAACTGGATAACCAATGGCTTTATAAGGTCTTGGCAAATTGGGCTCTTTTTTTCTTAAAATAAATATCCCTAAAATAGTAAGTATATAAAATAGGACCCCTACAAATGAAACCATGGTTAACAAGTCACCATACTTTCCACTTAAACATAATACAGAAGCCACCAATGCCTGTATCCATAATCCATAAGCAGGCACTTCATTTTTATTCAACTCCCCTGTTTTCTTAAAAAATAAGCCATCCTTGGCCATTGTATAGTATACCCTTGACCCCGTTAATATTAATCCATTATTACAACCAAAAGTAGATATCATGATCATCACCGCAATTACGATGGTACCAATATTACCCATCACCTTGTTCGCAGCGGCAATAGCCACACGATCATTCTCCGCAAAAGCAATTTCATTTAATGGTAGTACATGTAAGTACATTAAATTAGTACTAATATAAATAAGAGTTACAATTGAAGTTCCTAAAAACAAGCTTAATCCAATATTACGTTGTGGGTTTTTAATTTCCCCTGCAATGAATGTTACTGTGTTCCAAGAATCACTACTGAAAATAGATCCCACCATTGCAGCCGACATCAAACCAATTAAAGCAGTGCCACCCACGGGTAACCAACTATTCGTAACTGCACCATCCACCGCAGTGGTCACCACATTGGTTTGTGCATTAAATGCATTCATCCAGTTTTCATTCCAATAACTATGCTTTGTAAATAAAAATCCGACAAGCACTAATCCAAATAAGGAAATGAGTTTGGTGAATGTAAATGTGTTTTGAATTAATTTACCTTCCTTCACCCCTCTGGTGTTAGTGTAGGTTAAAAAAATAATCAAACAAATCGCTAATGCTTGTGCTGCTGATATTTTAATGAATCCAAAATCAGCTAATATATTCGACTCTCCTACGCTTGGTATTAAATAAGCAGTAAACTTACTAAAGGCCACTGCGACTGCAGCAATAGTGGCTGTTTGTATCACCGAGAAAAAACTCCAACCATATAAAAATCCAACAAGTGGATTATATGCTTTTTGTAAGTATACATATTGTCCGCCCGCTTTTGGATACATCGCACTTAACTCACCATAACTTAACGCTGCGGTGATGGTCATAAAACCAGTCAACAACCAAGCCACGATCAACCATCCGGCTGATCCTACATTACCGGTAATATCGGCACTTACAATGAAAATACCAGACCCAATCATACTACCGGCCACGATCATGGTCGCATCTAACGCGCCTAACCTTGGTTTAAATTCAGAAGTTTCTGTTGTTGACATATTTTTTGATTGTGTATGTAATTAAAAATCCTTCCCGTTGTTTCGGAAAGGATTTAATTAAATTATTTATTTGATTTATGTTCCGCATTCAGACCCTTAATAATATCCGAGGTGATATCATAAGCCGTGTCCTTATAATACATCAAATCAGGATTACTTGAAAATATATACGCAAACTCC
>SYEV01000036.1 GCA_005800655.1 Bacteroidota bacterium
GAAAATATAATCATGGTAAAACTTAATCCTTGCAAATTTTCTGTTGATTTAACACCCAAGCTTAAAGATAAAAATGCCAAGGATAATACGAGCCCTAAAAAATCAGTTACATGTAATAAGTACAATACACCTGACAGTGCAAATAATAGTAAAGATAAATAGAGGAATGGTTTGTAATTTTTCATTGTATATTTTTAATTTATTTAACTTACCAGGTTCTTTTTTCTAGAAACTTTTCAAGCGCTTCTTTGGTAATAATGGGTTCGTTAGGGTGGGCGCTTATCCAATTTAAAAAGGAAGTTTTAATTTCTTCTGTCCATTGGTTGTCAATTTGACCTGCATTGTATTTGCCTGATTTCAAAACATCTTTCGAAAAACGATCACGTACCGAAATAAATTCTGAAGTAGCAACTACTTTTTCAGCCATATGTGCAGGTATAAATAAAACGCCTTCTCTTTCAGATAAAACCAAATCTCCTGGCATGACAATGGCGCCACCAATTTTTATAGGACCATTGAGTCCAATAAGAACCACTTCTTCTAAAAATGAGGGATGAAAGTCACGAACATAGGCGTTAAATCCTTTTAGTTGCGACAATCCTGATAAATCTCGTGCAGCGCCGTCAAAAATAACGCCATTGCCCGTTTTATTAAAGATAGATGCACCTAAGTTGTCTCCTATTAATGTCCCTTGCGCTATTTTGCCAAATGCTTCAGCAACATAAACATCTCCTTTTTGTAAAATTTGAATTGGCCATGCATTGGTATTGCCAGTGCGACCTTCTTTTTTACCACGCTCTTTAATAAGTGCTTCAATATCCGGACGGGTAGGGCTGTACTTTGCAGTTACAGCTCGGCCAACCACAGGAACATTGTCATGTACCATTTTCCAATTCCCTTCAAACTGATTATTGTAGCCTTCGTTATGAAGTACTTGCCAAGCTTCTTCAATACCAATTTTTTTTGCTCTAGCAATTAATTCATCACTTATTTTAGGGCGACCATCTTCAAATCTTTCTCCCTTCCAATTCGAGGTTAAATATTCTAATTCAGTTTTAGGAAACAATTGCGCTTGGGTAAAATAAAATGAACCTGTCAATAATAATAGCAATCCTATTTTTTTCATAATTCCTTTTAATTTATTTAATAGCACTTTGTAAAACTTCTTTTAATCTTTTAGCAACAAGTTTATCTTCGCCTTCTTGTAATGACCAAGCTGTCATGCCAATATTATCTTTGCCGCCAACGGATTCAATGGAAGGGTTCCCGTTACGTAAATCCAAACGTAGTTGTTCTCCTGTTTTACTAATCTTACTATAATCAAATGAAATGTTTAAAGTAGGGGTGACGTTTCCTAATACGGGTGTTGAAATAGTTGTTGTAACACCTGGTACTGATTCTGCTGCTGCTTGAATTTTTTTGATTCGCTCTAAAAAGATAAGTGCTTCAGCATCATGATCAATTTTTACAAATTCTTCCACCGCAACAAGCATACCTAATATTTCTTCCTTGTTCACTTTCATACCACGACCAATCGTTTCCCCACGCGGAGGCATGGACAAACGGGCTGCTTTAATTAAATCTTTCTTACCCATTAATAAACCAGCACTTTGAGGTCCTCTTAATGCTTTACCACCTGAGATGGCAACAAAGTCAAAGCCCATTTCATTAAAGCGCCAAAGGTTACTAACTGGAGGTACATCTGCAGCAATATCAATGGTGGTCGGAATACCATATTTTTTTCCAATTGCAACCCATTCCTCATGTTGTATTTGTCCTTTATCAGATTGCACATGTAAAAAGTGCATCGCTGCTGTATTTTTATTGATGGCATTTTTCAATTCCTCCAAGGTTTCCACCATTACTATTTTTACTCCAGTATTCGTTAATGCTTGATTGTATCCAATGGCATGGGCTTTTTGACAAATTACTTCTGTTTTCATGCCAGTGCCTTCTAATTTAGGAAGTGCTTTTACTTTTGCCGGATCCATTCCAGTTAAAATACCTGCCATGCCTAAGGTTAAAGCGGAAAAGGCACCACTGGTCACTACGACGGATTCGGCCCTTGTAATTGTAGCTAATCTTTCACCTACTTTGTCTTGCAATTCATCTAGCATACAAAATTTGTGGGATGCTTGTCTGATGGCCTCCACTGTTGCAGGGCGCATAAGTGATGCGGTCATTGCCGTATAAGTTCCAGCAGCATTGATGAATGTTCTAACGCCTAATTCGGAAAACAAATCACGCTTCATGGCTGCAGCTAATGGGGTAGCCATTGGTGCTGCATTGGCAGTTGAAAATCCGCCTACAATCGATGCACCAGCAATTGGCGTGATGGAAATATATTTTAAAAGGTCTCTACGTTTCATGATATTTAGTATTAAATTTTAGTTTGCAATTGCAATACAATCCATTTCAACCAATGAGTTTCCTGGAACACCACCATAGGTCGCTACTGTAGTTCTTACTGGTGGCTTTGGACCAAAGCGACCTTTAAAAACTTCATTCATTTGTTTGTAATCTCCTAGGTCAGCTAAGTATACATTTACTTTTAAAACTTTTTCCATAGAGGAACCCGCTTTGATCAACTCTTTTTCTAATTCTTTTAATACATGATCCGTATGTGCTTTAATGTCACCTTCAAAATGTGCGCCTTTACCTGCAACAAAAACCATCCCTGCAAATTTAGTGGCACCAGAAAAAAGTGGAATATCTTGGTCCATTTGAACATTAAATACTTCTTTTCCATTGGCATCTACATCTAAATTTGGTGTCGCATTTGCTGCAACACTAGCACCTGTGATTCCTAAGAATCCAGCAAACATTTTTTTAAAAATTGAGCGGCGATTTTGAGTTTTCATTTTTTTAAATTTTATATTATTAATTTATTTAAGTTCCACAATCATTTCAATTTCAACAGAAATATTATTAGGGAGTGCAGCAACACCTAACGCTGAGCGTGCGTGCTTTCCTCTTTCTCCAAAAACTTCCACCATTAAATTGGAAAATCCATTCATCACAGCAGGCTGTTGTACAAATGTGGGATCAGAATTTACCAATCCAAGCACTTTCACAATACGCTTTACTTTATTTAAATCACCGATATAGGATTTTAATGTAGATAACATGGATATCCCTGTAAGTCTTGCAGCTGCTGCGCCTTCTTCAATGGTCACATCTTTTCCTAAATGGCCATACATTTGTCCACCTCCTGGTTTGTCAGGGCCATGACCTGATAAGTAAACCAATTTTCCTACTTGAACTTGTTTCAAATAATTGGCAATAGGAGGAACCACAGGGATTAAAGTGATATTTGATTTTTTTATTCTTTCTTCAGGATTTACTTCCATAGGATCACTTGAAAATACCAAACATACAGGAGCATTAATTTTCATATCCTGATTGGTGTTGGTTAATTTCCCAGTAGCATCATCAAATGAAAATATTTGCACCTTGTCGTCATTTTGACTTGCAACAAAAACAAAATTCCCCAATGGTGTAAAGCTAAAATTTCTTGGTTTTTCTGCTACGGGTTGGTGGTACATTTTTGTGAGCAAGCCGTTTTCGCCTATTTTAAAAATGGTCAATTCGTTACTCGTCACTCTATTGGTGGAAATTAACCATTTGCCACTAGGAGAAATATGTATATCGCCACTTCCTTTTGAAGCTTTGGTACTTGAGGTGTCTGCAATAATACTTTGTACTTTATTAAACTTATTTTGATCTATTGTAAAAACATCTACGGTGCCCGACATTTCACTTATTAAATAACCATGTTTACCAGTGGCGTCAAATACAAAATGTCTTGGCCCATTTCCTGGCGTGATTGAAATGGCAGTATAGTTTTCGTCGACTAATCCATCTGCATAAATTTTATGCTGATAAATTTTATCACCCCCTAAATCAGTCACTAATAAATAGGAGTGGTCCAAACTTAAAACAACATTATGGGCATGGGAAGCTTCTTGTCTTGCTTTGTCAATACTTGATCCATTGTATTTTATTTCTTGTGCAATTGGAAGTAATGCGCCGTCCTCACTTGTTTTGAAAACACTCAAGCTTCCCGAAGTGTAATTAGCGGTATACACAGTTTTACTTTCGGAACGATAAGTGATAAAGCATGGACCAGCTCCCTTAATGGCGGAGTTATTAATTTTTTCAAATTCATTATTGCTATTTAGCTTATATGAATTTACAGAAGAGGCATCTTTTGATCCTTCAGAAACGGCATACATTAATTTACCTTCATTCGCTAAGGTTAAATAAGAGGCATTTGCATTTTCCTTGGTATACAACAAACTTGGTTTACCTGTTACTGCATTTACGGAATAAACTTCAATACCTGGATTTCCTTTTTTAGTGTAGGAGCCTACCACTAATTGATATTGATTGGTGTCGGCAGGTGATAAGTTAAGTAAGTTGGTTACTAATAGTGTGGCAATAAAATTCATAGCAATCGTTTATATTTTGAATCAAAAATTAATGAATAAAACGCATATTTTGTGATGTGACAGCGACATTTTATACACTTTTTTTAATTAGGTTCTAGCCATAGACCGCTTCCATTGATTTTAACATAGTAAAATTTGGGATGAGCGGTATTCTAAAAATATTTTATTCAAGCAATGGATTTGATTTTCAAAATGTGTAGCTTTCCTATATCAAAAATCTATTTTTTATTATTAAAATTTAATTTATATGAAAAAACAGTATGCACTATTGTTGGGTTTACTTGTATTTAGCATAGGTGTATTTGCCCAGAATGCAGCTCCTATCTATGATGTATTAGTTAAGGGCGGGCATGTTATTGACGCGAAAAATGGCATTGATGGTATCATGGACATTGCCATTAAACAAGGTAAAATATTTAAAGTTGACAAAAATTTAAATACGAAAGACGCTAAACAAGTGGTGGATGCTGCTGGATTAATAGTAGCACCTGGATTAATTGATTTGCATGCGCATGTATTTGCGGGCACGCACCCCGATCATTATTTAAGCGATGGCTTAAGTGCTTTAATGCCTGACGGCTATACTTTTAGAGTCGGGGTTACAACTGTGGTGGATTGCGGTGGTGCCGGTTGGAAAAATTTTGCCACTTTTAAGAAAAATGTAATTGATATATCCCAAACTAGGGTGTTGTCTTTTTTAAATATTGTTGGGGAAGGAATGCGCGGTGGAAATTACGAGCAGGATTTGGCTGAGATGAATGCTAAATTTGCTGCAAGTGCTGCAAAACAGTACAGTGATTATATTGTAGGGTTTAAATTAGCCCATTTTAATGGGGAAGATTGGACACCAACGGACCGAGTTGTTGAAGCAGGAAATTTAGCAAAACTACCTGTCATCATTGATTTTGGTGGATCCAAGCCTAATTTACCCATTCAAGATTTATTTTTTAAACATTTAAGACCAGGCGATATCTATACCCATACTTATGCTGCCTTAGGTGGTGCTCGTGAAGAAATTGTTGATGCAAAAAATAACCTAAAGCCATTTGTATTAGAGGCACAAAAAAGAGGGATCATTTTTGATGTGGGTTATGGCGGTTCAAGTTTTAATTATTCACAAGCAATACCAGCCTTAAAAGCAGGTCTTTATCCAAACACGATTAGTACTGATTTGCATACGGGTAGCATGAATACTTCAATGAAGGATCAATTAAGTGTCATGTCAAAATTTTTAAATATGGGCATGTCATTGGTGGAAGTTATCAAGGCGAGTACTTGGAAACCTGCACAGGTAATTAACCGTCCATTATTAGGTAATTTATCTGAAGGTTCCGAAGCGGATATTGCTATTTTTAATGTCAGAAAAGGCAACTTTGGATTTTATGATAAAACCGGATTCAAATTAAAGGGCACTGAAAAATTAGAATGTGAGGTTACTATCAAGGGAGGCAAAGTGTTGTATGATTTAAACGGACTTGCAAACCCTATTTATATAAAATAAATTATTTCTTATCATTCAGCACCTGAAGTTGCATTTGTTTCATCTTGATTAATCTTAATCTTTGACGAACAATTGCAACTTCTGTTTTTGTGACAGAATCGCTATTGTTCCCAAAGTTTTTTCTAATATAACTTAAAATGCTAGCAATGTCGCGATCAGGCAATTGCGAAAACTTGGGCATCATGCCAACAAAGGGTTGCCCATTTATTTTTATTGGACCTTCCAATCCTTTTAATAAAACTGAAATAAGCGTATCCTTATTGCCATTCACCCAGTCAGATGCGGCAATGGAAGGAAATCTGACGCCATCGCCTTTCCCATTTTTTTGATGACACATCAAACAATTCAATTGATATAGTTTTTCTCCACCAATGGCTACTTTGTTACGTTCTAAATTATCTACAACGATGTCTGGATTTTTAACATAGGTTCTGTTTTCTCTTTCTTTCATTTTCGCCAAACTCTTTTCTGTGAAGTCCTCTTTTTTTCCGTTGAATTTAACTTTCCAAATTTTTCCTTTTTCAGATTCTGAAATATACAAGGATCCATCTGGACCTTGCGCTAATCCCATCGGACGATATTTAGAATCGCTTGTATTTACTAAAGTATCTCTTCCAGTAAATCCATCTGCAAACACTTCCCACTTTTGTGGTTTACCATTAACAAAAGGAACAAATGCTATAATGTATCCAGCTTGCGGATAAGGCGCTCGAATAGTTGATCCATGAAATGCAACAAAGGCGCCATTTTTATAACGAGCAGGGAATTGATCTCCGGTATAAAATAATAAATCATTAGGTGCAAAATGTCCAGGGAAACCAACAATAGGCGTTTCAATGGTTGTATCTGTATTTTCTATTTTACCATTACCACCATATTCAGGATTTAGCATTACTTTTCCTTTCATTTGATCAAAGTAATAATAAGGCCAACCTGCATTTGACCCGGGTTTTAATTTGTAAAAAGCTTCAGAAGGTAATAAGGCACTTTGCCATGCATTATAATATTGCGGCCAAGTATTTACAAGACCATCTCGGCCATGACCCACACAATACAATGAATTATCCTGCGTGTTCCAAGTCATTGCCACTAAGCTCCTTAAACCTGTCGCCACTTTTACGCCATCAACAGTTCGGAATTGATTTAATTTATTTTCGTCAAACATCCATACGCCTGCATTTGAATCTAAAATAGGGCAGGGATTCATTCCCGGTGAACCAGGCAATCTGTTTTCTACTTGACAAGCATCTGAAGGAGCGCCAAAGGGTACAAAAATATGCCCCTTGCCATCAAATGCCAATGGCTTTCCATCATGTTCTCTTCTGCGACCACTATCAATCACAATATATTCAGGTTCCCCCATGGGGAGCATAACTTTTGGGTCAAGTTTGTATCGGTATACCAACATTTCGGAACTGGTGTATAAATAACCATTATGAATACGCATACTTGTTGCATAAGCACCTTCTCTAATTTTTGGACCGAAATTTTTGATGATGTCAGCACGACCATCTTTATTTTCATCTCTTAAAACAAAGTTCATTCCACCTTCCACAAAACGATTTCCTTTCACATAGATATCCCCATTATCGTTCACTGCTAGGTGTCGCGCTCTGCCAGGTAGGCTATCTACTACTACGAATGCTTCAAAGCCATCTGGTAAAATTAATCCGCCATTTTTTTCACTAAAAAAATTACTACAACTCGTTAAAAATAAACAAATTGTGAAAATAAATAATTGGGGTAAAGTTTTAAGCTGCATTTTTTTCGTATTAGATATTGTGCTTTTAGCCTAGTAAATCTAATTAATTTTTATATTCAAAAATTGAATATTTTATGAAAAAGATTTAAATTAGGTGTATAACTTTATTGATTAATATATTATTTAATTGACGTATATTCATAATCGATTGCTTGCTTTATGACTATAAACATTAATCATATTGACGTTGAATTATTGAATCGTTTGCGAGAAAATGATACGCAAGCGTTTGAGAGTATATATAAAAAATACTGGCAAAACCTTTATCTAACAGCCTTTTCCATTTTAAAAGACAAGCAAGCTGCGGAGGAAATTATTCAAGACTTATTTATTCAGTTGTGGAACAAACGAGCAACAATTTCAGTGACTGTTTCACTAAATGCATATTTATCCGCTTGTGTAAAACATGAAGTTTTTAGAATCATCCGAAAACGAATAGCTGAGTTAGATACCAATGAGGTTATTCAGCCAGATAAAACCTATAATTGTAAATCGTCAGCATAAAGTGGACAAAATGTAGTCTAAATTAGTAGAGTGTTTCCATCATTAACAATTAAACCAATAATGACATGGAACAGAAGCCAAAACAATCTACAGAGAACTTCATTAAAGAGATCCGCCGCAAGACAAGGAGACTCTTTTCCTCAGAACAAAAGTTAGTAATCGTAATGGAAGCC
>SYEV01000037.1 GCA_005800655.1 Bacteroidota bacterium
CCCTTAAATATGGAGGGTTTGGTCAATTAGTCTGATTTAATATTTAAATTGAATTATGCTGCAGCAAGTACAGCAAATGCCGCAAATTTTGAGTTGACCTTGAATGATCAAAAATTAAGAACAACAATAGTTGCACCTATTTCGGGATATATATATGATGACGCTGCAAATATAGTATTGGATACATTCAGAGTTCCCTTGACCGATAATTTGATGCGTACAAACTTAGTAACAGCAAACTTGGGTGTTGGCTATGTGAGTGCGAATACAAATAGTACGGGCTGGATTAATTATATCACACTCCAGGCAAAACGAAAAATAGGTTTTTATGGCGGGGCAAAGTCGGTTGCATTTCGAAATTCCAGTTTGCTAGGAAATGGTAAAGTAATCAATTATCAACTTAAAGATGCCGATGCATCCACTAAAATATGGGAAGTGACCCAGCCGGAAAATCCGGTGGAGATGGTGAATAATTTTCAAAACGGGGTTGCTAGTTTCACTCAGAGGGCAGATACGCTGCGTGAGTTTTTTGCTGTCAATAAATTAGGATATGAAACACCTAGTTTGGTGGAAGTGTTAAACATCGATTATCCGAGTTTATTAAATACCCCTGCTGCGGATTATATCATTATAACTGCATCTAATTACTTAAAAGCGGCAGACAGCTTAGCAAAATTTCATGCGGTAAATAATGGCTTGGCTACATTTGTAACCACTACTGCGCGTGTATTTAATGAATTTTCAGGAGGTCAGCCAAGTCCCATCGGCATTAGGAATTATCTCAAATATATTTATGATAAGGCGAAGAAAAATAATACAATCACTCCAAAATATCTGTTGTTATTAGGCATCGGAAATTTTGATTATAAAAAAATAGATAACCAAACACAAGTGCCTAGTTATGAAAGCGGAAGTTCGAATTCAGTTTTATCAAGTTATACTACGGACGATTTTTTTGCTATTTTAAAAGAGGGGGAAGAAATTAATTCGCCGCAAGGAATTCAGTCATTGGCTTTGTCAGTTGGTCGACTGCCTGTTAAAAATGCAGTAGAAGCAGAAGCGACTGTTAAAAAATTAATGCAATACCAAAGTCAAAAAAATTTAGGTCCTTGGCGTAATCAAATAACCTGGATAGCAGATGATGGTGATTATAATTTGCACTTACAACATGCCGAAGAAATTTCAACAGGCTTGAAGCAAAATCAACCCAAATGGAATCAAAAAAAAATATACCTGGATTTATTTCCAGCGATCAATTCTTCTGCAGGTAATACTTATCCGATGGCAAATAATATGATAAAGCAAATGGTGAATAATGGAACTTTGATTTTGAACTATACAGGGCATGGAAATTATACACGATTGGCAGAGGAAGCAGTGATTACCCAAAATGAAATTTTGCAGTGGGATAATATGGGTAAACTTCCCTTGATGATCACCGCTAGTTGTGATTTTGCGCCATTTGACCAACCGCAAATTTCGCCCATTGGGTTTGATGCTTTTGTGAAAAATGAAAAAGGAATTATTGGACTAGTGGCGGCAAGTAGATTAGTTTTTGCATTTAATAACAAGGAAATAAATGAGGAGTTTGTTCAGCAATTATTAGTTCCTGATCCCCTGGATAATTATAAAAGTATTGGTGCCGCCTTGCAAAATGCAAAATCAAATTATTGGAAAAAGGGGAGCGATTATACCAATGCCTTTAAGTTTAATTTAATGGGTGATCCCGCAATGCAATTGGCCAAGCCAAAGTATATGGTTAATATAACGCAAATCAATCAAAAGATATTTAAAGGGAAGGATACTTTAAAAGCGGGCGGTAAGTATCAGGTGGCTGGAACGATTAAGGCCAATGGAAATTTGCTCAATAATTTTGATGGCTTAATTGAATTTACTTTGTTTGATATTCCAAAAAAGCAAAAAACATTGGCGAATGTTTCATCAAGTATACCAGTTAGTATCGCAACGCAAGAAAATTCTTTATTTAAAGGGAATGCAATTGTAACCAAAGGATTATTCACGGTTGATTTTATTTTACCAAAGGAGGTCGCTATCAATCAAGGGGCTTTAAGAATGCAATTATATGCAACCAATAATTTGGGTAATGCAGATGCCATTGGTATTTATGATAGTTTGTTTGTAAATGCTTTTTCAGAAAATGTTTCAACGGACACCACTGGACCTATTTTTGAAAAAGTATTCATCAATGACACTTTAAACCAGTACAGGCAAAAAACTTGGATTCATGCGAATTCAAATTTATATATCAATTTGAAAGATAGTTCAGGTATTCAAACCTCAGGAAACTCATTAGGCCATGATATTAGTTTGGTCATCGATGGAGAAGCACAAAGCCCGATTATTTTAAATAATTATTACACAGCAGATGTGAATACCTATCAAAGTGGTAAAATAAAATATGCCCTTCCCACATTAAGTGCTGGGGCGCATCAACTCGTTATTAAAGCTTGGGATTTAATTGGGAACTCTAATAAGGATACTTTAAATGTAATTGTACCCAATAGCCAAACGTTGGCGATTAAAAACTTAACAAATTACCCTAATCCAGTGCAATCAAGCACGCGTTTTAGCTTTGAAATTAGCCAGCTAAAGGAGGCGAATCAATCGCTTGTCTATACCATTGAAATATATAATAATTTAGGAATAAAGCAGATGGCCAAAACTTTCGAAGGCCCACTCCTAAATAGGGTAGTGTTATCAAATGTTATGGACTTAGAGACGCTACCCGCAGGTACCTACTTTTATAAATTAATGGTGAAGGATGACCAGCAAGAAATACAACTTAGCAATAAGTTTCTCAAATATTAGTTCCCATTAACTATCTTTACATTATTATAATGAAAATCATGAAAAACGCATTATCGGTTAATTGGCGAATAAAAAAATGGGGCATTGTGTTTTTAGCTTTATTTTTTATTTCTCAAGGGATTGATGCACAAATTTATAATAAGCGAATAAATACTGCGGTGCCCTTTATGCGCATATCGCCAGATGCAAGATCAGCGGGTATGGGAAATTTATCTTTAGCTATGTCACCTGAAGCCAATGATTTGTTTGGGAATACTGCCAAACTACCCATGCTTGAAAAAAACAGTGGTTTCTTAATTAACTATACACCTTGGCTAAAAGATTTGGGTTTGTCTGATGTTTATTTGGCAAGTATGGGGTATTATAAAAAGTTAAATGAGTTTAGTAGTATTAATAGTTCTTTGCGATTTTTTAGTTTGGGCAATATTACCTTTTCGGATGAATATGGAACACAGTATTTAGATACCAAACCTTCTGAATTTAGTTTTGATGCAGGGTATAGTATTTTATTAACGCAGAATTTAAGTTTGGGTGTGACTTTGCGTTATATCAATTCAAGGTTGGTTCAAGGGGCATTATTAAATTCAGGCACCAATTTTAGAGCCGGCAATACACTTGCGGGTGACATTAGTTTGTACTTTAAGCAAAATGAAAATGGACAAGGTTTTCATGCAGGTTTGTTGATGTCAAATTTGGGGGGTAAAATAAATTACTCTAACGAAAATACAAGGAAGTATTTCATTCCAGCCAATCTTGGATTAGGGTTGGGCTACTTAAATAAATTTGATAGCGATAATTCGCTGGAATTTGGGGTTGATATAAACAGATTATTGGTACCTGCATATCCAGATCTTTCCATGGGTGGAACAGATGATCAATATTTTTCACAATCCGTGGTGTCAAGCTGGTTCAATTCCTTCTCTAAACAATATGGTCCACCATTTGGCGAAACTTTGAAGGCTTCCATCGGTGCTGAATATAATTACAACAGCATATTTTACTTAAGAACAGGGTATACCTATGAATCTCAAGTTTCAAGTAACGGTCAATACTTTACCATCGGTACCAGTTTTCAGTATTTACAAAGCAAGTTTAACCTATCTTATTTGGTTCCATCAGGCGGTGGGTTATCAAGAAATCCATTATCTAATACCATCAGATTTGGATCCATCTTTTATTTTTAACAAATTCCTAATTTACTCTTGTTATTTCAAGTGTTAATTCCTTTGATTTTTACTTACTTTTGTTGGCATGCCACACCAAGTTCAAATTGTAAATAAAAGTCATCACCCTTTGCCAGTTTATGCAACTAATGGATCGTCGGGTATGGACCTAAGGGCATTCCTAGTTTCACCCATTACATTGGCGCCCATGGAAAGATGTTTGGTACCTACTGGACTTTCATTGGCCATTCCAGAAAATTGTGAAGCACAAATTAGGCCCCGCAGTGGATTGGCCATTAAACAAGGTATTACTTGTTTAAATACCCCAGGAACTATTGATGCAGATTACAGAGGAGAAATAAAAGTAATTTTAATAAATTTATCTCAGGAGCCCCAAATAATTAATGATGGCGATCGCATTGCGCAAATGGTTTTCCAATCTGTTGAAAAAGTGGATTGGGAATTGGTTGTCACATTAGACGAAACGCAACGAGGCGCTGGTGGATTTGGACATACCGGGAAAAAATAATGAAATACATGGTGCAACAAAAATATTTATTTGGTTTTTTATTGCTTCTAGCAACTTCTTGCGCCACATTTAAAAAAGTGCAGATTATTCAAGATGCGGTATCTAAAAGCGATACCACCAAACGCCAATTTGTTGCAGAAATAAAAAAAGTTGATTCCCTAGCCATTGTTAAAAATATATTAAGCAAAATTGCCATCGCAAAGCTTGATTATAAAACAATGAATGCGCGAATTAAGGTAGAATATGAGTCAGCAAAAAATGCTGATTCCTATATTGCCAATGTGAGTATGATTAAGGATAGTCAAATTTATATTACGATTCGAGGCGCGATGGGGGTAATTGGGATCAAGGCTTTCATCAAAAAAGACAGTGTTGTTTTATTGTATCCTTTAAATAAAACAAAAAGTGTAGAGCGAAGGCCCATAAGTTATCTACAGGAAGTAGTAAAAATTCCTTTTACCTTCAATACCCTTCAGGATTTAATTTTGGGAAATCCTATTTTCATGGATAGTACCAATATCTTATCCTATAAATCCAATAACAATCAATTTCAAGTAAGTTTAATGGGAAGGTTGTTTAAGAATTTAGTGATTTTAAATAATGATAATTCTAAAGTGTTGCATTTGAAATTAGATGATGTTGATATAAATCAGCATCGTACATGCGATATTACTTTTAACGATCATGTCAATGTTGGTAAATATCAGTTTCCTTTAAAAAGAGCCATCTCGATTGTGGCACAGCAGAAACTGGATATTCAAATGGAAGTCAAGGAATTTACATTTAACGAGCCTGTCAAATATACTTTTGCCATACCTAAGGCTGGCATCCCTAAAACTGGTAAGCGGAAGTAATCACTATTGCAAAAAAATATTATGTTTAAAAAAATTATACTCTTTGTTTTATTATTAATTTTTGCCAATGTGCATCTGCATTCGCAGGCAAATGGCTCAAGGGAGGACTTGCAAAAGGAAGAGCAGTCCATTCGTAAAGAGTTAGATGAGTTGAATCGTTTATTAGAGCAAACCAAAAAAAATAAGAAAAGTTCCTTGGGGCAGTTGGCGGTCATTCGAGATAAAATAAAAAAAAGAGAGGCTTTAATTAATGGGATCAAGAAGCAGGTACAAATTTTAGATAATGCTATTTATACTAACCAATTAGACATCCAAAAACTAAATAAGGATTTAGATACATTAAAATCGAGGTATGCTAAAAGTATCATCTTTGCATATAAAAGTCGCAGTGGGTATGAATACTTAAGTTTTTTATTTTCTGCCAATAGTTTTAATGACGCTGTAAAGCGGATAACCTATTTGAAAAGTTATCGACAAAATAGAATTGCACAAGCGCAAGCTATTGATTTATCTCAAAAGGATTTAGGGGTAAAAATTGAAACATTAAGTTTGAATAAAAAGGATCGATTAAAAACTTTGAATGTTCAAAATGACCAATTGAAAGTTTTGGTGGTAGATAGAAAAGAACAGGATAAGGTGGTGAATCAATTAAAAAGCAAGGAGCAAGAAATTACCGCACAGGTGCGCCAAAAGGAGTCACAACGTAAAAAAATGCAACAAGCTATTTTAACGATTATTAGAAGAGAAACTTTAGAAGCAGAGAAAAAAGAGAAAGATAGATTGGCTAAACTAAAAGCCAATAATGATAATAATAAACCGAAACCAAGTAGTGAAAATAAAACGGTAACAGCAATTGGCGCTAAGGTAAGCGCTGGGGAAGGGGGTTTGAAAAGTACCACTGATAACCGTCCTTATTCTGCATTAGAAACGACAGAAGAAGGTAGGGAAACATCCGTTTCATTTGAAACTAATAGAGGTAATTTACCTTGGCCTGCGGATAAGGGGTATGTGTATATACATTTTGGTGTTGAAAGTATTCCTGGAACGAAATTGAATCGAAAAAGTGACGGAATTGAATTAGCAGCACCTAAGGGAACATCGGTACGTAGTGTTGCCAATGGAAAAATTTCCTATGTGGGGGATGTGAATGGTGATTTAACGATTATCGTTCAACACGGTAAATACTTCACTATGTATACCTATTTAAATAATGCGACGGTGAATGTAGGACAGGAAGTGAAAGCCGGAACTGTTTTGGGTAAATCGGGCGTGAACCTTGATGGAGAGGGCGCTATTTCATTTATGATTTATAACGAAAAGGGAGTAGCCTTGGATCCTGAATCTTGGTTAAAAAACAGAAGATAGTTTTTTGCATTTCTTTTTTTAACTTACCATCAAATAAGTGATTGTAATGCCAAAATATATCCTATCCTTTGATCAAGGAACGACCAGTAGTCGCGCTATTTTATTTGATCATCAAGGACAAATACACGCAACCTCTCAAAAAGAATTTACGCAAATTTTTCCTAAAGCAGGATGGGTTGAACACGATCCGCTTGAAATATGGAGTACGCAAATGGGTGTAGCAACCGAAGCGATTAGCATGAAGGGATTGTCCATTGACGATGTTGCTGCTATTGGAATTACCAATCAAAGAGAAACGACTGTTGTTTGGAATAAAATAACGGGGCAGCCTATTTATAATGCCATCGTTTGGCAGGACAGACGCACCGCCGATTTCTGTGATACTTTAAAAGCCAATGGATTTGCACAAAAAATACAAGAAAAAACAGGGCTGGTCATTGATGCATATTTTTCAGGTTCAAAAGTAAAATGGATTTTAGATCATGTGGAAGGCGCTCGTGAACTAGCCAATAAAGGAGAATTAATTTTTGGGACCATTGATACCTGGTTGGTTTGGAAATTAACCAACGGCAAAGTGCATGTAACTGATGTGACCAATGCATCTCGAACCATGTTATTTAATATTCATACGCTACAATGGGATGAGGAATTATTAGAAATATTAAACGTCCCAGCTTCCATGCTGCCAGAAGTAAAAAGTAGCAGTGAAATTTATGGACATACCACGCAATTATTTGCCCATCATGAAATTCCAATTGCTGGAATTGCGGGTGATCAACAAGCTGCATTGTTTGGACAAATGTGTACGCAAGCGGGTATGGTGAAAAATACATATGGCACAGGCTGTTTTATGTTAATGCATACAGGTGAAAAAGCGGTGACTTCAAAAAATAATTTATTAACTACCATTGCATTGCAGATGAATGGGCATACTTATTATGCGTTGGAAGGAAGTGTATTTATTGGCGGTGCTGTGGTTCAATGGTTACGTGATGGTTTGCACTTAATTCGAAATTCATCAGAAATTGAAACATTGGCAAGTCAAGTAAAAGATACGGATGGCGTTTATCTTGTACCTGCATTTGCAGGTTTAGGTGCGCCCTATTGGAATCAACATGCAAGAGGCACTATTGTTGGAATTACGCGCGGTACTTCGTCCGCGCATATTGCACGTGCAGCACTTGAAAGCATTGCGTTTCAAAGTTATGATTTGTTAAAAGCTATGGAAGCGGATGCAGGAATCCCTATTGCTGAATTACGTGTTGATGGCGGTGCTACGCATAATAACTTACTCATGCAATTTCAATCGGATATTGTAAACACCAAAGTGATTCGTCCTACGATGGTTGAAACAACTGCATTAGGCGCCGCTTATTTGGCAGGTTTGGCGGTAGGTTTTTGGAAGGACCTGGAAGAATTGCACGCTAAGTGGCAAATTGATCAAACCTTCGAACCCACAAACAGCGATACGCAAAGATCCGAATCTATTCAAGGTTGGGCGCGTGCAATAAAAGCGACAAATAACTGGTAAAAAAAATAGCAAAAATAGTTGCAGATAAGTGCTTATTCAGATGAATTTTTAAATAAGTATTTTTAACGATTATTTTTTCTTAATTTAATATATCGTTAAAAATTAAAATAGAACAACATGACTCCTTTTGTAGCGGAATTTTTAGGAACAGCCCTGGTCATCACCATTGGAAATGGGGTTGTTGCCAATGTAGTGCTACCCAATACGAAGGGAAATAATGGCGGACTTATTTCCATTGTTTTCGGATGGGTGATTGCTGTTTTTATAGGGGTGTATGTAACAAGTAGTATTAGTGGGGGACATTTAAATCCTGCAGTAACTATTGCACTTGCGAGTGCAGGTAAATTTAGTTGGGCCCTAGTACCTTCATATATTTTAGCCCAATTATTAGGGGCCATGTTTGGTGCACTCCTCGTTTGGATGGTTTATAAAGATCATTTTATGGAGTGTAATGATGCATCAGCTAAATTAGCAGTTTTTAGTACCGGTCCTTCCATTCGTAATTTGCCCCAAAACTTCATCACGGAAACCTTGGCCACCATGTTATTTTTAATAGGGATCTTTTTCCTAAAACCAGCTGGATCCGATTTGGGGTCATTATCTGCATTGCCAGTAGCCCTATTAGTGGGTGGAATTGGCTTTGGATTGGGTGGACCCACAGGCTGGGCCATTAATCCAGCGAGAGATTTGGGGCCTAGAATCATGCATTTTATCCTGCCAATTAAGGGGAAAGGCAGCAGTGATTGGGGGTATGCGGCAGTTCCGGTATTTGGACCCATTATTGGGGGAATTTTAGCTGCGATTATCTACCTACAATTTTTGCAATAATCTTGCAATACCTTATCTTTGCAGCCGAAATAGAATATTATGGCAACAACAGGTAAAATCAAACAAATTATTGGCGCAGTAGTGGATGTGCAATTCCCTAATCAGAATGCACTTCCTGAAATCTATAATGCTCTAGCAATCTTAAAACCAAATGGCGAAAAAATCATTCTTGAAGTGCAGCAGCACTTAGGAGAGGACAGTGTTCGTGCAATTGCGATGGAAGGAACTGAAGGTTTGGTAAGAGGTATGGAAGTAGAAGATTCAGGTAAACCAATTTCAATGCCAGTAGGTGAAGGAATCAATGGTCGCTTGTTTAACGTTACAGGAGATGCAATTGATGGTTTGCCACAATTAGATAAATCTAATGGTCGTCCAATTCACGCAGTTGCTCCAAAATTTGAGGACTTAAGTACTGCAACAGAAGTGTTGTTTACAGGTATTAAAGTAATTGACTTGATTGAGCCCTATGCAAAAGGTGGAAAGATTGGTTTGTTTGGTGGTGCGGGTGTAGGTAAAACAGTATTGATTCAAGAATTGATTAATAATATTGCCAAAGGGCATGGTGGATTATCCGTATTTGCGGGTGTGGGTGAAAGAACGCGTGAGGGTAATGACTTGTTACGTGAGATGATTGAAGCAGGGATCATGAAATATGGTGATGCTTTCAAACATAGCATGGAAGAAGGTGGATGGGATTTAAGTAAAGTAAACTTAGAGGAATTAAAAGAATCAAAAGCTACTTTCGTATTTGGACAAATGAATGAACCTCCTGGAGCACGTGCGCGTGTTGCCTTAAGTGGATTGACGATTGCAGAATATTTCCGTGATGGAGATGGTGCAGGAAAAGGAAAAGACATTTTATTTTTCGTTGATAATATCTTCCGTTTTACACAAGCAGGTTCTGAGGTGTCGGCTTTATTAGGTCGTATGCCATCTGCGGTAGGTTACCAACCA
>SYEV01000038.1 GCA_005800655.1 Bacteroidota bacterium
CATTGGATATCATCCCGTAGGTTCAGTTTCCAGTTGATAATTCTATTTAAATAATCAATTGCTTTCGCGGGCTTTCCAGCACCAAAATACAAGCAAGCAATTTTATAGTAAAACACCAATATACGGTGACTATCCAGGTATAATTCAATTTCTTTTAACTTGGCTTCCATGGAGGGTATCATGGCTAAGCCCTCGCTAAAACTACCCTCTAAAAAGTGCTGGTTTATTTTTGCAATGTATAAATAAATAAAACTTTGAATGAGGTTGTTTTTGTTATTTAAAACAATGTGCGTTTCGCTATAATTTTCTAAAATTGAAATAGTTTCCTTTAATTTTTGAAAGTTTTTCAAATCAAAATGCGAAGTAATTAAATTATGAAGGCCTTTAATATACTGTGCTGTTTCAATTTGTTTCATATTCTCATTTGCTTCAAACAAGTCCACCCATTTTTGAGAATACCTATAGTGCGATAAAAAATCCTGTGTTATAAATCCATACCAACAATAACATTGGTACCGATATAAGTTTTCATAAAATCCATTAGATGATTTTACCATATCCATGATGGGATCATGCATGAGTTTGTCAAGCTCAATTCTGTCTTCCTCATTGCGTGCATGTCCATGTTGAATATACCAACCATATAATTGTAAGGAAAGGTTGGACGATTTTGCAATTAATTCTAAGCGATGATTAACATCATCAATTTCAACACTTAATTGTTGTGCGCGATCTTGCATACTTCTGGTAATATGCAAGGCCTCAATCTTTTTTTCTAAAAATAATACCTGTAATAAATAAGTAACCTGATTATTTTGTTTGGTTAATGTTTTTATTTTTTCAAGTAAGCGTAAGCTTTGAATGTATAAACCTTTGTTGTATAAAATTTTTGCATGGTCCAGTTGCTCATGAATTTGTAAGTCAATGTTTTCATTTTGTTTTACAATTCTTAAACTGGATAAAATTTGATCGTACAAATGCGCCTTTAAATTGGACAGTTGCTGTTTTTGAATGGACTCGTTTTTGCGTAGCAATTCCTCCTCGTCGTATTCCTTCATTTTGTCCAGGGCGTCAAATAATTGGATAATCTTCAAATCAGCCGATGCCGAGTTCCGCTTCACATATAACTTGAAGTTGCGTTTTTCAGCCCTTTCCAGGGATTTAACCAAAATAAATAAAACCTCGGTACTAAGGTTGGGCATCGTAGCTAATTTATATTCAATTACTTGATAATCAGTAGTTTATTTAAAATTGACCCTAATTACACATTGTAATTTAGTCATAAAAATGATGTGGATTACTTGTGAATAGGGGTTAAATTTGAACAATAAGCGGGCGAAAAGCCCGTTTTTTATCTGTAAGAGGTTCATAATCAATAAGATGCTTGCAATCTGAACCCTACAAAAACTGAGAAAAGAGACCAGAATTATACATATTTTAAACGATTGAACGATGGGGCAACAAGTTTTCATTTTTGATACCACTTTGCGTGATGGCGAGCAGGTTCCGGGTTGTAAATTAAACACCAAGGAAAAGTTAGCGCTTGCGGTAAGACTAGAGGAGTTGGGCGTTGATATTTTAGAAGCCGGATTTCCAGTTTCAAGTCCAGGTGATTTTGAATCGGTGAATCAAATTGCCAAGACTTTAAAAAATACGGTGGTGTGTGGTTTGTCAAGAGCTGTACAAAATGATATTGAAGTAGCAGCTGCAGCATTAAAACCTGCGAAGCGTTTTAGGATTCATACGGGGATTGGTACTTCTGATTTGCATATCAAATATAAATTTAATGCAACGCGTGAAGAAATTATTGAACGCGCAATTAGCGCAGTAAAATTAGCGCGCAACTTTACGGACGATGTTGAATTTTATGCAGAGGATGCAGGACGTACCGATAACGAATATTTAGCGCGTGTCATTGAAGCCGTGGTAAAAGCGGGTGCAACTACTTTAAACATTCCAGATACAACAGGCTATTGTTTGCCTTATCAATACCAAGCAAAAATGGAATACTTGGTCAACAATGTTCCCAATATTGACAAAGCAATTTTATCCTGTCATTGTCACAATGATTTAGGATTAGCCACTGCAAATTCAATTGCAGGTGTGATGGGTGGCGCACGACAAATTGAGTGTACCATCAATGGCTTGGGTGAGCGTGCAGGTAACACTGCGTTAGAGGAAGTAGTGATGGTATTGAATCAACATAGTGATTTGGGCTACCGTACAAATATCAATACCAGATTATTAAATCCAATCAGCCATGAGGTTGCAGAGATCATGCGCATGGGTGTGCAACCCAATAAAGCCATCGTAGGAGCGAACGCGTTTTCACATTCCTCAGGCATACATCAGGATGGATTTTTAAAGGAAGCCCAAACTTATGAAATTATTAATCCAGAATTAGTAGGCGCGGAAGCAAGTAAAATTGTTTTAACTGCACGCAGTGGTCGTAGCGCACTAGCGCATCGTTTAAATAAATTAGGCTATCCGTATACAAGAAATGATATCGATGTTTTATATCCTATCTTTTTACAATTAGCGGATCGAAAAAAAGAAGTCACACATGACGACCTTGTAGAAATAGCCACAGCGTATACAAAATAAAAAAGCGACAAAAATATTTTATAAAATTGGGCAAAACAATATTTGATAAAATCTGGGATAGGCATGTGGTAAAGATCATTGAAGATGGTCCATCGGTATTGTATATCGATAAGCATTTAATTCATGAAGTAACCAGTCCGCAAGCATTTAGTGGTATTGAAAAAAGAGGCGCAAAATTATTTCGTCCAAAACAAATTGTAGCTACTGCCGATCATAATGTACCTACGATCAATCAGCATTTACCTATTGCCGATCAACTATCAAAATTTCAAGTAGATACCTTAATTGACAATTGTAAAAAGCATGGTGTTGAATTATATGGATTAGGTCATGAGCACCAAGGTATTGTGCATGTGATTGGACCAGAATTAGGAATTACACAACCAGGTATGACCATTGTATGTGGCGACAGTCACACATCCACCCATGGGGCATTTGGATCAATTGCATTTGGTATTGGTACGAGTGAAGTGGAGATGGTTTTTGCATCGCAATGTGTGATGCAATCCAAGCCTAAGGTAATGCGTATTAATATTGAGGGAGCCATACAAAATGGCGTGGTATCAAAAGATATCATCTTATTTATCATTGCACAAATTTCGGCAAGTGGTGCAACCGGCTACTTTGTGGAATATGCAGGATCTGCTATACGTGCATTAAGCATGGAAGCGCGCATGACCATTTGTAATATGAGTATTGAGATGGGTGCACGTGGTGGCATTATTGCACCGGATGAAACTACTTATGCGTATATCAAAGGACGCCCATTCGCGCCGAAGGATGCGGAGTGGGAAATAAAATTAGCTGAGTGGAAACAATTATTTACAGATGCAGATGCTAAGTTTGATGTTGAAATAAATATCAACGCTGCTGATATACAACCCATGGTTACTTATGGAACCAATCCGGGTATGGGATTGGCTGTCACAGGAACTGTACCTACACTTGAAAGTATAACCGATCCAACAGAGCAACAAAATTTTGAGAAGGCATTAAAATATATGGGATTAACCCCAGGACAAAGTTTATTAGGTATGCCGGTACAAAATGTATTTATAGGCTCATGTACTAATTCACGCATTGAGGATTTTAGATTAGTCGCAAGTATTATTAAAGGCAAACAAAAAGATCCGAATGTAAAAACATTAATTGTACCAGGATCGCAAGCGGTTGCCAAACAAATTATTGCGGAAGGTTTGGATAAAATATTTGCAGCAGCAGGTGTGGAAATAAGACAAGCGGGATGTAGTGCATGCTTGGGTATGAATGAAGATAAAATTCCTGCAGGTGAATATTGTATCAGTACCAGTAACCGAAATTTTGAAGGGCGTCAAGGTGCAGGTGCAAGAACTATGTTGGTAAGCCCACTCACAGCAGCAGCGGCTTTATTGACCGGAAAGATTAGTGATATCAGAACAATGTTAAATTAAAAATATACATGCAATCATTACAAAAAATAACAAGTAGGTTTATTCCAT
The DNA here is from genome assembly GCA_005800655.1 of Bacteroidota bacterium. Classification (GTDB taxonomy): domain Bacteria; phylum Bacteroidota; class Bacteroidia; order Chitinophagales; family Chitinophagaceae; genus Sediminibacterium. Next base: position 4,083 of record SYEV01000038.1, read on the forward strand.
TACGCATTGAAAATGTGGATACGGATCAAATTATACCTGCGCGTTTTTTAAAGGCCACTACGAAACTGGGTTTTGGAAAAAATTTATTTAGGGATTGGCGTTATGAAAATGATGACGAAACAAAACCAAAAGCCGATTTTGTATTAAACCAAAAACAATACAGCGGCGATATACTAGTTGCAGCTAAAAACTTTGGATGCGGTTCATCTCGCGAGCATGCAGCTTGGTCCATACAGGATTATGGATTTAAAGTGGTGGTGTCTAGTTTTTTTGCCGACATCTTTAAAAACAATGCACTGAACAATGGGGTGCTTCCAGTAACAGTAACCGATGCATTCTTGCAACAAATATTTGCCGAAGATGCTGATGCAACTTTAACAATTGACTTAGAAAAGCAAACCATCACTATAGACAATACTGGGGCAAGCGAAACCTTTGACATTAATGCGTATAAAAAAACATGTATGTTAAATGGCTATGATGATATTGATTATTTATTAAGTATGAAAGAAGAGATAGCCGCATTTGAAAAAGCAAGGGGCTAAAATAAAAATTGAATGAATATGAAAAAGAAAATAGCAGTCATATTAGGAGACGGGATTGGTCCTGAAGTAACACAGCAATCTATTAAGGTATTAAATACCATTGCCAAGCTTTATCAGCATGAGTTCAGCTACGAGCATGGTTTAATGGGCGCTATCGCTATTGACGAAACAGGAAATCCTTTACCGGATGAAACTATAAAAATTTGTTTGTCGAGTGATGCTATTTTATTTGGCGCTATTGGTGATCCAAAGTATGACAATGATCCCAATGCAAAAGTGCGCCCAGAGCAAGGCTTATTAAAATTAAGAAAGGAGTTACAATTATTTGCCAATATCCGACCGGTAAAAACCTATGACGCCTTACAACATTTAACACCGTTGAAACCAAAGTTGTTGGAGAACGTTGACTTTGTTATTTATCGTGAATTAACGGGTGGAATTTATTTTGGTGCAAAATCAATCAGTGATGATGGCAATGTGGCAACCGATAATTGTTCTTATTCCGTAAACGAAATTGAACGCATTGCACATCTTGCATTTCAGCATGCACAAAAAAGAAGAAAAAAGTTAACCCTTGTTGATAAAGCAAATGTTTTAGAAACATCAAGATTGTGGCGCAAAGTGGTACAAAAAATGAGCGCACAATATGCGGACGTAACAGTGGATTATTTATTTGTAGATAATGCAGCGATGCAAATTATTTTAAATCCTGCACAGTTTGATGTGATGTTAACTGAAAATTTATTTGGTGATATATTAAGTGATGAAGCATCAGTGTTGGCAGGATCATTAGGTATGTTACCATCTGCTTCAGTTGGAAATACAGTGGCTTTATTTGAACCGATTCACGGATCTTATCCGCAAGCAAAAGGAAAAGATATTGCAAATCCAATGGGCTCTATTTTATCAGCCGCTATGTTATTGGATCATTTTGGTTTAACCGCTGAAGCAGCTATTGTTCGTGAAGCAGCGGATTGGTGTTTGAGTAACAAATTTGTTTCCAAGGATATTGATCCTATTAATAGTTATAGTACTTCAGTATTAGGTGATTTGATTTCGGAATACATTGAGCGACATATTTCGGGCGAAGGGCATGTGCATCACGAACGTTTACATAAATCAACGATTATTTAAACAAAGTGAGAACAAACCTAAATCAACGTTTAACTAACGATTGTTTTAAGGTTTAGAAGTAAAACAAGATTAAATTTATACACTCATTTATAAGTATACATTATGGAACTAAATAAATATTCAAAAATAATTACACTGGATCCAACCCAGCCAGCAGCGCAAGCGATGTTTTATGGTATTGGATTAACGGATGCTGATTTGCATAAAGGACAAGTAGGTGTGGTGAGTATGGGCTATGATGGTAACACTTGTAATATGCATTTGAATGATTTAGCTGCTGAAGTAAAAAAGAGTATTTGGGAAAACGATTTAGTGGGGTTAACCTTTCATACGATTGGTGTAAGTGATGGCATGAGCAATGGAACACCAGGTATGCGTTACTCTTTAGTGAGTCGCGATGTAATTGCAGATAGTATTGAAACTGTTTGTGGCGCACAATATTATGACGGATTAATTACCGTTCCAGGTTGTGATAAAAATATGCCAGGCACATTAATTGCAATGGGTCGATTAAATCGTCCTTCTTTAATGTTGTATGGCGGTACCATTGCACCAGGACATTACAATGGACAGGACTTAAATATTGTTTCTGCATTTGAAGCATTAGGTCAAAAAATGGCAGGACAATTAGATGAAGCCGATTTCATGGGTATCGTAAAACATGCATGTCCGGGCGCTGGCGCTTGTGGTGGTATGTATACCGCAAACACAATGGCAGCAGCTATTGAAGCATTGGGTATGAGTTTACCTTATTCTTCTTCCAACCCAGCATTGAGTGATGAAAAAAAACAAGAGTGTAAGGATGCGGGTGCAGCCATTCGATTATTATTAGAACGTGATATTAAGCCTAGAGATATTATGACACGCAAAGCATTTGAAAATGCAGTAGCGGTTATTATGGTATTAGGTGGAAGCACGAATGCAGTATTGCATATGATTGCAATGGCAAAAAGTGTGGGCGTAAGTTTTACGCAGGATGATTTTCAAATAATCAGTGATAAAACTCCAGTGTTGGCCGATTTCAAACCCTCTGGAAAATATTTAATGCAGGATTTACATCAATATGGCGGCGTGCCTGCAGTGATGAAATATATGTTAGCACAAGGATGGTTACATGGCGATTGCTTGACTGTGACTGGAAAAACCATTGCAGAAAATTTAGCAGGCGTGCCTGATTTAGATTTTGACCAACAAACAATAATCTATCCAAAGGAAAACCCAATCAAAGCAACAGGCCACTTACAAATTATGTATGGCAATTTAGCAACAGGTGGAAGTGTTGCAAAAATTTCTGGAAAGGAAGGAGATATGTTTGAAGGTCCTGCGCGCGTATTTGATGGAGAGCATTCATTGATTGAAGGCATTAATTCAAAAAAGATACAACCAGGTGATGTAGTCGTTATAAAAAATGTTGGACCGATTGGTGCACCTGGTATGCCGGAGATGTTAAAACCAACCTCTGCCATTATTGGTGCAGGATTAGGAAAGTCAGTGGCATTAATTACGGATGGACGTTTTAGTGGCGGTACCCATGGATTTGTGATTGGACATATTACACCGGAGGCTTACAAAGGTGGATTGATTGGCGTGGTAGAAGATGGAGACATTATTGAATTAAATGTTCCAAAAAGAACCATGACTTTAAAAGTAGATGAAGCAACGATTGCAAAAAGAAGAGCAGCACAACCAGCGCCAGTGTTAAAAGTGACCAATGGAGTGCTTTGGAAATATGCAAAGTTGGTGAAGGATGCAAGTGAAGGATGTGTAACGGACGAAAATTAAAAAAATGATTTTATGGAAACGATAATTGCAAAAACAACAGAAGATAAAGTAGTCGCGAAAATAGCACCAACTACTTTGACCGGTTCGCAAGCGGTACTCGAAGCATGTATTGCAGAAGGTGCTGATACCATATTCGGTTATCCGGGGGGTGCCATCATGCCCATCTATGATGCGTTGTATGATTATAATGACAAACTAAAACATATTTTAGTAAGACATGAACAAGGTGGCATACATGCTGGACAAGGTTATGCGCGTACCTCTGGAAAAGTGGGTGTGGTTTTTGCAACGAGTGGTCCAGGGGCAACTAATTTAGTAACAGGCTTAGCAGATGCAATGATTGATAGTACACCCTTGGTATGTATCACTGGCCAAGTGTTTGCACATTTATTAGGTACAGACGCATTTCAGGAAACAGATATTATAAATATCACCATGCCGGTAACGAAATGGAATTATCAAATTACCGATGCCACTGAAATCCCAGGTATATTAGCTAAGGCATTTTATTTGGCAAAAAGTGGACGACCTGGTCCTGTATTCATTGACATTACAAAAAATGCACAAATACAATCTTTCAATTATGAAGGATACACGCCTTGTAATCATATCCGCAGTTATCGCCCAAAGCCGGTGATTCGTAAAAACTTTATTGATGAGGCCGTGGCATTAATTAATAATGCAAAAAAACCATTGGTCATTTTTGGACAAGGGGTGATATTAGGAAAAGCAGAAAATGAATTTAAAAAGTTTATTGAAAAATCGGGTATGCCAGCTGCATGGACCATTTTAGGATTGAGTGCACTATCTACAGATCATCCACAAAATGTGGGCATGTTGGGTATGCATGGAAATTACGGCCCCAATGTATTAACGAATGAGTGTGATGTATTAATTGCAGTGGGTATGCGTTTTGATGATCGCGTTACAGGCCGATTGGATAAATATGCAAAGCAAGCAAAAGTGATTCACTTAGATATTGATCCTTCTGAAATTGATAAAAATGTAAAAGCAGATGTGGGCGTATGGGGTGATTGTAAAGAAACATTACCATTACTTACTTTAGGCATTGAACAAAAGGATCGATCTGAATGGTTAAAAGTTTTTGCATCTTATACGCAACAGGAATATGATCAATGTATCAAAGATGAAGTATATCCAGCAACAGATGAAATGACGATGGGTGAAGTTATCCGATTAGTCAACGAAACTACGCTAGGAAACGCAGTCATGGTAACGGATGTAGGGCAACACCAAATGGTGACATGTCGTTATGCAAAGTTTAATGAATCCAGGAGCAATGTAACATCAGGTGGATTAGGTACTATGGGATTTGGCTTGCCTGCAGCTATTGGTGCAAAGTTTGGCGCACAAGATAGAACAGTGATTGCGGTGATTGGTGATGGTGGCATACAAATGACCATACAGGAATTAGGCACTATTATGCAAACAGGCGTGGAGGTGAAAATTATGATATTGAACAATCAGTTTTTAGGAATGGTGCGTCAATGGCAACAGTTGTTCAATGACAAGCGCTATTCATTTGTGGATATTCAAAGTCCTGATTATGTAATGGTGGCAAAAGCTTATGGCATTGAAGGTGCAAAAATCTCACACCGACATGAATTGGAGGCAGGAATAAAAACCATGTTGGCACACAAGGGGTCCTATTTATTAGAGGTGATGGTCGGAAAGGAAAACAATGTATTCCCAATGGTACCACAGGGTTGTAGCGTTTCAGAAATCAGATTAAAATAAAAAAGAAACTATGGATACAAATACGGAAAAACAGGAATACACTATTACGGTGTACACTGAAAATCAGGTAGGATTGTTGAATCGTATTGCCATTATTTTTTCACGTCGAAAAATTAATGTTGAAAGCTTAAACACTTCCCCTTCTGAAATTGATGGCATACACCGATTCACCATCGTGATCCATGAATCAAGATCAGTGGTGATTAAACTAGTTCGTCAAATTGAAAAGCAAGTAGAAGTATTAAAAACCTATTTTAATACCAATGATGAAATAGTATGGCAGGAATTGGCATTGTATAAAGTATTGTCTGAGGAAATTACAGAGCGCGCAAAGGTGGAAAGGTTATTGAGAGAGTTTGGTGCGCGCGCGATAGCGATTCGTAAGGACTTTATTGTATTTGAAACTACAGGCCATCGCGAGGAAACGAATAAATTAATGAAAGCCTTGGAACCCTTTGGCTTAGTGGAGTTTGTTAGAAGCGCGCGCGTAGCCATCATTAAAGAGAGCAGCGGGTTTCATGAAAAGTTAAAAGATTTTGAAAACAGAGAACCTAGTGAGGAAGTGATTGAAAACGAATACTTGGGGAAAAGAGAAGCGGTATTCACGATGTAAAAATAAACAAGCAACACAAATAATAATAACAAATAAATAAAATTTTTAAATCTTAATTAAACTAAAAGTAAAATGGCAAAATTAAATTTCGGAGGTACCGAGGAAAATGTAGTCACCCGTGACGAATTCCCGTTAGCAAAAGCACAGGAAGTTTTAAAAAATGAAACTATCGCCGTGATTGGATATGGAGTGCAAGGTCCAGGACAAGCATTAAACCAAAAAGAAAATGGTGTAAATGTAATTATCGGACAAAGAAAAAATTCAAAAAGTTGGGATAAGGCAGTAAAAGATGGTTTTGTACCAGGTACTACTTTATTTGAAATAGAAGAGGCTTTAGAAAAAGGAACTATTATTTGTTATTTATTAAGTGACGCTGCGCAAATCGCAATGTGGCCAACAGTAAAAAAACATTTAACCCCAGGAAAAGCATTGTATTTTTCTCATGGTTTTGGTATCACTTTTAATGAGCAAACAGGTATTGTACCTCCAGCCGATGTGGATGTATTTTTAGTTGCCCCTAAAGGATCAGGAACTTCTTTAAGAAGAATGTTTTTACAAGGACGTGGCTTAAATAGTAGTTATGCCATCTTCCAAGATGCTACCGGAAAGGCTTGGGACAGAGTTATTGCCTTGGGTATCGCTATTGGATCAGGTTATTTATTTGAAACAGATTTCAAAAAAGAGGTTTTTTCTGATTTAACTGGGGAGCGAGGTACATTAATGGGCGCAATTCAAGGTATCTTTGCAGCGCAATATGAAGTGTTGCGTAAAAACGGACACAGCCCTTCAGAAGCGTTTAATGAAACTGTGGAGGAATTAACACAATCATTAATGCCATTGGTTGCTGAAAATGGAATGGATTGGATGTATGCAAACTGTTCAACTACTGCACAAAGAGGTGCATTGGATTGGTGGAAAAAATTCCGTGATGCTACATTACCTGTTTTTAGTGACTTATATAAAAGTGTTGCTACTGGCGTTGAGTCGGCACGCTCCATTGATTTAAACAGTAAGCCTGATTACCGTGAAAAATTAGAAGTGGAATTAGCTGAATTACACAATAGTGAAATGTGGCAAGCGGGACGAACTGTAAGAAGTTTAAGACCAGAAAATCAACCAGGCAAATAAGGTTGGTTAAACGATAGATGATGATAAATTGGGTAGCACAATAATAAAAAGCGCTACTCAATTTATTTGAATCAAATAATTCATCGAAGGATGAATCATATTAAAGGGAAAATATGAGTGAAGCAAAGAATATAAATAAACCTGTACTGGATATTGCCGGAGCAGCAGAACGATTAAAGTCGGTCGTAACACATACGCCACTTCAGTTTAATGCCAACTTATCTCGCAAATATCAGTGCAATGTATATTTAAAGAGAGAGGATTTACAAATTGTACGCTCTTATAAATTAAGAGGTGCATATAATATGATGCATCAACTATCACCTGAGCTATTGGCAAAGGGTGTAGTTTGTGCGAGTGCGGGTAACCATGCACAGGGCTTTGCATATAGTTGTAAAAAACTAGGCGTTAAGGGTGTGGTATTTATGCCCATCCCTTCTCCGCAACAAAAAGTAAACCAAACAAAAATGTTTGGTGATGAGTTTGTCGAAGTGGTTTTAGTGGGAGATACTTTTGATGATACTGCTATTGCAGCAAAAGCGTATACCATTGAACATGGTATGACATTCATTCCTCCCTTTGATCATCCAGCAATTATATCAGGACAAGCAACCGTAGGTGTTGAAATTTTAGATGATATAAAAACATTAACTCCTGATCCCATTGATTACATTTTTTTACCCGTGGGTGGTGGCGGACTAAGTGCAGGCGTCGGCACTTATTTTAAACAAAAGTCACCGAACACAAAAGTGATTGGCTTGGAACCAGAAGGTGCACCAAGTATGTTTTGGGCTTTGAAATCAGGCGAGCCTGTTGAATTAGAAAACATTGACAAATTTGTAGATGGCGCTTCGGTGAAAAGAGTGGGAGATATTACTTTTTCATTTTGTAAAGATGCACTAGATGATATGCATTTGGTACCAGAAGGAAAAATTTGTACCACTATTTTGCAAATGTATAATGAGGAAGCGATGGTGGTTGAGCCAGCGGGTGCCATGTCCATAGCAGCTTTGGATGATTACGCGGAGCAAATAAAAGGTAAAACTATTGTATGTATTGTAAGCGGTGGTAATAATGATATTGCACGCATGCAAGAAATTAAAGAAAGGTCTTTATTGTATGAAGGCTTAAAATATTATTTCTTAATTCGATTTGCCCAACGTCCAGGGTCCTTAAAGGAATTTGTAAATAAAGTATTAGGACCTTATGATGATATCACGAGGTTTGAATATGTACAAAAGCACAATAAGGAAGCTGGTCCAGCATTGGTGGGTTTGGAATTAAGATCTAAAAAAGATCATGAAACACTCATAAACAATATGAAAAAGTATCAGATCAATTACAATGAAATAAACAAAGACGATAATATTTATGGCTACTTAATATAGGGCAGCATAAAATAGGATCAAAAAAAAATAGGGATATGCAGGTTTTAAAATTTGGCGGGAGTTCGGTAGGAAGCGAAAAAGCGATAGGGAGCGTGGTTGAAATTGTAGCACAAAGTTTACAAAACAAACCATGTATTGTTGTGGTATCTGCAATGCAAGGGGTTACGGATCAACTATTAATGTTAGCACAAACTGCAGCGCAAGGAAATGAGGCCTATAAAACGATTATTGAAAATATTGAGCAAAAGCATTTGGATATTGTTCGCACATTATTACCGATACAACAACAAAGTGCTACTTTAAGTATTGTCAAACAATTAATCAACGAGATAGAAGCAAATTGCGAAGGCTTATTCATGTTAAAGGAGTTATCGCCGCGCATGAAGGATAAAATTGTTTGTTATGGCGAGTTATTGTCTTCAAAAATTATTGCAGCTACATTTGCAGCTAAAGGAATTAACCAACAATGGGTGGATGCACGTGAATTAATTAAAACAGATTCTAATTTTTTAAATGCAGTGGTTGACAAGGAATTAACCTATAAAACAATTCAGGATTATTTTAAAAATCCTGCCAATGCATTTGACTTATATATTGCACCCGGATTTATTTCCTCCGATAAGGAAGGCAACACCACTACATTAGGCAGGGGCGGATCCGATTATACAGGCGCCATATTTGCTGCAGCATTAGATGCTGAGCGTCTAGAAATTTGGACGGATGTAAGTGGTATGATGACTGCGGATCCAAGGATTGTGCAGAATGCAAAAGAAATTCCACAAATATCTTATCAGGAAGCGATGGAGCTTTCGCATTTTGGTGCAAAAGTTATTTATCCGCCGACCATACAACCGGTTATGCATAAAAACATACCGGTATTAATAAAAAATACTTTTGATGCAAATCATCCGGGAACAATCATTCAAAATGAGTCACCGAAGGATGACAATTTTATCCGTGGTATATCAAGCATACAAGATATTTGTTTGTTAAGCTTGGAAGGAAGTGGTATGGTAGGCATACCCGGATTTTCAAAAAGATTATTTGAGGCTTTGGCGAATAAGCAAATCAATATTATTTTAATTACGCAAAGTTCATCCGAACATTCAATATGTGTTGGGGTAAATATACAGGATGCGCATCAAGCTAAAATCGCTGTGGATGCTGAGTTTGAGAAAGAAATACAAATACAAAAAGTAGAACCCTTAATTATTGAAAAGGAAGTTTCGATATTGGCTTTAGTAGGGGAGCAAATGAAAAGTCACCCAGGGGTGAGTGGAAAAATGTTTAGTGTGTTGGGTCGCAATGGTATTAATGTACGTGCCATTGCACAAGGGTCTTCTGAAAAAAATATTACAGCGGTCATTGCAACATCAGATGTTCGTAAAGCGATCAACGTATTGCATGAAGCATTTTTTGAAACCTCTTATAAGCAAGTGAATTTATATATCGCCGGTGTTGGAAATGTGGGCGGTAAATTAATAGATCAAATTAAGAAACAAGTAGGATATGTGCAGGAACAACTGCGTTTACAAATAAACATTGTAGGTATTGCCAATAGTAAACGACAAATCATTAATCAGGACGGCATTGATTTATCTAATTGGCGGGAACAGATGGTAGAAGCGCCTTTGGGCGATATCAATAAGTATGTTAACACTATTATTGAAAATAATTTACGTAATAGTGTGTTTGTGGATGTAACTGCACATGAACAAGTTGCTAACGCCTATGCACAGTTATTAGGTAAGGCAGTGTCGGTGGTGGCATGTAATAAAATAGCCTGCTCATCTCCGTATGATAATTACTTGAAATTAAAATCATTAGCGCGCGAGTACAATGCTTCGTTTTTATTTGAAACCAATGTGGGCGCTAGCTTACCTATTATTGGCACATTGAATAACTTAATCTTAAGTGGTGATTCTATTAATAAAATACAAGCCGTATTATCGGGCACATTGAATTTTGTGTTTAATCAATATGATGGAACAGTGCCATTTGCACAAGTAGTGCGTCAGGCACAAGCCGAAGGATATACCGAACCAGATCCAAGAATGGACTTGGGCGGAACAGATGTTATGCGTAAAATAATGATTTTGGCAAGAGAGGCGGGCAATAAAATTGAGATGTCAGATATTGAGAATGAAGGATTTTTACCTGCAACATATTTTGATGGATCGGTGGAAGATTTCTATAAAGAAATGGAAAAGCAAGAGGCTCATTTTAAAAAGATATATGATGCAGCGGCTGCAAAAAATTGTAAATTAAAATTTGTGGCTAATTTTGAAAATGATGCGAATGGAAAAGGGGTTGCCAAAGTTGGATTACAACATATTGAACCTAGCTCCGATTTTTATCATTTGTATGGCAAGGATAATTTGGTCTTGTTTTATTCAGGCCGTTATCCTGAATTACCACTAGTGGTAAAGGGTGCGGGTGCTGGAGCTGACGTTACAGCATCGGGTGTGTTTGCAGATATTATCAGAGCTGCAAGAGTTTAAAATATTTATTATGGTTCCAAGTAATCAATGGATTAAAATAAAAGCCCCTGCCACCGTAGCAAATATGGTGTGTGGATTTGATATATTGGGCTTTGCCGTGAACGATCCCTATGATGAAATGGAAATGAGATGGGTTGCGCGTACTGAGCAGGAACCAAGTATAGTTATTATTAATTTGGATGAATATAACTTACCTACTGAACCAGAAAAAAATGTAGCGGGCGCTGCGTTACTCGCTTTGTTGGAAGAGTATGATAAAACAAATATTAAGTTTGAAGTAAAAATTAATAAGCGCATCAAACCCGGAAGTGGTGTGGGTTCAAGTGCGGCAAGCTCGGCAGGTGCAGTAGTTGGGGCAAATTATTTATTAGGAAATATATTTTCCAAGGATGATTTAGTACGTTTTGCCATGAATGGTGAAAAAGTGGCATCCGGTGTAAAGCATGCGGATAATATCGCTCCATGTATTTTTGGAGGCGTTACGTTAGTGCGGTCCATCTTCCCATTAGAAATAGTTACCTTACCCTCACCTGAATTATTTGTAACTATTGTGCATCCACAAATTGAAGTTCGTACCGCTGATGCACGAAGTATATTAAGACAAAAGGTATTATTAAAAGATGCTATTAAACAATGGGGCAATATAGCTGGACTAGTGGCAGGGTTAATGAAATCAGATTATGATTTAATCGGAAGGTCATTGGAGGATGTGATTATTGAACCCGTGAGATCTATACTAATCCCCGGTTTTGATGCATTAAAATTATCCTGTAAACAAGCAGGGGCATTAGGTGGTGGTATTTCAGGTTCTGGTCCTTCTATATTTATGTTAAGCAAGACTGATGAAATTGCCAAAGCGGTTGAAAAGGAAATGCATGAATTGTATGCGGGAATGAATTTACCACATCACACTTATGTAACTACCATCAATCAAAAAGGCGTAGAAATTTTAGCTGATTTTATTTAACACCGGGACTTAAACTTATTGGATGCTATATATGTTTATTGATTTTTTAGATTTTAATTATAACTAAATGTGGGGTTGCTAGAACTCAATGGTAGTAAGGATCATATAGTCTAACATTTTACTTTAAACTAAAAACATAATAAATAGCAATTTCAATTCGAAATAAAACTAAATTAAAATCAACTGAAAATATAAATAGTAGTCTAAATGCAGTATTATAGTTTACAAAAACAATCACTCAATGTTGATTTCAGAGCCGCGGCTATTACAGGGCAGGCGCCTGATAAGGGATTGTATTTTCCAATAGAGATACCAAAATATACTGCAGCACAAATTGAGAATTTTAAAACATTAGATAAAGCAAGTTTGGCTTTTGAGGTAATGCGCCCTTATGTAGGCGGTACCATTGATGATGCTACTTTAAAAAATATTTGCGCCGAAACCATCAATTTCGATTTTCCATTAGTTCCTATCACCGATACCATTTCTTCTCTTGAATTATTTCATGGCCCCACACTTGCATTTAAGGATGTGGGCGCGCGATTCATGAGTAGGTGCTTGGGTTATTTTTCTAAACAAGCGCGCGCAGAAAATGCTGCAGCGGATGATCACAAATCTCAAGAAGATAAAAAACAAGGTGAAAAACCAAGCACTGTACTAGTCGCAACAAGTGGAGATACTGGAGGGGCAGTGGCCAATGGGTTTTTAGGGGTGGCGGGGGTAGATGTTATTATATTATATCCCAAAGGGAAGGTGAGTCCTATTCAGGAATTACAATTGACCACCTTGGGGCAAAATATTACGGCTTTGGAAGTGGATGGAAGTTTTGATGATTGTCAAGCAATCGTGAAAGAAGCATTTATGGACGGGGAATTAAATGCAGCCTATAATTTAACCTCTGCTAATTCAATTAATGTAGCTAGATGGTTACCGCAGCAATTATATTATTTTTTCGCATGGCAACAATGGGTAGCAAAATATCAGGATGCGGATGGTAACTATCCGCCAATGCATATTGTAGTACCGAGTGGTAATTTTGGAAATATATGCGCAGGCATGATTGCAAAGGCGAGTGGTTTACCCTTGGGACATTTTGTTGCGGCATGTAACGCAAATGATGTGGTCACAAGATACATGGCTACTGAAAAATATGAAGTAAAGCCTTCTGTTGTGACTATATCTAATGCCATGGATGTAGGCAATCCTAGCAATTTTGTTCGTATCCTAGAAATGATGCAAAACAATTTTACTACATTAAGTAATGCATTGACTAGTTATAGCATTACAGACGCTGATACCAAAGCAACCATTGCACGCGTATATAAGACCAATAATTATATTCTGGATCCGCATGGAGCAGTTGCATTTATTGCGGCTGAACAATTTTTATCGGAACAACAAGTAAACAATAAAACGATTAGTACCACTGAAGACACTTTCAACGCAGGTGCCATTATATTAGAAACAGCACATCCAGTGAAATTCCCTGAAGTGGTGGAAGAAGCAATAGGAAAAGCCTTATCCATCCCAGCATCTGTTCAAAATTTATTTGAAAAGGAAAAAGTATCAATACCCTTAGCGCCTAATTATACTGCATTTAAAAATTGGATGCTTAATAAATAATTTTCTATTGGATAAAAAAGCCTCCCCGATAAATCGAGAAGGCTATATAAAAAAGGTAAGTACTAATTATTTTTTGATGACTAATTTGTCATGCGTTCTTCGCACTTTTTTAGCATTTACTAAATAATCGTTTGCTGCGTCGCGGTAACCTAATGTTAAAGCAACTGCGCTATGCAATCCTAATTCTTTTAATCCTAAAACTGCATCAACTGCATCAGGTGCAAATCCTTCCATTGGTGTAGCGTCTACTTGTTCAGCAGCAGCTGCAACTAAACCAAAACCTAATGCAAGATATGTTTGCTTATCTGCCCATACTCTTGCTTGTTCTGGCGTTAAGTTTTTTAATGAACCGTTGATATAACCTGCAAAATCATTTAATGATTCAACTGGAACACCTCTTTGTTCAGCAATGTCTTGCATGTACTCCCCAACTTCTTTTTCAGTGATACTGTTCCATGCAGCAAAAACAATTACAGCTGAACCATCAACAACTTGAGATTGATTGTAAAAAGCAGGTTGTAATTTTTTTCTAGTCTCTTCATCTTCCACCACAATAATGGTGTAAGGCGTTAAACCAAAAGCACTTGGCGCCAAACGAGTTGCCTCGATAATGGTGTTTAATTTGTCCGCAGGAATCTTATTCCCGTTCATTTTTTTAACAGCATAACGCCATTCTAAAGCTTCTATTAATTTCATATTTTGTTTGATTTCAATGTTTGAACATTAAAAGTAAGCTTTATATCTATTCCCACCAAATATCTTTATAATATCATCACATCCGAACCCATCAAACTTTCTTAATTTTAAGCTGATTAATTTCAACATATACATAGATAAAATAAATAATATGAAACGTTTCCCTTTAGTAATGATGATGCTGTGTTTTGCTGTAGTGCAATTAAATGCACAAAACAATAATACTACTGCAACAAAAGAAGCACCTAATTTTTTTATCATCACCACAGATGGTTTAAGATGGCAGGAACTTTTTAACGGTATGCAAGATGATATCGTAAATCAAAAAAAATTCCATCGTGGGGATAGTAATTATTTATTTAATAATTATGGTGGTGCAACTCCGGAAGTTCGTCGTGAAAAATTAATGCCGTTTTTTTGGAACACGATTGCTACACAAGGACAGATTTATGGCAACCGCAACAAAAATAATAAAGTGGATGTTGCTAATGACCAATGGTTTTCCTATCCAGGCTATAATGAAATATTAACGGGTTATTTTGATACAGCTATTCAAAGCAACGACTATCCACCTAATCCAAATAGTAATTTGTTTGCTTATTTAAACAAGCAAGAACCCTATAAAAATAAAATTGCCGCCTTTGCTGCTTGGAATGCATTTGATCGCATCTTAAATGAGAAAGTATCTGGGTTTCCGGTGATTAATAGTAGTGAACCCATTTCATCAATATTAAAAGATGAAAAATCTATTTTAATTTCAAGTATGCTGCGTGATTCTTATCAACCATGGCGCGAAACAGAATGTTTGGACGTATTTACTTATTATCAAGCAATGCATTATTTAAATACAAAAAAACCAAAAGCGATGTTTATTAGTTTTGGTGAAACAGATGAGTGGGCGCATTATGGTGCATACAATCATTATTTAGATGCTGCGCATAAAGTGGATGCGTGGATTAAAGAAATTTGGAATTGGGCTCAAGCAACCCTTGGCTATAAGGACAATACTTATATATTAGTTACAACCGATCATGGACGAGGCTTTGTTGATAAATGGACAAGTCATGGCGCAAAAGTACCAGGTGCGTCAAGTATTTGGTTTGCTTTATTAGGACCTGAAGTTAAAAAAATAGGACCCTTGGGTGAACAAACCAAGGACCAACAATTATTCCAAAAGCAATTAGCCGCCACCATTACCAAATTAATTGGCCAGCCCTTTAAAGCAGAACACCCTATTGGAGATCCTATATATTAAATATGCAACTGATTTTATTGTAACTTTACATTCAAATAGATGATTTTATATTAATGTTATACCAAAAAACCATACGGAAGTTTATAGCGCTAGCGATGCTGGTGGTTTTTGCATTTAGTATAACGCCCCAAAAATCAATCCATGATGTAGTTGCCAAGCATATCGACCCAGCAAGATGTTCGGTACATAAGGATTTGCCCATTGAACAAATTGAAAAAGCAGACCTTCATTGCACATTCGATTTTCAAGTAGCGACTACCCCTTTCGCAGAGTATGATTTTACTATAATTATACCAGCACCAATTTTTACTAATACAAAACGCGGTGCTGTAATAATATCGGGAATTAAAAAAATATCAATTATTTCCGATTCAAGGGGCCCCCCTATCTGTTAATTTTATTTTCTCTTAAAGTTTACCGGGGTCTTTTAAAAATCAAATTGAATTATTTTGAATGCACAAAAATGCTTACTGTCTTTACTGTTTATAATGGCATTATCAATATCCTTAGCACAATCACAAAAATGTAAAATTGTCTTGTCTGGGGTTGTTGTAGACGCGTCTAATAATGCACCATTAGATAGAGCTGTAGTTGAAATTCGAGAACTAGGTTTAAAGTTCATAACGGATCTCGAAGGGCATTATCATTTTTATAACCTTTGTGAAGGTAATTATACGATGGTGGTGAACCATATCAGTTGTGATAGCATTACATTAAAAATACAAATACAAAAAAATTTAATTAAGAATTTTAGACTACCTCATTCTTTAAATGAATTGGAAACCGTAAGCGTAAGTGCAAAAAAAGACATAACGTTAAATACGATTAAAGAAGAGTTAAGCAATAAAATTATAGATGCAACTAGGGGACAGTCTTTAGGAGAAATATTAAAAAATGTGAATGGTGTAGCGGTATTACAAACTGGGAGTACAATTTTTAAACCAGTTATCCATGGGCTGCATAGTCAACGAATTTTATTAGTAAATAATGGCGTTAGATTAGAAAGTCAACAATGGGGTAGTGACCATGCACCAGAAATCGATCCATTTATTGCAGATAAATTTATTGTTTTAAAAGGGGCAGGCGCTTTAAGATTTGGTAATGATGCAATTGCGGGAGCTGTTTTAATTGAACCAAAGCCATTACCTAAAAAAGCCGGAAAAATGGGTGAAATTAATACCACTTATTTCTCTAATAGTCGTCAATATGTTATCAATGGAATGTTTGAAGCTAGTCCAATAAATTTACCTGAATTTAGTTATAGAATCCAAGCGACATATAAGAAAGGAGGAAATGCTAAAACACCAGATTATTGGTTATATAACACTGGATTAGAAGAATTTAATTATTCTGCAACAGCGGGATGGAGAAAGAACAGGTTTAATACGGAGTTTTTTTTCAGTAGCTTTCAAACATCATTGGGTATATTTTTAGGCGCGCATGTTGGAAATTTAACGGACCTTCAAAATGCTATAGAAAGTAGTAGGCCGATTCAAAACATTGATCAATTTAGTTATGATATTATAAGGCCAAGTCAATCCGTACATCATGTTACGGCTAAATCAAAAATCCAATATTTATTTTTGAATGATCATAAATTAAACCTTGTAGTATCTTATCAAAACAATCAAAGAAAAGAATTCGACAGAGCATTGTTAAGTCCAAGACCTGAGCTTGATTTAGCTATGACAACAACAATAGTTGATGTTAATTATGAAAGTGCTTCCTCAAAAAATTCACAATATAGTTTTGGTACAAATGCAACACTACAGGAAAATATTTGGACCGGCAGTAGATTTTTTATTCCAAACTTTCGTTCTCAAAATGTTGCTATGTATGTAACTCATGCTATTAATATTAATAAATGGATGATTGACGGTGGAATAAGGTATGATTTTAAAAGTTTAACAACTTACAGAAATAAGAGTGATGCAGTAAGTTCAATTGACAGGACATTTGGAAATCCCTCCGGAACTATTGGGTCAACGTATAAAATAAATTCAAAATTAAAATGGTTATTCAATACCACTTTTGCATGGCGTGCACCACAAGTCAATGAATTGTATGTAAATGGCTTGCATCATGGAACAGCTAGTTTTGAAATTGGTGATCCAAATTTAAACAGTGAGAAAGCAGTTAATTTTTCAACACAATTTAAATACCAATACGATTCTAGCTGGAAACTTGATCTTACAATTTACAATAATATCATTAATGATTTTATAAATATAATACCAACTACACCTGCTACCCTAACCTTACGAGGCGCATATCCTACATTTAAATATATTCAAACAAATGCAATCTTACGAGGCGTGGATTTTAGTCTACAAAAAAATATAACGACTCATTTATCAACTGGGACTAAAACAGCGCTTTTATGGGCAGTAGATCAGAAAACCAATGACTGGTTAATTCAAATGCCTGCAAATAGAATTGAAGGAAATATAACTTATTCATTTAACACTAAGTATTTAAAGCAATCAGAAATTGAATTTAGTTGGTTACATGTAATGGAACAAACTAGAGTTCTTAAAAATTTTGTTGATTACATACAACCACCAAGTGCATATAATTTATTAAATCTTGACTTTGGCACACAAATAATGTTTAGCAAAAAATCAATAAACTTTCGAATAACAATATTTAACTTGTTGAATGAAAGGTATAGAGATTATATGAATCGTTTTAGATACTTTAATGACGAATCCGGTAGATCAATTAATTTAAGATGTAAAATAAAATTATGAAACAATTAAAAAAATATATTTTTGGAGTACTATTTATATTAATTATAATAAGCTGCACTAAAAGTGTAAGTACGCCAAATGATGAAAATGAGCATGAATCCATCAATAGAGTTGAGCTTATTTTTACAGATAATGGTGCTACTCCAAAATCGTATATTGTGGAAGACCCTGATGGAGATGGAGGAAATCCGCCATCGAGGATAGACACAATTTTTGTAATTACTGGAAAACAATATTCTGTATCGGTTAAACTATTTAATATAAGTTCTGGTGTAGTTAAAGAGGTGACAGCTAGTATAGTTTCACAAGCGGCTGCACACGAATTATATTTTATACCCTCAGGAATTACTGCAGTTATTCAAAAAACTGATAAGGATAAGAACGGATATCCAGTTGGATTCCAAAGCAATTGGCAATTTTCAACTACAGGATCGGGGTCAATTCTATTAAAGTTAATGCACAAAACTGCATTAAAGGGGGCCAATGATGGCCCAAATGTTGGACATAGCGACATACAAACTAGTATGCCAACAATTATTAAATAAATTAAAAATTATAAACAAACCACTTATCATGAAAAAAATCGTAACAATTTTAATGGCTGTAATTTTAACAAATTCAGCAATAGCGCAAGTAAGTTTTGGATTAAAAGCAGGATTTAACTCAGCAACAACAAAATCAAGTGACGAAGAAATTACAGCTGACGGAAAAGCATTAACTGGATTGAACTTAGGTGCAATAGTTGATATCAAAGTATCTAATACTATTTCTTTTCAATCTGGATTAAATTATGGTACAAAAGGAGTAGCTGTATCACATGAAGGCCACGCAGATAAATATAAATTTTCTGCTTTAGACATTCCACTTAATTTAGTTTTTAATTCTAAAAGTGGTTTTTTCGTTGGTTCAGGCTTAAACTTAGGTTATAATTTATCAGGCAAATTAGATGCCGAAGATGATCCCGCTGAAAACTATTCTTTTACATTTGGCTCTGGAAAAAATTTCACAAGAGCAGATCTAGGGTTAAATATACTTGCTGGGTATAAAACTAAATCTGGTATGTTCATAAGTGGAAATAGCCTTATGGGATTAACAGATATTAAACCAGGTGCAGAAACCTGGAAAAACAATTTATTTAGTATTTCTTTAGGTTATATGTTTAAGTCTTCTAAATAAATCGACCTAGTTTATCTATTTAAAAGTCATCCCAAAAATGGGGTGGCTTTTTATTTCGACACACATGTAATACCTAGCATTGCTGCAAGATTTATACACATTTAATCATTTGAATATGAAAAAATATAAATATATCTCTCTTTTAGTGATTGTATGGATGGGATTTACAACTGCAATCAATGCACAAGTATTTACATTAACCGGTAAAATATTGGATAAGTCATCAGGAAAAGTTTTGCCAGGCGCAAGTGTGTATTTGCCAGAAATTAAAAAAGGCACTATTACTGACGCGGATGGCAAATTTAAATTACAATTGGAAGCAGGGTCACATGTTATGGAAATTAGTTATGTTGGATATGCTACTGATGTTGAAAATGTAGTTCTTCAAAAAAATACAGAACTTAATTTTACACTGGTTAGTTCAGTGCTTGAAGGAGGTAATGTTATCGTAACAAGTTTTTTAAGCGCAACTTCAACTCGGAGAACACCCACGCCTGTTACCATTATTAAAAAAGAGGAACTATTTAGAGGTGGAGCAACAAATTTAATTGACGCCTTATCTAAAGTGCCAGGTGTTTCGCAGGTTACTACGGGCCCTGCTATTTCAAAACCTATTATTCGTGGTTTAGGTTATAACAGAGTAGTGGTGATCAATGATGGAGTTCGTCAAGAAGGGCAACAGTGGGGAGATGAACATGGCATTGAAATAGATGAATATAATGTAAGTAGGGTTGAGGTTTTAAAGGTTCCAGCCTCTTTAATTTATGGATCAGATGCGTTGGCTGGCGTTATTAATATTATTTCAAATGTTCCAGTAAGTGATGGTGTGATAAAAGGTAATTACAGTTCAAATTATCAAACTAATAATAGATTATTTGGCAATCATTTTGATATAGCTGGAAATAAAAAAGGATTATTATGGGGGTTTAATTTAAGTCAAAAAAAAGCTGGAGATTATAAAAACAAATATGATGGAAATGTTTTCAACTCCAGATTTTTTGAACGCAACGACGGGGGCTATGTTGGATTAGATAAAAATTGGGGTTATTCAATGCTCTCATTTAGTAATTTTTATCAACATCTGGGTATCGTTGAAGGAGATCGTGCTGATGATGGTCGATTTATGATGTTAAAGGACATTGGAGGTATCGCGGAGGAGGTCATTGTAGATGCTGCAGAAGCAAAAAGATTTATGCCGCGCGTACCGATGCAAAAAATCCAACATACTAAATATACACTCGATAATAATATTAAGATTGGTAACGACCGATTGAAAGCCACATTTGGATTACAAAGAAACCAAAGAATGGAATTTGGCAATATATTGGATATCGATGAAAAAGAATTGTTTTTCGATTTAAAAACATTCAACTATGCGGTACAGTATTTACAATCAGAAAAGAACAACTGGAAAAACACGTATGGGGTAAATGGTATGCAACAAATCAATACCAATAGAGGTTTGCAAGTGTTGGTGCCGAACTATACTAGTTTTGATATTGGGGCATTTTACTATACGCAAAAGCGCATAAATAAAACTATTTGGACTGGCGGCTTTCGTTATGATCAAAAATTCATGAATTATATCAACCCCGCACAGTTTTTATGTCCACCAGGAATGGCATGTATTGCATTATATGATCCAAAAGAAAGTAATAAGAAGTTCAGTAATTTTTCAGGGGCTATTGGTGTAGCCCATGATTTAAGTGAAAAGCTTACTATAAAATTTAATATTGCGCGCGGGTTCCGCGCGCCTAACATGGCCGAACTTGCTTCCTTTGGTGCGCATGAGGGAACCAACAGATTTGAGTATGGCAATGAAGCATTAATTTCTGAAAAAAGTTTACAATTTGATGCTGCCCTAGAATGGAGTAATGAGCATATGAGTGTTGCTGGAAATGTATTTTACAATACCGTGAATGATTATATTTTTTATCAAAAATTAACAGCAAAATCAGGAGGCGACTCCATTATTGTTGAAAATGGGGATGATCTGTATGCATTTGCATTTAGACAAAAAGATGCACACTTATATGGTGCAGAATTAAATGTTGATTTTCATCCACATCCATTAGATTGGTTGCATGTTGAAAATAGTGTTAGTTTAATTCGCGGACAATTTAAAGAAGCTCTAGATGGATCAACTAATTTACCAGGTATACCAAGTGCAAGATGGTTGTCTGAAATAAGAATTGAAATGTTTAAGAAATCCAAAGCCATCCGAAATAGCTTTATCAATTTTCAATTAGATAATGTGTTTGCACAAAATAATCCATTTGTTGGATATAATACGGAAACGGTTACATCCGCATATACGCTTTTAAATATTGGCTTTAGTACACAAGTGCAACGAAAAAATAAAACATTATTCAATGTTTCATTGGTTGGTCAAAACATGGCTGACGTTGCTTATCAAAACCATTTGAATCGTTTAAAATATGGCCCAACGAATGAGGCCACAGGTCGAATGGGCGTTTTTAATATGGGCCGAAATTTTAGTTTAAAAATAAATGTCCCTTTGCAGTTTGATTAAGTGCAATTAGCAATAAAATATTTTTAAAAATTTTAATGGCCAGAGGACTGATATAAATCATATGGCCATTTTTTTATATAACAAAAAATTATCAAAACACCTCTTAATAAAATTCGTACCTTTATTTTGAATAATGAATTTTAACAATCATTTATTCAAGCAAATAAAATTTATGAATCTAAAATTAAAATTAACGAGTGTATTAAGTTTTATCATAATTCTTTTACTCATTGGTATGACGCAAACAGCCAGTGCGCAAAAAGTGTTTGCGACTAAATCAGGACAAATATATTTTAATGCAGCAGGTGCTCTTGTAAAAATTGCTGCAGTCAATAATCAGGTGGATTCAAAATTTGTGGATGCCACTGGACAAATCATCTTTGGTGTGTTAATTAAAGGCTTCAAGTTTGAGAATCAATTAATGGAGGATCATTTTAATGAAAATTATATGGAATCCACGCAGTTCCCTAAGGCGGACTTCAAAGGCTATATCACGAACATAAAAGAAATTAATTTTTCAAAGGATGGTACTTATCCCATTCAAGTGGAAGGGACATTAACCATACATGGGGTAGCCCAAAAAATCACGACCAAAGGAACACTAACTTTAACGCAAGGCAAGCCGACCATTGTAGGAGAGTTTAATGTTAAGATTAAGGATTATGGGATATCTGGAATGTATATTGGAGATAAAATTGCCAACCAAGCTGTTATTAAATTGAATTGTAAATATTAATATCTTTAGTATTAAATTACCCATTATGATTAAATTGAAAGCCTGCTTACTTTTTTTATGCATCTTAGGAATGCAATTGAACGCAACAGCGCAAACAATTGATTTATTTGCTGATAGCGTATCCAAACCCTCCAATGATATTATTACTAGCAGTTTTAAAACTACCCGTATTGTTAACGGCCATTCCATTGAAAATGTAGGGGCAGGGATTTTAGACTTTAAAATTATGCATCGTTTTGGAGCCATCAATCAGGGAGGCTATGAATTTTTTGGTTTAGATCAGGCGACCATGCGTATGGGCTTGGATTATGGGCTTACCAAAAACTTAATGATTGGTATTGGGCGTAGCACATTTCAAAAACAATTTGATGGGTTTGTAAAATATAAAATTATTCGCCAACAAGTAGGGGAACATAATATCCCGATTAGTATAAGTTACGTCGGAAGTACTATTTATAAATCACTGAAGAATGCCACGACTATCTACGAACCCTATGTTTCAGATAAGTTTTCATTTGTGCATCAAATTTTATTTGCAAGAAAATTTAATGACTATTTTTCATTACAGTTGACGCCAATCCTTTTACGTTATAATATTATTGAAAATGTAAATATCCCCAATGACTTTTATTCTTTGGGTATTGGCTTTAGACAAAGAATCAGTAAGCGCGTGAATATTACTACTGAATATTTTTATCGTATTGATAAATTGGATGGTTACTACGATCCTTTGACAGTAGGGGTTGACATTGAAACTGGCGGCCATGTGTTTCAGTTACATGTATCTAATTCAACAGGCATGACAGAGCGTACTTTTATCAATGAAACCACAGGCAGCTGGGGCAAAGGTGATTTACGATTTGGATTTAATATCTCTAGGGTGTTTACTTTAAAAAAGCCGAAAGAGTTGAAGAACTTAAAGTTTTAATAGGGCGAATAAAAACCGAAAGTCATGTCTACAAAAAATAAAATAATTATTGTAATAGCTTTGATAGCTGCTATTGCTTTTGGTATTTACTATTACGTATTTGTATATTCAAGTCAACATCGTAGACAAGTACAATCAGAAACCGGCATTGTAATTACCTCGGATTCCTTGATTGCAAAATACCAGGTCGATGAAAAATTAGCGAATAGCTTATATTTAAATAAGGCGGTAGTAGTAACCGGGGTAATTTTGAGTATCGATAAAAATCAGGAAGGAAAAACAACCTTAGTCATTGGCCGAAGCGATTCATTTTCCAATCTATCCGTCACCATGATCAGCACCGCACCCATTACTCAAAAAGTGGGCGAATCCATCACCATCAAAGGCTTATGCACCGGCGCCTTAAGCGATGTAGTGATAACCGATGGGGTGGTGGAGTAGGAATAAGACCTAAAAATCTGCAAATTTTGGCGGGAATTCGGGAAAAAAGACCCGAAAAACCTAAAATTTAGGTGTCAAATTCGGTTGAAAAGTTGTACCCTAATCAGGGCAACCTATTAGCCCCCATTAAATTGCTATAAATCATATAGTTTCCTTACTTTTAAGGGAGCGCAGACAGCCCCCGATGCTGCTAAAAAGCCATTAATTAACCTCCAATTTTAGGTGGATAATAATAATTAGAATAAATTTGTTATATACTGATAAACCTTTGTCTTTTAGTCATTTGCATGTCAAAAATGTGACTAAGAATGGCGAAGCATTATAAAAAATTATAATATACCAACAAGGTTAGGAATACCTAAAATCATAAAAATCAATTATGAACATTCAAACAGTTACAAAAAAAGCTCAAATAATTATCACAATATCGTTGCTCATGTTAGTAATGGGATGTGCAAAGTCGGGATATAACGAAGTGATGGTTTACAATAATAATTTTAAATCAGGATCAACCGATAAATTAACGGGCGCTATCTTATATAAAAACAATGGCGAGTATTTAATAGGTCGTTATAATAAAAATGGGTTTACCATAAATCTGGATAATTTACCAGCGCATCAAGCAATAGAAATAATCGCGGAACCGCGCTTTCATGATAGCTGGGATGGCAACAATAATTATGGTGGTATAGATGGTCCAGATATTTGGAATATCAATATGGATGGAACAACGGTGTTAAATGCAACTTTTTCTAATACACCATGTAATTCAATTTATTGTTTATATCAATCTTACCCAGCAGATTATGGTTTAATCAATAATCCACCTAAAACTGGTGCTTATATGGATATTGCAGGTATATGTCATATGGCAGATGTATTTAAAACTTCAGTATATAAAATTGATAAAACAATAAAACATAGTGCTTCAAAAGTAACTATAAGTTTTAAAGATTTGTTGGTTCAAAAAAATGTTGCGGATCAAATGTGCGATGAATCATGGTCTATGGGAAGTTTAATTATCAAAATAATTAACACACCAGAGTAAGTATTTCAAGCAATCAATTTTGCGAAATATTCATACAATTTTAATTGTAAAAAATAAATGAAGTTACACTTTCCCACTATTAACCAATTTGTATCATTATTGATCTTCAGTATAACCAATGCTGTTTTTCAATTAATGGTTATACCTATATTGGTACATCATATTAATGCTGAAAAACTAGGCATGTATTTTTTAGCATTGTCCTTTGGTTCACTCATCGCAATATTTGTTAACTATGGCACCATGCAAACAAGCATGGTTGAAATAAAAAAGGCGGTCACAATGGAAGATAAAAAAAGGGTAATAGCCAATACCATGGCTATGCGATTCATACCCTTGCTAATTGCTATTGTTATTGTGTCTACCTTACCCATCTTTATTAAAAATGGGGTGTATTATTTTATGATACTCCCAATGATATTAGCGGAGTTTATCAATCCGCAATTTTATTTAATAGCGACTTATAATATCAACAAGTACACCTTCATCAACTTATTTTTTAGATTGGTTTTACTGCTATTGATTTATATAATGCGAGATAGTGTTTATATAATTCAAATCAGTTTATTGGGAACTGGAATAGTCATGTTGTTACTCAATGCATTTTATTTGAAAAGTATATTTTTCCAAGAAGGCTTATCCGAATATTACCCAAGCACTGACAAACTACTCGAGTTATTAAAAACAAATAGTTTGGTATTGGGCAATGGATTAACAGTGCATTTACAACAATCTTTGTTTTTATTCGCGATACCTTCCTTTGTAACTCCATTGTATTTATCTGCTTATGGCTTTGTAGATAAGTTAATATCTAGTTTTAGGATGTTGGTGAATGCTTATGGATCAGCCGTGATGCCCCATGCTGCAGGTACGCATCAATTGGGATTTAAAGAATGGAAGCAATTAAAACAACAACAAAATATTTTATTATCATTATTTTGTTTACTCGCTGGTGCTGTTATGTTTTTTTTCCCAGAACAATTGTTAACCATATTACTTATGGGGAAGCATGATAATAACTTGGCATTTTTTATGGAAGTACAACAGCTAATACAATATATCAGTATTGTTCCAATGTTGATTGCCTTAAACGTATTAAATGTGACAGAAATATTTTTAGAAAAAAAGTATACCTCCTATTTTGGCGCAGGGGTATTTATTTTATTTATATCCATATTAAGTATTGACGCGTTTCAGTTAGGTGTAGATGCAAAGTATGTAGGATTTTATCCAATGTTAATTGAAGCAGTTGCATTAGCCACCTCATTTTTTATTGTACAAAGAATTAGGTTTGCAAAAAATTAAGTTATTTTTTATATTTTTTATATTTCCATTTGTTGTAAAAGCACAAACGGATTTTAAGCAGGATAATTATATTCTCACTAAAAATTTATGGGGAGATAGTTCAAAATTTGGAACAGTTAAGCTATATAAAAAAGATAGTATCCAAGTAAGATGGGTGCCCTTCTTAAACAAATTGCAATATGTACAAGCACATCCCTATAACTGGAATGATGGCGCAATGGTTCCTGCAAAAGGGTGGCAACAATTTATACGAGCAGGGGTAAATGCACAATGGAAGTTTGTTGAAGTACAAATAGCCCCAGAAATGGGAATGGCGCAAAATCAATTATTTGATGGTCTGCCCTTAGATGCAGATGAAGTATTGTGGCGTGATTATTACCGTTTTTATAATTTTATTGAGTTGCCAGAACGCATGGGGGATAATCCTTATAAAAAAATGTCTTGGGGGCAATCTTATTTAAAATTGCATTATAAAAATTGGCAGGTAGGGCTATCAAATGAAAATAAATGGTGGGGTCCTGCACAACGCAATGCATTATTGCTTTCAAATACCGCGGCAGGATTTCCGCACATAACTTTAGGAACTAGCAAACCGGTCAATTCAAGAATCGGAAATTTTAATATTGAACTCATCACTGGTAAGCTCACCAATGGTGGATGGTTGCCGCCTAGTATTTTTATGCCATTACGCGGCAATCAGTTATTTTTTCCAAAAGAAAATAATACCAGAATAATTAATGGTATAAATATTAGCTATCAACCCAAATGGTTTTCAAACTTACATATTGGTTTTGAACAAACCCATGTTCAGTATCAAAAAGATATGACCAAATGGACGGATTATATACCAGTCAAAAATATTTTACATAATATCCCTGATGATGGAATTATAAAACCCATTATACTAACAGCATTTTATTTTAATTACACCATGCCAGAGGCTAACACCACAATATATGGTGAAGTGGGATGGAATTTACAAAGAACAAGTTTGAGAAATTGGGTATTACAACCCGATAAAGGATACGCAAGTACCTGGGGGATTAAAAAAATATTCACCACTACCAAAAAACATTATTGGGAACTATTGGGTGAACTAACGCAAGTGCAATTGTTAACACGCGCCGAACAATTTAGTACAGATATTCCGACCAGCTGGTATTTGGGATCGCATGTAAGGCAAGGCTATACGCATGATGGACAATTATTAGGCGCGGGCGTAGGTCCTGGCGGCTCCTCACAAACTGTTGAATTTAATTGGCGAAAAAATAATAATCGAATAGGTATTACAGGGGAAAGACGCGTGCATAACAATGACTACTATCAATTAGCCTATGCAGCATCAGGACAGTTTAAACAATACTATGTTGATTTTATCACTACCCTCAAAGTTGATTGGCGTATAAAAAAATATACAATCGGCCCAAGGGTAAGTTATATGCAAACCAATAATTACCAATGGGAGTGGTTTCCTACTAAAAAAACGGGATGGATTCCTGGCCGAGATATACAACAGGTAATGTTACAGTTCAACTTGCAGTACGATTTATGATGAGTACTAATTTTTATCAACAAGCGTATGTCTAAAAAGTTAGCCATCATATTAGTGAATTGGAATAGTTATGAATTAACCAATGACACCTTACAATCACTGTATCAAACTTCGTATCAGGACTATGATATTATTTGTGTTGATAACGCTTCAACCGATGAATCCTTAAATCAATTAAGGACAAATCATAACAATATTATTATTTTAACCTGTGATCAAAATACAGGATTCACAGGTGGGAATAATAAAGGAATGCAATATGCGATACTACATGGATATACTTACACGCTATTGTTGAATAATGATGTAGCGGTTGAAAGTGATTTTTTAGAACCATTATTAGGCGCTTTGGATGCCAATAAAAATATGGGAGCTGTACAACCATTAATATATTTTCATCACGACAGAACTTTAATTTGGAATGCGGGCACCAAATTTAATCAATGGCTGGGTATCACAAAAACTATTGGGTATAATAAAAAAGATGCGCAACATACGTATCGAAATCAAAACCAAGGCTTTGCAAGTAAAATAGATTGGATTACTGGATGTGCTTTTATGGTGAGAACAGAACTGTTAAAAAAAGTGGGATTATTATACGATCCATTTTTTATTTATTATGAGGATGTGGATTTGTCGTTTCGAATAAAAAATGCAGGGTATGATTTAGGCTATGTGCCAGCATCCGTTATTTATCATATAGCTGGGATGTCACATAAATCAACCAAAAAAACCACTGAAGGTTATGTGAGCCCAAAGGTGCATTACTTAAATGCGCGTAATCATATTTGGTTGTTAAAAAAATATACGAACCTATTGCATGCGCCTACAGTGATATTGTACCAAAGTTTATATTACTTAAGTGTCACAGCTTATTTTATACTCCGAGGCAGATGGCAAAAAATAAAAGCATTGTATAAAGGAATTGGCGAGGGTTTAAAATTTGGAATACAATCGTAATAAATTCAATAAGAAACTTAAAATATTAAATTAAAACATTTGAAAAAAATTATCATCACAGGCGTAGCGGGTTTATTAGGTTCCCGCATGGCAGAATGGATTTTGGAAAATCAACCAGAGACACAAATTATTGGTATCGATGACTTATCGGGCGGTTATCAAGAACATGTACCCAAGGGGGTTGTATTTCATCAATTGGATATAAGCAAGGATAATATTGATGAATTATTTAAAGAGGTATCCATCGTTTATCATTTTGCTGCTTATGCGGCTGAAGGATTAAGTCCGTTTATTCGAAAATTTAATTACAACTGCAACTTGGTCGCTACTGCGAATGTAGTAAATGCTTGTATTACGCATAATGTACAAAGGTTGGTATTCACTTCGAGTATGGCAGTGTATGGCATAGGAACACCTCCGTTTAAGGAAACAGATAAACCAGCACCCATTGATCCATATGGTGTAGCTAAATATGCTTGTGAAATGGATATTCAAATTGCAGGAGAACAACATGGCTTGGATTGGTGCATTATACGACCACATAATGTATATGGCCGTAATCAAAATATTTGGGATCGCTACCGAAATGTATTAGGCATTTGGATGTATCAATATATCAACGGGTTACCATTTACCATTTTTGGTGATGGGTCACAACAACGCGCATTTTCAAGTATTGACGATTGCCTATTGCCATTGTGGAAGGCGGGGAATGACGCGAGGGCTTCTAAACAAATTATCAATATTGGCAGTTGGAAATATTATTCCATTAAGCAAGCGGCTGATGTTTTAAAACAAGTAATTGGTTCTGGTGAAATAAAACATGAACAAGCAAGACACGAAGTAAAGGATGCATTACCGGCACATGAGTTAAGTGTGCAATTGTTGGATTATAAAGATAACACTAGTTTAGAAGCTGGATTAACAGACATGTGGCAGTGGGCACAACAACAACCTAAGCGAGAACAAAAATCATGGGAAACCTATGAGTTAGAAAAAGGCTTGTATGGATTTTGGAAAAACAAATAAGCAATTCAAACAGCGGCAAGGAATATTATATTGAAATATAAGTGAAGCAAAGAAAAAAAGAAATAGGTAAAATTTATATAAAGGCACAGGCCATTGTTTTTGCAATTGTTATTTGCGCAAGCATTTTAACTTTTCAAAATGCAAAAGCACAAACCATCAGCATGGATCAATTACCCATTGAGGATGCGTTAAGGCGTTTGCAATTGATGGGGAAAATTGAATCTGATATTTCATTTATGTCACGTCCGTTGCAACCCACCAAAATTGGTGCATGGGATAGCGCTTTGAAATGGTTGGATCCGGTGTATTTTAAAAAGGGATTACACCCCATTGGTAAAAAGTTTTTAGGCAATACATTTTACGCAACTATATTACCATTACAAGTAACTGGGCAATATGTAACGGAACATCCATTTCAGGAATTGGATGGCCCCATGGTTGCAAGTAGCGGAAGGCAAACATATATCAGTGGTGGCGTATTTTTAAAACTAGGACCATTAACTATACAATACCAACCCCAATTTGTATGGGCTGAAAATAAAAATTATCGTGGCACCCTTCAAACGCCTAATTATAATTTTCCCGATAACTATAGCTATGATCATTTAAAAAACAATTTAGTTTTTAATGAAATATTTGATGCACCTTTTTTGAGAAATAATTTATTGGGCAATTCAAGTATACGCTTAAATGCGGGCCCGGTAAGTGTGGGGGTGAGTTCCGAAAACTTAATCTGGGGACCTTCTATAATGAATCCATTAATTATGAGTTCGCACCCCGGAGGCTTTATGCATTTAAGTTTTAATAGTCGCCGCCCTTGGCGCACTAAAATTGGAAGTTTTGAATGGCAATGGGTTGCAGCTTATTTGGAGGAAATAAATCCAGCGTATCGCGGATTGGCCGAAAATTATTTGGGCTATGGACCAGGACAAACTAAGGATGAAAAAAGATATTTTAATGGTGCCATGTTAAGCTATCAACCCAAATGGATTAAGGGGTTAAGTATGGGGTTGACTAGAATTGTGCAAGAACCAGAATTATTATTATTGGATTATAGCGGTGCTTCCCCAAGTACAACAATACCAGAATGGAGTTTAATATTAAAAAATGCTTCAAGGGCAAATGATGTAAAACAATTTAGTAATTGGTTGACTGGATCTGTGGAAGATAATACGGATCAATACGCTGGTGCATTCTTAAGATGGGTTTGGGAACCATCGCATGCTGAATTTTATACGGAATGGTCCCGCAACGATGCATTTTACAATTTGCGCGATTTTATACAGAATCCGGAACATTCCAGGGCCTATACTTATGGTTTTCGAAAATTATTTAATTATAATGAACAACAGCCTTTAAAGTATTGGCAGTTGATGAGCGAGTATACCCGTATTCAACAAGCATCAAATTTCCCAGTACGAAGTGCAGGTACCTGGTATGTACATGGAGGATATCGTCCATCTGGTTATAACAATTTAGGCCAAAATTTAGGGGCACCCATTGGATCAGGTGGAAATTACTTTATGATGCGTGTAAGTAAATTTGAAGGTATGAAGCAGTTAGCTATCCAATTGGAAAGCACCACTAAAAATACCGATGATTATGAAGCTAGATTTGCTTTTCAAAATCCGAGCAAAACAAAATGGGTGGATATAGGCTTTAGAATATTGTATGATCATCCTTACAAACATTTTTTATTATCGGCTAGCTTGATTGGGAAGCGTTCGTTTAATTATAATTTTTCACAACCGGCAACGGCTTCCGGATTCGGCTTTGAGAATCCCAATGATGTAGATAGTTTTTTATTAAAAATTGGCATACGCTATTTATAGTTTTTATGTTTTTATTTCCACTCGCTTATTTAGGTTCTTTTTTTTATGCATTAACACAAATGTTTAAAAAGCAAATCGAAGGCTTTTTAATTTTTGTTATTGTTGGCCTGCCTATTTATATCAACGCGATGTCGGTTAGTTTTATGTATGGGTTTGGTAGGTGGATACCCTTATTACAATCTTTTAAGGAAGTGGCCGTATTGTCGGCTTGTTTATTAGTGGCAACACAAATAAAACAAAAGCCAGTATTGCATATTATTGATAAATTAATTATTGGTTTTTTTGTATATACTTTATTGTATGTCATTGTCCCAATTGGGTCCTATACTATAATAGCCAAATTGATGGCGTTAAAAAACTTATCCTTTTTTTGTATATTGTACTTTATAGGAAGGCTTTGTGATAAGGATCAAGTGAATATTAATAAATTATTTTCATTTATTGTTACGGTAATGTTGGTTGCCGCCATGGTTGTTTTTGGCGAACGAATATTAAATCAGCACCTGCAGAGTTTTACTGGTTTTAGTGATTATAACTTTTATTTTTTTAATACCGCGGCTTCAGGTAATTATGGATTGTTGTGGACCTTTGAAACAGAATCAACGGCAAAAAGGTTTGGAAGTATTTTTGCGAATCCATTGGAATTTGCTTCTGCGATTGTAATGTGCTTAGCTATTATGCTGGCTTTAATAAGTTCAAAGAATAATAACGAAATAAATAAGCAAGTACAAATAAAAATCAATTCATTAGTATCTATTGGTTTAATTGCTAGTTTTATATGTATTGTTTTAGCCTTGTCAAGAGCCGCCTTTATAAGCTATTTTTTAGTTATCTATATTTTTGGTTGGATTATAGGAAATAAAAAAATTGTATATTTTTTTCATATCGTAGTTGCTATTATTGTATTGTATGTCATTTATATATTGGAAGGTGACTTATATGATTTTATATTGAATACTATTACATTTCAAAATGAGTCAAGTTTAGGCCATGTATTAGAATGGTTGGATGGATTAAACGCCATGGCAACACAACCCTGGGGCTTGGGCTTGGGTGAATCGGGTAGGGTATCTATGACGAATCAAAATAATATTGGCGGTGAAAATCAATTCATAATTATTGGCGTACAGGCAGGTGTATTAGCGATGGCGTTGTATATATACATCTATTTTAAATTAATTAAAACTGGATTGCAGCAATTAAAAATCACAGCCGGAAAGGAATGGAAAATAATTTTAGCAATTGTACTTATCAAAATTGGCATGTTTGTACCAATGTTTACTGCTTACGTTGATTCTTATATGTACTTAAGTTATTTCTCTTGGTATTTGTCAGGCTACATGATTAATCACATACAAAACAGGCAAGTGATTACGGCATGAGTAAGGAATTAATAAAAGTAGCAGTGGATGTTCGCGATTTACAAATCGCAGCCTCTGGTGCGCGCAGTTATTTAGAAAGCTTGATCATTGAATTTAAAAAGGAGCATGCAGGTTTTAGGTTTTATTTTTTAGATTCGAATACTAAGGCATACACAGGAAACCACTTTTTGTTAAAAGTAAAAGAGCAGCTCAATTATTTTTTATGGAAACAAATCATATTGCCTTATCAATCCAAACAACTAGGTTGTTCCGTTTTATTTTGTTCTGATTTTATGGTTCCGTATTTTTCATTGGGTATCAAAACCATCCCTGTATTCCACGATGCTTTTTTTTGGGAGTATCCAGAACATTATAATAAGTATTGGTTAGTATTTTTTAGGAATTTAGGACTCGCAGCAGCAAAAAAGTCAGCATACCTAGTTGCACCTACACAATATGCCGCCAATCAATTGTCAAAATACACAGGCCCATCGCAAGCTAAAATTGCGGTGATTGGGGAGGCGCCCAAAACAATATTGGATCAAAATATGGAGGGTAACGTTTCTCAAAACATACAAGCTATATTAAATTCGTCGTATATTTTACATGTGGGTACTTTAGAAAAACGAAAAAATATACCAGCGCTAATTCGTGCTTTTAAAATAGTAAAATCGAATGGCTTCCCAAATTTAAAATTGGTGTTGGTGGGAAAAGCATCTAATAAAATAACATTAGACGATAGTTTGGCAATTAGGGATGTAATCAATCAGAAGCAACTATCAGCGGATGTAATTTTAACCGGTTACTTACATGATAAGGATGTACAACAATTGTATCAAAATGCTAAACTGTATGTATTCCCCTCCATCAACGAGGGATTTGGGATACCAGTATTAGAAGCCTTTAAACATAATGTGCCAGTAGTGATTGCAAACAATACTTGTTTACCCGAAGTGGCTGGTTTAGGGGCTAAAAGCTTTAATCCATATGATATCACTGAAATTGCGCAAACAATTACACTATTGTTGAATGATCAAACCTTGCGCCAATCTTATATTGAAAAAGGAAAGGAGCAACTACAAAAATTTTCTTGGGAAAAAACAGCCGGTTCATTAATGCAACTATTTAAAAAAGCAGTAGTAGATTCATGAGTATATTTAAATTTTTAGTGGATCATAATAAAAAAGGTTCATTTGTAAATCAGTTTCGACAAAAGCGGTTTGACATTTTAAAAAATCGGATTGAAAAATTAATACAAAAGGATCATTTTAAAATATTAGATATTGGCGGAGATATTCAATATTGGAAAAATATTGGCTGGCAGCATCCATCATGCCAAATTCATTTATTGAATTTATACACCAGTGAAATACCACAAAGCGATGTAAATAAATTTTCTAGTAGTGTGGGTAATGGATTAGCATTGGAATATAAAAAAGGGGATGTGGATTTGATTTTTTCAAATTCAGTGATTGAACATGTGGGTAGTTATGAAAATCAGCAAATATTTGCGAATGAAGTAAGGCGTGTTTCAGATAAGTATATTATACAAACCCCTTCCCTGTGGTTCCCATTAGAGCCGCATAGTTTGTTACCCTTATTCCAGTTTTTACCGCATTCATTTAGGGCGTTATTGATCATGACTTTTAATATTAACTATTTTCCAAAGGCTACAACTTATAAAGCAGCAATAATAGTTTCACACTCCACTTTAATGTTTACGCATAAACGCTTTAAACAGCTTTTCCCAGATGCCGAAATTCAAGTGGAAAGGTTTTTAGGTATACCTAAATCGTATACGGCTATAAAATTATAGTATTATTTAATTTTTCTTAGCCATATGGAGGCAGGCTGATCCTGCTCCGACAAATTAGTCAATGATTGCTGAACAGCCTTAAAATGAGTGGTTTTAAGATGGTTTAAGGAATAAATAATCTCAAAACTATCATTATAATATAAAAAAGCTTCTAATAGGTATTGTTCATTCCAAAGGCGAAGGTCCTTTTGTAACCAGTCGGCACGATAATGTCTGGGTGAAAAAATATCATGAATATGAATGATGACTCCTTTATTTAAGGCAGGTAAAATTTCAAGGTATTCAAATAATACATCGTTTTCGGGGCGGATAATATGTGAGGAATCAATAAATAGAATATCATTTTCCTGTAATTGTTTAAAATAATCAACAGAAATATTTTCCACTTTTTCACGACGCAAGTGAATTATTTTAGTAGTATCCAGCCATGTTATTTCATAGGGTTCGATACAGGTGAGAGAAGTAATTGCACCTGCTTCCTTATTTTTTTCAATGGCAAGTAAACAAACCATGGTTGAAAATCCGGATCCGATTTCGATAATATTTTTTGGTTGCAGGTTACGCACCATTAAATAGTATAAATCAGCATCACCGGGGCCATAGGCGGGGTTGTTAATATAAAAATCGCCTTGGTAAGGATCGCCTTCTTTTTTAAATTCAAGTTCTTCAGTAAAATTGAGTCGCGCTAATTCCACTAATTGCTTGTCAAGATTAAAGTTTAAATGAAGATTACGAATTTTATTAGCATCAAAACTCTTTGAATATACAAATTGTGGGTTATAATAATGGTCCTGCATTGGGAAGATACCGGTTTTGACAAAGGCCTTCACTTGTAAAGGAAAATTAATGATCCCATATTTTTTTACTAATTTATATATGGGCAACAAAAGATAAGTCAAAGGAAGTAGGACTATATCTAATACTTTAATAAATATATATTTAACTTTTTCTTTCATTTTGTATTGGATGCCACAATTTACTTCATATTCTATTACCTTAAAAGTATTTTTACAATAGCATGAATAATCAATTAAAAAATAGATTTCAAGAAGGATGGAGCTATCAAAATAAACTCATCACCTATTATTATTTAATTTTCTTTTTTCTAAGGGGATTGAAAATACGCTTTTGGATTAAGTCAGCCAAAGGGTTATTATTGGTTGGTAAAAATGTGCGCTTATTTTATCCTAAAAATTTACAAGTAGGCTATAATACCATTATCGAAGATGGTGCCGAAATTAATTGCTTGTCCCAACAAGGTATTAAATTGGGGAATAGAGTTACAATAGGAAAATATGCCATCATAAGGCCATCCAATATATATGGAGGGCCTATTGGCGAGGGTTTAACTATGGGGGATAATTCAAATATTGGGCCCTATAATTACATCGGCTGCTCAGGAAAAATTACCATTGGCAATAATGTGATGTTAGCACCTAGGGTAAGTATCTATGCCGAAAACCATGTGTTTGATCATCCAGAACTATTAATCAGAGATCAGGGCGTTGAAAAAAAAGAGGTTATAATCGAGGATGATTGTTGGATAGCGGCAAATAGCATCATTTTAGCAGGGGTAACTATTGGTCAAGGAAGTGTAGTGGCAGCAGGGTCAGTGGTAACGGAAAATGTGCCAGCTTATAGTGTAGTGGCAGGAGTTCCTGCAAAGTTTATTAAATCAAGAAAGCCCTAACATTGCTAAATGCGCATTTTATTTTTACATAGTTCTTCGGATTTATATGGCGCTAGTAAAATATTTTTACAAACAGTACAAATATTAAATGGGCAAGGGCATACTTGTCATGTAGTAGTTTCATCTGCAGGCCCATTGGTTGATAAATTAAAACAGGACAGTGTCCCAGTAACTGTAATAAATCTTGGCATAATAAGAAGAAAATATTTCACTCCATTTGGTATTTTAAATAGAATCAATAAATGGCAAAAAGCGAATACCTTTTTAAATAAATATATACAGCAAAATAATATTGAATTAGTTTACGCCAATACCACTGCAGTTATACTAGGGGCCTATTTAGCCCATAAAAATAAAATCAAACATGTTTGGCATGTACATGAAATTATAGGGAAGCCTAAATTTTTATTCTTTGCCATTCAATGGATCATGAAGCGTTATACTTCAACAATCATTTGTGTTTCAAAAGCAGTGCAGGATCATTGGAGTAAAAATACCTTATCATTACGCTATAAAATGCAAGTCATATATAACGGGATTGCGCCCATTGAAAAATCAACTGAAGCAAATTTTCGAACAAAATATCAAATCCCAAAGGAAGCTATTGTGATTGGAATGGCCGGTCGGGTTCACTATTGGAAAGGGCAACAATATTTTTTACAAATCGCACAGCAATTATTAAATCAATATTCATATAGCAATAAAGCAACACCTTTGTATTTTATCATTACTGGAGATGCATTTCCGGGTTATGAATATTTGGTTGATGAGATGCAAGATTTCATCAAAAAGAATAATCTGGGCGAACGAATTTTTTATACCGGATTTGAGGATAAGATGGATAAATTTTACTCTTCTATTGATTTACTCATTCTTCCCTCCAAATTACCTGATCCATTACCTACGGTTGTATTAGAAGCAATGCAGTATGGAGTTCCTGTTGCAGCCACTGAACAAGGAGGGGCGCTAGAAATGATTGCAGAAAATGAAACTGGTATTTTCATCCCAATCAACAATGTTCAAGTTGCAGTCGATAAAATATTTGAATTAATTCAAAGTAATAATTACAATAACCTCCATGCGCATTCAATAAAAAGAGTGCAAACCTATTTTAGTATGAAGTCCTTTGAAAACCAAATTGGGAAAATAATTTATTCATGAGTCAACCTCCCTTAAAAATTTCGATCATTGGTTCACGTGGCTACCCCTATGTATATAGCGGCTATGAAACATTGGTAAAAAATATTGGGGAACGGATGGTAGCCAAAGGAGTGCAGGTGACTGTGTACTGCCATTCCTATTTATTTGAGGAAAAACCAAAACAATTGAATGGGATACATCTAAAATATATACCAACTATAAAAAGTAAAAGCTTAAGCCAACCCATACATTCATTTTTTGCTTTTTGGCATGCTGCATTTTCAAATGCAGATGTGGTGTTGGTCTTAAATGTTTCCAATGGACCCTTTGGATTTATTACCAGATTATTTAAAAAGCCTACCCTTATAAATGTTGATGGATTGGAATGGATGCGCCCTAAATGGAAAGGGTTTGGCGCCATATATTTTAAATGGGCAGCAAAAATGGCGGTTAAGTGGATGGACTTAATTGTTACTGACGCCATTGCCATGCAAACCATTTATAAAAAAGAGTTTAATACTGATTCGGTGGTAATCACTTATGGGGCCGACAGCAATAAAGGAGCTTCGGAAGCTTTATTGAATAAATGGCAATTACAATCGCAGGATTATTATTTAATTGTGGGCAGAATGATACCTGATAATAATAGTGATATTATTATTGAAGGTTTTATAAATTCAAGTAGCACAAAAAAATTGGTGATCGTGGGTGATGTTCCTTATCAAGATGCGTATGCAACAAAAATAAAATCTTACCAGGATGACCGGTTGGTATTTACAGGTTATATCACCAACGGGGATGAATTGGCAAGTTTATATAAATATTGTTTTGCATATATGCATGGCCATGAATTTGGAGGCACCAATCCTACTTTATTAAAAGCTATGGCCAATGGATGTGCGATAGGCGCCATTGATACTGTTTTTAGTAGGGAAGTACTACAAAACGATAAATTTGGCACTTATTTCAAAAAAGATATATCGACACTAAGCCACTGGTTCCAATGGGCCGAAGCAAATCCCGAAAAACTGACTGCTTTAAGATCAATAGTTGCCAATGGATTAAATGAGAAATATGATTGGGATTTGATAACTGAATTATATCTTTACCATATCAATTCCTTGATCAATAAATAGTGAGCTGAATGAAATGGAATCATAAGTACTACAAAAAACTCCAAATAGGCATTGATTCGGTTTGTTTACTATTATCTTTATTATTAGCGGTATTTATTAAAAAAGGCGGGTTTGTTTTTCCTAAAACCTTTTATGATTTTTCTTTTATTTTTTTATTGTTGGTCATTTGGTTTTTGGCAGCGAATGAATGTAGGTTGTATCGCAATAGAATTAATAAAAAATTTCCAGAGGAGATACTGTATAATGCCTATACTAATATTTTATTTTTAATTTTAGTAAGCTCCTTTTTATTTTTAAGTAAATCGGTTTATGGTGATTATTTCAGATTCAGTCATTTTATTACTATTCATTTTTTTGTATCCATTGCTTTAAAATATTTTATTCGAAAGCAACAACATTCTGCATTTGCCGAAGGGTTTGTTTATGATGCATTGGTTATTATAGGATATAATGCAACTTCGGTTGAATTTAATAAAACAATTTCTGAAAATTTATACTACGGGTATAAATGTATCGGGTTTATTGATGAAAATAATATAGAAGCGCCAGGCATGCCATACTTGGGCAGGGTGCAGGATTTGGAAAATATTTTTAAGCAACAACATATCGATGAGGTGCTCATTTCCTTAGCTCATCACGAACAAGCCACTATCCGAAAGTGTATTGAGGTATGTGATCACTACAATGTGCGTGTTCGTATCATGCCAAAGCTGGAGGATTTAACTTCAAAAACAGAGGAAATTGATACCATCGGATTGATCTCCGTTATTAATTTAAATATTTTACCATTGGATAAATGGGAGAATAAATTACTAAAAAACATTTTTGATGTTGTGTTTTCGATACTGTTTTTTGTCACGATTGGTTTTTGGTTATTACCCATTATTTGGCTACTCGTTCGCATATCCTCAAGAGGTCCAGTGATATATAAGCAAGAAAGATGGGGACTCAATAACAAGCCCATTATTTGCTATAAGTTTAGAACCATGTATATTAAGGATGTGCAAGATTCCTTTGATCAAACATCGCGCCATGATCCTAGAATTACACCCTTAGGAAGTATTTTACGCAAATTTAGTTTGGATGAACTTCCTCAATTTTGGAATGTATTAAAAGGGGAAATGTCGGTGGTAGGGCCAAGGCCACATCCAACCCCTATGAATATTGCTTCCATGGAAACTGTAAATAACTATTTAAAAAGGCATATTGTAAAGCCGGGCATATCGGGATGGGCTCAAATCAATGGTTCAAGGGGCGAAGTGCGCACCCATCAGGAAATGGAACAGCGCGTTAATTTTGATTTATATTATATACATCGTTGGTCATTTACATTGGATTTGCAAATTATTTTGCAAACCATTATTAAAATGTTACGCGATCAAGGCGCATATTAAAACATACACATTGAATTCAGTAAAATTATTTTTCATTATTGTTGGGTGCATTTTTTTATTTAATGCTAATCCAGGAACTGCGCAGGTATTTACACATCAACAAACGGTTGTTGCCTATTTAGAAAGGATGGCACAAAAAGGCGCAATAGAATTTAATGATTTAATGAAGCCAGTAGATAGGGCAACTGTATTTAATTTATTAAATCAATTACAACAAAATAAAAATCTTACAAAGATTGAGCGTGATGAACTTACTTTTTATATAAGTTATTATAGTTTTGATAATTTAGAAAAAGCATATATCCCTAAAAGTTTAACGGTCTTTAAACAAATCAAAAAAAACTTATTTAAGGAACCACATATCTTGAATTATAGTGATGATAATTTTAGATTAATGGTAGATCCATTGGCTGAAATAGGATTTCAGGGTTCAAAAAAAACAAGTCAGTTGGTGAGTACTGGTTTTCAAATGATGGGTTATGCTGGTAAGCGTATTGGTTTTCAGTTAAGTGTTAGAGATGTGAATGAGACGGGTGATTATGATTCCTTAAGAATTGATAATACACTCATGGGCTTTAATCGCAAACAAACCATTAACACCAACTTATTATCTTATAGTCAGTTTAATGCCAATATGAGTTATCGATTTAATAAGGGGATGATCACCGTGGGACAGGATCAAAATGTATTGGGTTATGGTAAAACGGGTAATTTGGTTTTGTCAAGCAAATCGCCTTCTTATCCCTATTATCGATTTCAATATAATCCAACAAAATGGATGAGTGTTAACTATATGCATGCATGGTTGCAAAGTGGGGTAATTGATTCCTTAAAAAGCTACGGCACAGGTAATTCGGTGTATGGTGGTCAGAGGGAATCCTTTATACCTAAGTTTTATGCAATACACTTTGTTGAAGTTAGGCCGATGAAGGGATTAAGTATTCATTTAGGAGAATCCATAGTGTATACCGATCAATTGGAACCTGCTTATCTTATGCCTTTAACTTTTTTTAAGGCCTATGACAACAATAAATACAATGATAAAATTACTACAGGTGCCAATGGACAGTTTTTTATGGGAATTAGTAGTCGAAATCAAATTCCTAAAACGCATTTGTATGCCCAATTATTTATTGATGAAATTAGGGTAAGTAATATTTTTAATTCCACTAAGTCGCGCAATCAAATAGCTTATCAAATAGGAGCGAGTGTTACGGATATAGGTTTGCCTTATCTTACATTAACTGCCGAGCTTAATAAAGTATACCCATTTGTGTACCGTAATTTTTTACCGGCACAAAATTATTCAAATAGTAATTATCCCCTTGGTGATTGGATGGGCACTAATGCAGATCGTTTTGAATTCATTGCCAATTATCATCCTAAGCCACGGCTTAATTTAAGGGTGTATTATCGTGTTATGGCAAAGGGCGGGGCTGGATCAATAGAGCAGCAATATTTTTTAACCCCTTCACCTATCTATGGCTTTGATCCTCAATATAAAACAAACAAATTCAGTTTTGAAAGTAGCTATGAGTTATATAGTAATGTAAACATTCTATTTGGTTATAGTGCATATCAAATGAAGCCATTATTGCAAAATCCCATAACTAGTGATATGGTAAATATTGGGCTCGTATTTTCGCCCTATTAGTGAATTGTGCTTTATGACGCAATTGTCGTATTTTTACGCTTATAAGTTAATTTAAATGATCAAATTATTAGGAAAGTTTTTAGTGATATTTGTGCTTATTTTATTGGTTTTTAAACCATTACAAGCACAAATTAGCAGTGGCGCAAATGTAAATATGGGTAGCGCTAGAATTAGTCAATTTTC
Organism: Bacteroidota bacterium; assembly: GCA_005800655.1. GTDB lineage: Bacteria > Bacteroidota > Bacteroidia > Chitinophagales > Chitinophagaceae > Sediminibacterium. Next base: position 46,137 of record SYEV01000038.1, read on the forward strand.
GGACCAACAAATCATGCAATTGTGGATACAAGCATCTGCCAATGGGATGTCTGAAAGTGATGCAATGAGTTTTTTGGTAAAAAAGGGCTTGAGACCCTCTGAAGTAGGTCAATTTAAAAAGCGATTAGTTGCTTTACAAGGTGCCAAAAAAAGTTCCTTTAGCGACATGAGTATGATAAAAGATACTTCTAGTTTTATGCGTGATAGCACTTGGGTATTAGAAGTGCCTATTATAAAAAAAATTACGAACAAGTATGGGTATGAATTTTTTGCAAATCCAAATATAAAATTTGAACCCAACTTACGACTTGCCACCCCTAAAAATTACATACTAGGGCCCGATGATGAATTAGATGTTACATTAACAGGCTTAAATGAAACAACAGCTAATTGTACCGTTAACACCGATGGTAACATAAAAATTGAATATGTTGGACTAATTAATGTCAGTGGATTAACCATGGATGAAGCAAAGGCAAGGATTTTAGCAAAAATGTCAACAGCTTATCCAGCTTTAAAATTAAATAGAACACAGTTGACAATTACAATGACTAATTATCGAAGTGTAAGAATAACAATCATTGGCGAGGCGGTATGGCCAGGAGGCTATCAAATTTCAGCATTATCATCGGTATTCAATGCATTGTATTATTCTGGGGGACCTACTGAAAACGGTACTTTAAGGGATATTAAAGTAATTAGAAATAATAAAACTATTGCCAATATTGATTTGTATGAGTTTTTACAAAATGGCAAAATGGCGAAGGATATCAGATTGGAGGACCAGGATGTGATCATGTATAGCCCATATATAAAAAGGGTAGAATTTGGGGGAATGGTAAAAAGGCCTGGCGTATTTGAATTAAGACCTAATGAAAGTATACAACAAGCAATAGAATATGCTGGTGGGTTTAACGATTCTGCCTTTACTGATAGATTAAAAATTGTTCAGTTAAATGGCTCAGAAAAAACATATAAGGAAGTAGATGCCAATTTATTTGCAAACTACATTCCTTCACCAGGCGATTCTATTTATGCAGAAAAAAAAGCACCAGTATATATTAACAAAGTAAGCATCACAGGTGCAGTATATCGCCCTGGTGATTATGGGTTTCAACCAAAATTAACTTTACAAGCATTAATAAAAAAAGCGGATGGCTTACGATCAGATGCATTTATGCAAAGAGCAACCATTTATCGATTAACTAATGCAAGGGATCGTGTTTTGGTAGCAGTTGATTTAAACAAGTTTGCTCAAAATAGTACTGATTTTATTTTGGAACGCGAGGATAGCATTCAAATATATACAAAGCAAGAATTAGAGGAAGTGCAATATATCACCGTTGGCGGTCATGTGCGTAACCCAGGCAAAATAATGTTCCGTGCGGGTATGCAAATACAGGATGTGATTGCTATGAGTGGGGGATTTATGAAAGATGCCGCTTATCATAGGGTTGAGCTGTCAAGAATAAAAAACAACCGAACTGATTCATTGGCTAATCAATTAGTGGACTTGATCAAACTTGAATTAGATTCAAATTTATCCAGTAGAGATAACACTTTCACTTTGCAAGCGCAAGATTATATTTTTGTACCCAGATTATTGAACTCCGTATTTTTAGGGGATATTAAAGTAGCAGGGGAAGTTTATTTTCCAGGCAATTATGTATTGGAAAAAAGAGATGAAACTATTGAAAACATTTTAGCAAGGGCAGGTGGTTTAACTAAGTACGGCTCATTAAAGGATTTGCAAGTATACAGAAAAGGGGTTTTGATTGGGGTGAACTTAGATGTTGCCAATAATAATTCTCGTGATTTGTCATTGGCATTATTACCCGGAGATAGTTTGTTTATTTCACGTAACGATCCATTTGTACAAGTTATTGGTGCTGTATATAGTCCACAATTAACTAGGTATGAATCAGGAAGTTTTAAGTCCTATATTTCAGCTGCAGGTGGTGTAAAAAATAGAGCTTCATTAGCGAAAGCCTATATACAATATGGAAATGGGATTAATAAAAAACAAAAACACTTTTTGTTTTTTAAATTTTATCCAAGAGTCACGCCAGGTAGTAAAATATTTGTACCTGAAATGCCTGATAAAGAAAAAGGATTATCGGTCGCTGAATTATCGGCGATCACCAGTATTTTATCAGCATTAGTTGGTTTAGCGGCTATATTAAAATTATAATTATTACTATGTCAGTTGAAAATAATCAAAACAACACTTCCAATATAATTAATGAACCCAATTTTTCAATGAGTGAATGGGTAAAAGAATGGGCAAGTTTAATAATTCAAATTTTGAAAAATAATTTCAAAATAATTTTATTAGCTACTCTTGTAGGTGGCGTGTTGGGCATTACTTATAGTTTTTTAAAATCACCCAGGTATATTGCGGACACTGTTTTTTTAGTGGAAGAAAGTAAAAGTATGGCTGGTGGCGGATTGTTGTCATCACTAGGTGGGTCATTAGGTATGGATATTACTGGATTAACGGGTTCTAATAATACTGTATTATCAGGCGACAATGTATTGGAGCTTTTAAAATCCAAAACATTTATGGCACAATGTTTGAAAATGCCATATTCAAATGACAGTAATTATAGCATAGCCGATAAATATGCTGAGGTTTATAAATACAAATCGAAATGGGCAAATGACTCTAAAATAGGTCGGGAAATATCATTCGCTAAGCCCGATAAGGATTATAGATTACAAGACAGTCTATTAAAAATTATTATTAACCGAATTGAGGAAAAAGAATTAACTGTTGTAAAGCCAGATAAAAAATTAGGCTTTTTTAAAATGACAGTAATTACCAAAGAAGAAAACCTAAGTAAGTTAATTTCCGAAAAAATATTAAAAATAGCGACCGACTTTTATATTGAAACAAAAGTAGGAAGGTTAAGAAAAAATGTAGCACGACTTGAGAAAAGGACGGATAGTATTTATGTATTATTAAATTATAAAACACAATCAACTCGTCAGGACGCCTTACTTTTGCTTAATGGTAATTTTTCAAATGTGAACGAGGCAATAAATTCAGAAATATCTCAAAGGGACAAGGGAATGCTTACTTCTATATATGGCCAACTTGTTACTAATTTAGAAGCTTCTAAAGCTTCTTTAATTCAGGAAACACCTACTGTACAAATAGTGGATAGCCCTGTGTTCCCTTTAGAAAAAAGTGAAACAAAATGGTATATGGGCTTGCTCATTGGTTTATTTATAAGCTTTTTTTCAAGCATACTTTACTTTTTAGTGTTTAAAACTAGTCTTTGATTTAACGCCATTGCCACCATATTTAGGTCACTTAAAATATCAATATTTCTGTAACGATATTAATCATCTCTTTTACAGTTTTCAATATTTGCCCATTTTTAGCCTAAAATCCTCAAAAATTACCCCAAATTGCCTCTTTTAAGCTAAAAACTGTACTATTTCTCTTAATTACCATCAATTAAAAGGAAATTTAATACCCCATCTCACAGGTAAATACCGATTTTAGAGGCTTGAATTTAAGTTTTTCGCCAATTTTAAGTTTATTCTACATTCACTACAATAGTATAGCTGCAAAAACGTTATTAAAAGGACAGTTTATTTAAGTACATAATTAACATTAAATTAAGTATAAAAAATGATGCTTAACCAAATGTAAATAAGCACTGTATAAATTTTTTTTTGAGTAATTATTCGAGTACTTTTGTCTGATAAATCCACCCCCCTAAATTTATTGGTATGAATTTTAATATGCTTTGCTTGTTAAAACAAATACGAACCTATTTTTAAGTACCACTTCATTTGTTTTATTGGCACTTAAAAATTGATTTTGTACATATAAATAGTTGTTTATTAGCCCTTTTTGTATCTATAATGGGACTAAGAAAAGCGAAGCTTTGCACAAAAATCAAACAACTCCCCTTTTAACGTTTAAATTTTCAAGATCACAATGATAACAAAAGCAACATTCAAGCATTTTTTTCGCAGTTTAACCCTGGTCCTGTTATTTGCTATAATTGCCCAAACTGCTAACGCGCAAGGCTTTTTAGCCCAAAAGGACTTAAGCCAATTTAAAGTGGAAATGTTATCCGAAGCGGATATAAGCAAAATAAAGGAACGCTTACAAAGCTCCGAATTAAGCATTGATCAAATCAAAACACAGGCTACAGCAAAAGGCATGCCCGCAGCTGAGTTTGAAAAATTACGCACTAGGTTAAGTGCCACCAATAATTCTGTAAACAATATTGGAAATAAACTGGACAATTTTAGTAATAACCGTACCATGCAAACAGGCAGTGATTCGGTGAGTAAAACTAATATTGAACAAAGCAATCCCATATTCGGATCCGAACTTTTCCAAAATGCAGGTTCATTAACCTCTAATGCAAATATTGCTACTCCCTTAAATTACGAAGTAGGCCCCAATGATATATTAAAACTTGTTTTATACGGTATACAGGAATTTGCGACTGAACTAAGAGTAAGTTATGAAGGCAGTGTAACCGTTCAAAACGTAGGTGTAATTCGAGTAGCAGGCTTAACCATTGAAGCAGCCACCGACAAAATACGCCAACAAATGGCGCGCACGGCTTATGTAAGTTTACGTACAGGCGAATCTAAATTATCAGTGACTTTATCTAATATTCGCACTATACATGTGACTATTATTGGTGCAAAAAAACCAGGCACCTATGACTTAAGTTCCTTAAGTACGGTGTTTAGTGCTTTGTCATTAGCTGGTGGTCCTTCTCCAATAGGTAGTTACCGTAATATTGAATTGGTGCGTAATAACAAAGTAATTCGTAAAGTGGATTTATATCATTTCATACTTAACGGGGATCAAACGGATAATATCGGATTAAAGGACAATGATGTAATTCGTATACCGGCTTATGAAAACCGCGTTGAATTGAACGGACAAGTAAAACGTCCAGGCATATTTGAATTAACAGGTAAGGAAAATTTTCAAAACATTTTGGCATTTGCAGGTGGCTTTGATGAAGCAGCATATACCAGCAATGTAAAAGTGATTCAAAAAAATGGCCGTGAATTATTAGTAAAGGATTTAGGGAAAGAAGAATTTGCTAGCTATGCTCCCCAAGGAGGTGATGTTTATGTGGTGAGTAAAATATTAAACCGTTACCAAAATAGGGTAAAGCTAACAGGTGCAGTATACCGTCCTGATACTTATCAATTGGTGGAAGGCATGCGCGTTTCGGATTTAATAAAAAAAGCTGATGGATTAAAGGAAGATGCTTACACTGGAGGCGCTCAATTATTTAGATTAAAGCCCAACTTAGTTAAAGAAATGGTGAACATTGATTTAAACAAAGCATTGGCTGGAGACAAAACTGAAAATATTTATTTGCAAAGAGAGGATGAGTTGTATGTAAGTTCGGTATTGGACTTACGTGATAGTTTTAATGTAAAAATATTTGGTGAAGTGCATAACCCAGGAAAGTTTACTTATGCTGATAGCATGACAGTGAAGGATTTAATTACACTTGCAGGTGGAAGCACATTTGCAGCGAATAAAAAAGTAGAAGTTGCAAGGTTATACAAACAACAAGACGGTAAAGTAAACAACACTGAAATTGCTACTTTGCTGACTACTGAGTTAGATGCCAATTTAAATTTCACCCCAGGCAATAGCGATATTATCTTACAACCTTATGATGTAGTAAGTATTGCAAAAAGAGTAGGCTTTGCCGAAAATCAAATTGTATCTATTATTGGTCAAGTGCAATTTGCAGGCAAATATAGTTTAGTGAGTAGGGTGGAAAGAGTGAGCGACGTAATAAAACGTGCAGGTGGATTAATTGGTGATGCCTATGCAAAAGGAGCCTTTATAAAAAGAGAAAGTATCAAAGCAGATACGGTATCACAATTGATGAAGGATAGCTTAAAGAAAATGGGCATTACCTATGAACTGCCATCTAATGTTCAAAACATTGCTTTAGATATTGAACAAATTCTAAAAAATCCCGGCAGTTATTATGACTTGGTTTTAACTGATAAGGATGAAATTGTAATTCCTAAATTGGATAACAAAATAACTATTCGTGGCGGTGTGTTGAGACCTATAACGATTACCTACCATGAAGGCATCACCTTGGGCGAATGTATTAGTGCAGCGGGTGGTATTAACGAAAACGCAAGGCGCAATAAAGCTTATGTAGTGTATTATAATGGAAGATCAAAACGAACCAAAACATTTGGATTTTTTAGATTTAATCCACGCATTGAACCAGGATCGGAAGTGGTATTACCTGAAGGTGCAGTAAGAAAAGATGCAATGACAACGATATTGCAATATGTAACCATTATTGCACAAATAGGTACTTCACTTGCAACACTACAATTGTTAAGCAAATAATTATCCCCCCAATAGTTTAATACAAAAAATTATGGTTGATCAAAATAATACACCCCAAATTGATAACGACGAAATATCGTTAAAGGAACTGGTGTTAAAAATAAAAGAGTGGTATCAGTTTCTATTAAGTCAATGGAATTTAATTGTACTTGCTGGCATCATTGGTGGATTGATTGGATTCACTTATGCTTATTTTCAAAAGCCAACTTATAAGGCTGTACTTACTTTTGCCATGGAGGAAGAAAAAAGCGGTGGCGGAGGTTTGAGTGGCGCATTGGGTTTAGCTAGTACGCTAGGTATTGACTTAGGTTCAAGTGCGGGTGGCGCATTTGCAGGTTCTAATTTAATAGAGTTAATGAAGAGCCGAAAATTGGTTGAAAAAACATTGTTATCTCCTATAACCGTAAATGGCAAAACACAAAGCTTGGCCGACTATTATTTGGAATTTAATGAAGTGAAAAAGAGTTGGGAGGAAAAACCGGCATTAAAGGGCATTAATTTCCCTGTTGATGCAGATCGCGAAAAATTTACGCTACAACAGGATTCAATATTAAAAAATATTTCAACGGGGTTGGTAAAAACAGACGTTGTTGTAAGTCAAAAAGATAAAAAAATTAGCATCTTAAGTATCGAAGTAAATTCAATCAATGAAAAATTTGCTAAAGCATTTTGTGAAACATTGGCATTTGAAACTTCCGAATACTATATTGAAATAAAAAGCAAAAAGGCGCGCTTGAATGTTGAAATATTACAAAAGCAAACAGATAGTATCCGTGCCGAACTAAATAGTGCAATCACAGGTGTAGCTAGCGCAGCTGACAATGTTTTTAATTTAAACATGGCTATGAATGTAAAGCGAAGCCCAGGTGCACGCAGGCAGGTAGATGTACAAGCCAATACAGCGATGCTTACAAGTTTAGTAACAAATTTAGAAATGTCAAAAATGGCTCTTCGCAAGGAAACTCCATTGATACAGGTGATTGATAAACCTATCTTTCCTTTGGAAAAAGAAAAAGTAGGTAAACTAAAGTCGCTGGTATTAGGAGGTTTTTTAGCCGGCTTTTTAACCATATTGTATTTAGTGTTTTCGAGTTTATATAAAAAATTGATCGCGTAATTAATTAGCTTTTTTTAGGCTTTAAAAATAATTAATACAATCCCCCCGTTGTATGATTCAACCAAAAACAAACGTTATGTTTAAAAATTTTACTATTGTCCCTAGGTGGATTATATTTTTATTAGACATTGGGGGTACTTTGTTCTCGCTTTTCTTAGCCATTGCGATAAAGCAAAACCTAACCTTAATTGGATTAAGCTGGGAAGCTGTATTTAATACATTTGTATTGGTTACTATAATTAATACATTGGTGTTTACTTCCATTAAAACCTATTCAGGTATTGTAAGGTATACTGGTATACAGGATGCCTTTAGAATAAGCATATCTATTATTGCTTCAGCAGGATTTTTATTTGTAGTGAATAGTATTTCAAATAGATATAGTCAGGAATTTACTTTAGGCTCGGTGGTTGTCATAGTTTATGCAGGATTTAGTTTTTTAATTTTAGTAAGCTACCGCGTACTAGTTAAGTTTTTGTTTGCTTATGCAAAAAACTACAAAATGAAAAAAAAGAGCGTCGTTATTTTTGGCGCTGCAGATACAGGTGTTGCTACACAAAGAGTACTCGAAAATCACGGAGGCAATAACATACATATTGTAGCATTTATTGATGACGATAAAAAGAAGAGCAATAAAAATTTAAATGGCATCCCTGTTATACGTTTTGAAGAATTTGTAAAAATTGCTACATTGCAACCTATTGATGAATTAGTTATTGCCAGCTTTACTATCCCTACAAAACGAAAAAATGAATTGGTTGATTTTTGTTTGGACCATGATATTAAAGTGTTAAGCGTACCTCCTTATAGCAAATGGGCAGAAGGTAAATTTAACAGCAACCAATTACAGACTACTAAAATTGAGGATTTATTGGAGCGTGATCCTATTGTGATAAATAATAATCAAATCCGTTCCCAAATAAAAGGTAAGCGTGTATTAGTTACAGGCGCAGCTGGTTCCATAGGAAGTGAAATTGTTAGACAATTAATACCCTATGCTCCTGAAATGATTATTATGTGTGATCAGGCCGAAACCCCATTACATAATATTGAATTAGAATTACAAGAACGCGGTACACGTGTAAACTGCATATCTTTTTTAGCGGATATCACGAATGAAAAAAGAATAGAGGGTTTATTTGAAAGTTTTAAACCGCATTATGTATATCATGCTGCAGCCTATAAGCATGTACCTATGATGGAGCTTTGCCCTACTGAAGCAGTTCGTAATAATGTAATTGGCACTAAAATAGTTTCTGATTTAGCTGTAAAATACAATGCTGAAAGGTTTGTAATGATCAGTACCGATAAAGCGGTGAACCCAACTAATGTTATGGGTGCAAGTAAAAGAATGGCTGAAATTTACGTACAAGGATTATCTAGTGAAAAAAATATAGCCACTAAATTTATTACTACTCGTTTTGGAAATGTACTTGGAAGTAACGGATCGGTAATTAATCGGTTTAAGGAACAAATTGAAAAAGGTGGACCATTAACGGTAACACACCCCAATATTACACGATACTTTATGACCATCCCTGAAGCTTGTCAATTGGTATTAGAAGCTGGTAGTATGGGTAATGGAGGGGAGATATTTGTTTTTGATATGGGTCAGCCGGTGGCTATTGCCGACTTAGCTAAAAAAATGATTCGTTTGTATGGTATGATCCCGAATATTGATATTAATATTACTTACAGTGGTTTACGTCCTGGTGAAAAATTATATGAGGAATTATTAAACGACGCTGAAAACACCTTGGCCACTTACCATGATAAAATATTGATTGCTAAAGTTAGGGAGGTGGAACTAACCAGCATTAATGAAAGCTTTAATGACCTTAGGTTATTAGTGACTTCGGCTTCCAAGGTATCCAATGAAATGGAACTGGTGGGTAAAATGAAGGAATTGGTTCCTGAGTTTATTAGCAATAATAGCATTTTTGAACGCCTGGACCCTAGCCTTCAAACCAAGATATTGGATATGACGGGGGGGGGGTAGGAACTTCTAAAGCAAATTAATTGTTCTTTATCTTACTCAATAATTATTAATTAAACTACTCAATATTGCGCTATATTTGTTGAAAAATATTGAGTTTACATAATTAAAATGTGACTCAGAAAGGCGAAGCCGTCATATGCTTCCTCGAACATCTCATCTACCCCAATGATCTTAGATAAAATTTTTACTGGTAAAATAAGAGTGCAGTTACTCACCAAATTACTACTCAACCCCGCTAGCACAGTGTATTTGCGCGGTTTGGAACGTGACTTAGGTGTAAGTAGTAATACAGTGCGTTTGGAATTAAATAAGTTATCGGACATGCAACTCATACAGGAGCAAACCGATGACGAAAACACAAAAACAAAACATTACGCAGTAAACACAAAACACCCCATGTTTAAATCCTTGCGAGGTGTAATTATGCAATATGTTGGCTTGGATCAGATTATTGAGAATGTATTGGATAAGTTGGGTAATGTAGATGAGGTATACCTAACCGGAGATTTAGCTTTAGGAAAAAACAATCCCTTTGTGGATTTAGTAATAGTGGGTGATGTTGATAAGAGTTATTTATATCAGTTAATTGAAAAGGCGGAAACCTTGATTGATAAAAAAATACGCGTTGCCTTATACCAACCCCTAGAATTTACCGAGAAAATGTTGAAAGATGTTGGGGTGTTTATGAAGTTGATGGGATAGGAATTTGGATTAGTGTGGTCCACACTAATTTGGAGTATTCGCAGATAATCATAAATCATTAATAAGTTGAAAATCAAGTACTTTACATGTTTGATCTTTTGTTTATAGGTTACCAGAAAAGGTTGAAAAATAGGTTAAATGTGCGCAGTTTTGTGCGTTATTTTAAAGAATAATATACATGAAAAAAAATATCTTA